>NZ_JBMDJF010000001.1:0-485133 GCF_057809055.1 Sphingobium sp. FG58 | reverse complement strand
CCCGCGGGTTCCTGCACTGGAGGCTTTCGTACGCAAGCGCCCGAAACCCTTCACAATTGCGGACGTCTCTAAGGCTGGCGGCCTTGCTCGATAACGGCCATAAGGGCGCAAAGGGGTAAGTGCTGCAATGGATGAAGATTTTGCTTACGGGCTGAGCGAGAAGAACCGCGATTACATCGTAGGCATTGTGTTTGTGGCGCTGCTCGTCTTTGGGCCTGTTCAGCCATATGGGATGGTCATTCGCGTAGCCTATCTGGCTGCTATCCCCACAATCCTTTGGCTGGCGCTACGCTATGTGGGCGGCAAGCTGGATATGGACCCATTTGATAATGATCGCCTCAATCGCGGCATAACGGCAGCGATAGCAGGAATGCTCATAATGGCCGCTTATCAATCAGCTACGGCGACCCATCATGGCGAGTGTACCCAGACGGTGAGAGACGGTCAGGGCGGATATGAATGCGTGGGCGATATCGTGACCGTCATCGGACCAGACTACGGTATGGCTTACATATGGATTGGACTCGCGGCGATGGCATTTTGGAAAGCGACAACGCGCAAATCAAACTGACGTTTGGAGAACAATCCGAATGACCGAGAAGCCGACATTTGGAGACATGACAGAAGCTCTAGGCGGTGTGGTGGTCGTCTGGGGAATGGTCGAAGATGGCGTTCGCTCAATGGTTGAGCATACCGTTCTGGCTGCACAGCCCAACCCGGAAATGAGGGGCATTGTATTGGCTCATACGGACTTCCGATCTCAACTTGCGATGCTCAGGAAGTCGCTTCACACCTTCAAACCGAATGACGATTGGGCGAAGGAATTGGACGCGCTGCTGGCTGAGATTGAGGGCAAGCTTCACGATAGGCGAAACCGCTATATCCATGACCTTTGGCGTGATGATGAAGCGGGCTGCATCGTCCAGATTGAACGCGGTAAGGGCGAATTCAAAGTCGATGGAAAGGGCAGCAAAGCGCGCCTTGTCTGGAAGGAACCCAAGCCAGCTATCATTGATGAGCTATGGGGCTTCTTTGAGCGTATCGGTACGGTCTACGAAACCCTGCTGCGCTTACAGACGCGCTATATGGAATGGGTGGTCGAGGATACGAAACGGCTCCAGCAAGAGAGCGAGCAGCGCAGATATGCCAAGCTGGCGGACTTGTTGGGGAAAGCATGAGTGCCCCGTGGTTTCAAAGCAGTGGCGCGTATAGACCAAGCCATCCACAGCGATCCATCAACCCTACGGCCTTCGTGAACCGCCCCTCCGCTGAGTGGCCCATTCCCAGTGAGAAAGTCTGACAGCGGAAGGGCGGTTATTAGCGCCTACTGCTCCCTGACCCGACAGTCCGCAACCGGCCAGTCGTGCGTCTATAAGATGGGAAATCTGACCGTTCGCGCTGCCTCTCGAATGGGTGTGCACTCGCCTTTCAGGCATGGGTTCTGGGTTATCGCTTCAAGCAATATGCCGCCCACTCGTCCATCAACTTCCGTCTTTTTTCTAGGAGGTTTCCGCGCCGGTATGCGGCTTCTGTTTTGTCCTTGACCCGGTGCGCCAAGGCAGCTTCCGCTATTTCGCCGGGGTGATTGGTTTCTTCGCTGACCCAATCCCGGAAAGTGGAGCGAAAACCATGGGCGGTCACGTCCTCCTTCATCTCGCGGAGCAATTTTGTGAGCGTCATGTCGCTCATCGGTGCGTCACCTCTGGCTCCTGGGAAGACAAACGAGCGCGATCCGATCCGCAGTTCCAGGCATCGCTCAAGAATTGCAAGCGCCGGTGCAGACAGGGGAATGACATGTTCGCGCGATGCTTTCATGCGTGTTGCCGGTATGGTCCACAGCTTCTCTTTCAGGTCGAATTCTTCCCATGTCGCGCCTCGAACTTCGCCGGATCGCACGGCTGTCAGGATGGCAAAGCGCAGTGCAAGACGACTGAAGGATTCTCGCTCCGTCAGTTTGACCATGAACGCGGATACTTTCGTATAGGGCATAGCCGCGAAGTGCCCATCCTGCTTGGGCTGTCGTGGAAGCCCCTTCGTGATCGCGCGCATCGGCGCTTCTGTTTCACGATAGCCCGAAGCGTAAGCCCAATCGAGAACCGTGCCGATACGCTGCCGGACCCGCCGCGCTGTCTCTGGCTTGGCGAGCCAAATGTCCGATAGCAGGTTCCGGATCATCGGGCCGGTGATCTCATGAACCTGTAAGTCGCCGATCTGAGGAAACACATAGGTTTCGAGCGTCTGAAGCCACTGTTTCTCATGCTTCTCGTTGCGCCATGTCTTGCTGTAGGCGGCAATCACCCTGGCGGACGCCTGCCGGAAAGTGGGAATTCCCCGCACTTTGCGCCGTTCAAATATCGGGTCCAGTCCAAGCTCGACCCAAGTGCGGATTTCCCGTGCCCGTTCCCGGGCTGTCGCCAACGAAACCTTGGATACACTGCCCAGACCAAAGTCGCGCCGGTTGCCATTCTTCTGCACCCGACACACCCAGCTCTTGCCGCCGCCGGGCTGAATCACAAGAAACAGGCCGTCGCCATCGCCGAGCCGCCCGGGGCGCGTTGCTGCTTTCACAGCGGTAGCGGAGAGCTTTCCCATGCCGCCAATTCTCCCACATTCTTTCCCACATTTCCAATCGGTCACCGGTGGACGGGCAGGGATGCAAGTGGATACGAATCACGCTGAAAGCCGCAGAAATGCTGGGCTTTTAGTGATTCGGAACGGATGTGTAAGGACAGGGTGGTGGCGGAGCGGCAGGGATTCGAACCCTGGATACGCTTTTGGCGTATACTCACTTTCCAGGCGAGCGCCTTCGACCACTCGGCCACCGCTCCGCATTGCACTGGAAGTCGCGCTCCCTATCGCGGCGAAGGCGGCTAGGCAAGGGGATGCTTTACTTTCCTGTGCGGTGGCGCTCTGATCGGCGCATGATCCGTTTTTTCGCGCCCGCGCTGCTCGCTTTTGTCCCCGCTTCTGCCGCCATCGCCGCTGATCCGCCTGCAACGCCCGCCGCCGTCGTGGCCGCAGCGCCGGCCAGCGCCTGGCGCGCGATCGCGGCGGAGGATCTGCTGGTCATGACGATCGAGGGGGGCAAGCGGGTGGTGATTCAGGTCGCGCCCGGCTTTGCGCCGCGCCATGTCGCCAATATCCGCGCGCTGGCCAGGGCGCATTGGTGGGACGGGACCAGCATCAACCGGGTGCAGGATAATTATGTCGTGCAATGGGGCGATGTGACGGAAAAGAAGCCGCTGCCGCCTGGGCTGTCGCCGACCAGTTCTGTTGATTATGTCCGATCGATCGCCAATGTGCGGCTGGCGATCACACCCTCGCCCTCGGCGGACGCCTATGCGCCCCAGACCGGCTATGTCGATGGCTGGCCGATGGCGATGGACGGCGATGGCGCATGGCTGCCGCATTGCTATGGCTTTGTGGGCGTAGGCCGCAATGTTTCGCCGGATGCCGGGACGGGTGCGGAGCTATATGCGGTGATCGGGCATGCGCCGCGCCAGCTCGATCGCAATATTGCGGTGGTCGGCCGGGTGGTCGAGGGGATGGCGCATCTGTCCAGCCTGCCGCGCGGGTCGGGCGAGCTGGGTTTCTACACGGCGGACGAGAAAAAAGTGCCGATCCTGTCGGTGCGGCTGGCGAGCGACTTGCCCGACGCCGAAAGGCCGCGTTTTCAGGCGATGGACGTCGCCTCGGCCAGCTTCGCCACCTATTTGCACCTGCGCGCCAACCGGAAGGATGATTTTTACGATCGTCCCGCTGGCGGGGTCGATCTGTGCAATGCGCCGGTGCCGGTGCGGGCCGCGCCTTAACGGAACATTCGTCGCGTCATTCGCGCTATAGCCGCAACAGGATAGCGGGAGAGAGCGGATGATCGTCGGCACCGTCAAGGAAATCAAGAATCATGAATATCGCGTCGGCCTGACCCCCGAAAGCGTCCATGAACTGACCGCGCATGGCCATGACGTGCTGGTGGAGACGGGCGCAGGCGAGGGGATTGGGGCGCATGACGCGCTGTATGAGAAAGCGGGCGCGCGGATCGTCGAGACCGCGGCGGCGGTGTTCGCCAGCGCCGACATGATCGTCAAGGTCAAGGAGCCGCAGGTCGATGAGCGCGCCATGCTGCGGTCGGGGCAGATCCTCTACACCTATCTGCATCTGGCCCCCGATCCCGACCAGACCCGCGACCTGATCGCCAGCCGGGCCATCTGCATCGCCTATGAAACGGTGACGGACGATCATGGCGGCCTGCCGTTGCTCAAACCCATGAGTCAGGTCGCGGGCCGCATGGCGATACAGGCGGGGGCGACCGCGCTGGAAAAGGCGCATGGCGGGCGTGGCGTGCTGCTGGGCGGAGTGCCGGGCGTGCTGCCTGCCAAGGTCGCGGTGATCGGCGGCGGGGTGGTGGGCTTCAACGCGGCGCAGATGGCGGCGGGTCTGGGCGCGGACGTCACCATCCTCGATCGCAGCCCCGAAGTGCTGGAGCGGCTGGGCATGTATTTCGAGGCGCGGGCCAAGACGCGCTTTTCCAACCGCGCGAACCTCGCCGAATGTGTCGCGGACGCCGATCTGGTGATCGGCGCGGTGCTGATCCCCGGCGCGGCGGCACCCAAGCTGGTCAGTGCGGCCATGCTGAAAACGATGAAAAAAGGCGCGGTGCTGGTCGATGTCGCGATCGATCAGGGCGGCTGTTTCGAGACCAGCCATGCCACCACCCATGCCGATCCCACCTATATCGTCGATGGGATCGTCCATTATTGCGTCGCCAATATGCCGGGCGCGGTGGCGCGCACCAGCACCTATGCGCTCAATAATGTGACGCTGCCCCATGCGCTGCGGATCGCCGATCTGGGGTGGAAGGATGCGTTGCGGGCCGACCGGCATTTGCTGGCGGGGCTGAATGTGTGGGACGGGAAAGTCACCTATCGCGCAGTCGCAGAGGCACTGGGGCTGGCCTATGTGGAGGCGGCAGAGGCGGTGGCGTGAGAAGGGGCGCAAAGCCCGCCCGCCAACTTTTGCCTGTCTCTGTTGCGGGTTAGCCGCGCCTGTTCGTCTAGCCAGACAAGGGACCGCTGATCCGTGTCCCTTGTCCGGTTTCGCCGAAGAGAGGCATGGTTTCCCGTGATGATCGATTCCCCGTCATTCGCCCCCTTGACCTGCAAGGGCGTTCGCAACAGCTTGACCATGGGTCAGGCACGGGAACAGGGAGCGCGGTGATGCACGGCGATGTCATGATCTGGCTGGTGCCGCTGGTTTCGATGCTGGCCGCCGGGCTGGTGGCCGGTTTTGCCGCCGGGATTTTCGGCATTGGCGGCGGTTTCGTCGTCGTGCCTGCTTTGCTGGTGGTGCTGCCGCTGCTGGGCGGCACGCATGAGGCGATTGCCCATGTCGCGATCGGCACGTCGGCTGCGACCATCATCGTCACCTCGATCCGGTCGCTGCTGGCCCATGCCCGGCGCGGGGCGGTGGAATTTGAAGTGCTGCGCGCCTGGGCGCCGTGGATCGTGCTGGGTTGCGGCGCTGGCGTGCTGCTCGCGGGCCATGTCAACGGCAATACGCTCAAGATGATCTTCGCCACGGGCGTCGGCCTGATGTCGCTCAACTTCCTGTTGCCCAGCGTCAGCGGCAAGGTGGTCAGCGACACCATGCCGTCGGGCATATTGCGCATGGGGATTGCGGGCGGGCTTGGCACCTTCTCCTCGCTGCTCGGCATTGGCGGCGGCGTCATCGCGATCATGGTGATGACCCTGTGCGGCCGGACCATCCACCGCGCTATCGCCACCGCTTCGGGCATCGGCACGCTGATCGCCATTCCGACCACCATCGGCTTTGCCCTCATCGGCCTGAAGGAAGGCGGGCTGCCCTGGGGATCGCTGGGCTATGTCAATATTCCAGCGACCCTGGCGATCGCGTCCATGTCGATGCTGACCGCGCCGCTGGGCGTGGCCGCCGCGCACAGCCTGCCAGCTTCACCGCTCAAGAAGATTTTTGGCATCTATCTGGTCGTGATCTCGGTCATCATGTTCCGGGGCGCGCTGCACGGCTGATCGCCGAATGCCGCATCGGCCTTCACCCCCACCCGGCCATCCTACGACAGTAGCCTATGGGTGGCCGGGTGGGGGTGAGGGCTGGTGCGGCCCGAATGTGCGAAGGTACATTCCCAAACACGCCCACCCCTAACAGATATTGTCACTGGCAGGCTTTCCCTCCATTCGTGTAGCGGGGGACATGATGGGGCAGACTGACCAGATTTCCGTGCTGCTGGTGGAGGATGACGCCGCCGCGCGCGCCAATATCGCCGCGATCCTGAGCAATGCGGGCATGACCGTGGAACAGGCCGAGGATGGCGCGACCGGGCTGACGCGCGCGGGCAGCGGCGGGCATGACGTGCTGATCCTGGACCGGATGTTGCCGCATTATTCGGGCATCGATATCGTCACCCGGCTGCGCGGCGCGGGCGTGGGTGCGCCTGTGCTGATGCTGTCGGCGCTGGGGCGCAGCGAACATCGGGTCGAGGGGCTGGAAAGCGGGGTCGACGATTATCTGGCCAAGCCGTTCGAGCCGGACGAACTGGTCGCCCGCGTCCGCGCGCTGTGGCGACGCGCCAGCCGCCGCAATCATGATTCGGTGCTGCTGTTTGGCGATCTGGAATGTCATGCCAAGGCGCGCACCGCCTATCGCCAGGGTCGGCATCTGGCGCTGTCGCCCAAGGAATTTGAGCTGTTCCGCTATCTGATGGACCATGCGGGCGAGGTGGTGACGCGCGAAATGCTGCTGCGCCATGTGTGGAAGCTGAATTTCGATCCGCAGACCAATGTCGTCGACGTCAATGTCGGACGCTTGCGTCGCAAGCTGGAGGAGGGGTTTGACGGCCCGGTGCTGGAAACCGTGTGGGGCACCGGATACCGGCTGATCGCGGCGGGGGCCGGACCTGCCAGCGGATCGGCCGTTGGGTAGGATTAATCTGTTCCACTCGGTATTCGGCCGGGTGACTTTGTCGGCGCTGCTGGTCAGCCTGTTGTCCACGCTGGCGCTGTTTCTGGTGGTCGAAAAGATCGTCGCCGATGATGGCCGGGCGATGCTGGCGCGGGAGGTCGATACCGATCTGGCTGGCCTTGCGGATATTTATGTGAGCGGCGGCGACACGGAGTTGCGCGCGCGCATCGCCGATCGGCTGGCGGTCGAGCGGGAGGATGGCGAGCAGGGCTGGTATCTGCTGGCCGACGCGCAGGGCCGCCGCATCGCAGGCAATCTGGAACGCTGGCCGAAATTATCCTCGCGCGTGTCCGAAGCGCGCTTCGTTACCCTGCCCGACGGGCGACGCATGTTCGCGCGCGCGACCCGGCTCGGCCCGGCGGCGCAATTGCTGGTCGGGCGCAGCAATTTGCGGGGGGAGGCGTTGCTCGCCCGGCTGGCGGCGGCCTTTGCCGTGGCGGGCGCGCTGATCGCGCTGCTCAGCCTGACTGCGGGCCATTTTGCCGCGCGCCGCCTGCGCGCACGGGTGGAGGCGGTCAACGCGACCTTCGCCGCCGTCCGCGCCGGATGGATTGCAGCGCGGGTGCCGGGCGCGGGGACCAGTGACGAACTGGCCGAACTGGCGGGCAATACCAATGCGATGCTGGATCAGGTCGAACGGCTGATCGAGGCGCAGCGCGCCGTGTCGGATCAGACCGCGCATGAAATCCGCACCCCGCTGATGCACCTCGACACCCGCATATTGAAGGCGATGGAAGGGACGCAGGACTTGGGCCTGCTGCGCACGCTGGACCAGTCGCGCGGCGAAATTCGCGGGGTCGTGCGGCTGCTCGACTCGCTGCTCGACATAGCGGGTACGCAGGCGCTGCGCGGTGACCTGCGCGGACTGGCGGAGGTCGATCTGAGCGATATCGCCGAGACGCTGGCGGATCTCTATGGCGCAAGCGCGGAGGAACTGGGCATCGGCTTTCATGCCCGGATCGCGCCGGGGGTGATGCTCCGCGCGGACCCGATGCAGATGATGCGGCTGATGTCCAACCTGCTCGACAATGCCTTCAAATATGTGCCGAGCGGCGGATCGGTGGCGCTGGAGCTGTCGCCCGGCCCGCGCATCGTGGTGCAGGATGACGGCCCCGGCATCCCGGCGGCGGACCGCGCGCGCATTTTCGAACGCTATGTCCGGCTCGATGTCGGATCAGGTGGCGGGCATGGGCTGGGACTGGCGCTTGCCAGAGCGATTGCGCAACGGCATGAACTGTCGTTGCACGTGGAGGACGCAGCGCCCGGTGCGCGCTTCGTCGTTCAGTTCGAGGATTTGGCAGCTGGAGGATCAGAATGATTAGGCTGTTGCTGCCCGCATTGCTGCTTGCCACGACGCCCGCCGCGCCCGCAGCCGACATGCTGCCCGCCGATCCGGTGTTGCGCACGCTGATGGAGGGGGACGCGGCGCTGGCCGGGGGCAATGCCGCGCAGCTGATGGACACAGCGCAGGTTTTGAAGGCGCTGGGGGCGACCCCTGCGGAGGGGCAGGATGATCTCGCCGCGCTGTGGACGCAGGAGGCGCAGACGCGCGGCGTGACCCGATCGACGCTCGCCTTTCGCGGGCGGGCGCTGGGTCCGGCCTACAGGCGCGGGTCGCTGGTGGCGGGCGGCAGCTTCACCATGCGGCAATTATTCCTGGCCGGACAGCGCGCGCAAATTTCCATCGCACCGGCGGGCGGGGCCGGCGGCGCTGGCCTGTCGATCCGGGTGCAGGGGTCCGACGGCGCGACCCTGTGCGCCAAGGCGGTGGGCGGGCCACAGGCGGACTGCGCCTGGTTGCCGGTCTTTACCGAGCGCTATGATATCGTGATCGAAAATGGCGGTTCATCGCCTGCGGGATTTTACCTGATCGTGCGTTGAGCGGCTCCGTTCGTCGTTGCATGGGCGCATTTCATCCATTCTGTCGTTTCGTTCAGCGAAAAAGGGCGGGGTCGGGGCGTTGTCTCCTTCGTGTTTCACGAGGAATGAGGAGAAACCCCATGAAGCGTTCGTCTTTTCTGGCCACTGCCGCCCTGCTCACCCTGACGTCCACCGCCGCGCTCGCCCAGGGCGAAGGGCCGGTCAGCTATGAGGAGCAACTGGCGCAGGTTGAAAACCAGCTGACCTATCAGGCGCCGATTGCCGGGATCGAGAATGATTATTGGTTCAACTATCAGACCGACCTTGCCGAAGCGCGCAAGGAACTGACCAAGGATCTGCGCGGCGCGTCCGATGCGGAGGATAATCGCGACGCCTGGGAGGAATATCGTGCTGAACTGGCCGACGCGCGCGGCGACTATGCCAAGGAAATGGCCGAGAAGGGCTATCCGGTCGGGCAGGTCCGCGTGCTGAGCGATACCGGCCGTTGATGATGCGGGGGAGGGGCTGACCCTTCCCCCCGTCAATCGGCGTCGGGATCGCGGAAATTGAGCCGCCGCGTAACAGTATAGTCCAGCACGCCGACCAGCAGATAGCTGATCCATTGCTTGGCCAGCGTCAGCAGCGTGCGGCTGGCGCGATGGCTCTCCAGCGTCACGACACGGCTGTCCCGCGCCATCCGGTCGATCAGGCCGCGCACGGACGTGGCAAACCCGGCATCGTCGATCCGCAGCATGACCTCTAAATTGACGAACAAGCTGCGCATGTCGAAATTGGCCGATCCGATGAACACGGCATCGTCGATGACGATCAGCTTCATGTGCAGCTTGCGGGGCTGATATTCGGCAATCTCCACCCCGCGCTTGAGCAGCGGTCCGTAGAGCAGCCGCGCTGCCGCGATCGTCGCGCCATTGTCCGACTTTGCGGGCAATATGATCCGCGCACCCTTGCGCCTTGTCGCGCGGGCGATCCGCTTGAGCATCCCGCGTCCGGGCGAAAAATAGGCCGCGACCATATCGACCCGCTGCGCCTGTTCCAGATCATGCTTGACCACCTGCGCCCAGGGGCTGAGTCGCCGGGTCGGTCCGCCGATCAGCCAGCGGAACGGATCGGCGGGATCATGGTGGAGCGAGGGGTGCCAGTGGCGCACCATGTAGCGCAGTGTGCGGAAACGCTGCTTGCGCGTCGCGACCCAGCGCCAGAGTTGGCCATACCAGCGGCTCATCGCCTCGACCTGCGGCCCCTCGATCCACAGGCCAAGGTCGGCCCAACTGTCGTGCGGCGGGATGCCGAAATAGCCATCCTCGACATTGAAGCCGCCGATCAGCATCCGCGCGTCATCGGCGATCGCCATCTTCTGATGGTTGCGGATCAGGTAGCGGGTCGACCGGCGCGTGCCGAAACGGCCGAAATGCCCGCCTGCCTCGATCAATGGCGCAAAGAAAGCGTCGGGGGTCCGCGATGATCCAAAGCCGTCGACCATCAGCGTGACGGCCACGCCGCGCGCCCGCGCCGCGACCAGCGCGTCGCGCACTTTCAAGCCGCTGCCGTCATCGGCAAAGATATAATAATAGAGTTTGAGCGAGGTGCGCGCGCCGGTGATCAGCGCCACCAGCGCGTCGAACAGGGCCGCGCCATCATCGATCAGGCGCAGATGATTGCCGTCCAGCGTGACGGCGATGTCGGGCGCTTGGACTTTCACGGGGGTCGCCATCGCGCCCTCATGCCGCCTTTTGGCCGGGTGCGCCACGGCTTTATGGCCTTTTCATTGACTTGAGACAGGGGCGCTGCTAACCGGCCCACTAATCATTCCATTTGTTGCAGGAGGCCCGTTTGGCCCGCGTTACCGTCGAAGATTGCGTCGACAAGGTTACCAACCGTTTTGACCTCGTCCTGCTCGCCGCCCAGCGCGCGCGGGAGATTTCGGGCGGCGCAGAGCTGACCGTGGACCGCGACCGGGACAAGAACCCCGTCGTCGCCCTGCGCGAAATCGCCGAGGAAACGGTGCTGCCCGCCGAACTGCATGATTCGGTCGTCGCCTCGCTCCAGAAGGTGCAGATTGACGATGACGATACGCCGGACGAAATCGGATCGATCGCGCAGTCGGCCGAAGCCCTGCGCCTGACCGCGGCGGCCCCGCCGCGCAACCAGAATATCGGCGGCGATTACGACGGCTGATCCACCGGATTTGGTTTGGAGAGGGAAGAGGCCCGGCCTGCGCAAGCAGGACCGGGCCTCACTTTTGTTATTCCCTCTCCCTCCAGGGAGAGGGTTGCGCAGACTTGGCAGCTTGCTGCCTAGTCGGAGCTGGGTGAGGGTGTGCTGGCCTCGCGAAGATATGCCACTCCAGCGTTGATCCCCCTCATCCAACTTCGCCTAACCTCACTGCGTTCGGTAAGGCTTCGTATCCTTCTCCCCGCCGGGGAGAAGGGGCGCTCTCACCCTGCAGGCCGCGGGACGCGGGACGCGCTTGCCCTTGGTTCGGCTGGTGAGGTGGAACTGCCCGCAACGGTCGCAGCGATAGGGGCGCAATATGATCGTCGCTTGCTCCGCCGCGGCCTGCGCGTCCGCTTCCGATCCATAGCGCCGCTTGGCGGTGCAGATGCGCAGGCGGGTACTTTTCACGATTCGGTCACAGCGGCGGCAAGGCCCAGTCGATCGCCCCGCGGCCATGCGCTTCCAGAAAGGCGTTGGCCTGCGAAAAGGGCCGCGATCCGTGGAAGCCATTATGCGCCGATAGCGGTGAAGGGTGGGCGGATTTCAGCACCAGATGACGGCTCTGGTCGACGAACGCCGCCTTGCGCTGGGCATAGGCGCCCCAGAGCAGGAATACGGTGGGTTTTTCCTGCTGCGCCACCAGCCGCACGACGGCATCGGTGAACAGCTCCCAGCCCTTGCCCTGATGGGAGGCCGCGCGCGCCATTTCGACCGTCAGCACGCTGTTGAGCAACAGCACGCCTTGCCTGGCCCAATGTTCCAGAAAGCCGTGGGAGGCGCGCGGGATGCCCAGGTCCGCCTCCATCTCCTTGTAGATATTGACCAAGGATGGCGGGGTGCGCACGCCGGGCTGGACCGAAAAGCACAGGCCATGCGCCTGCCCCTCGCCATGATAGGGGTCCTGCCCCAAGATCACGACCTTGACCTGGTCGAGCGGGGTCAGGTCGAGCGCGCGGAAATAGTCGCGGCCCTTGGGGAAGATGCGTTTGCCCGCCGCCTTCTCCGCCGCCAGAAAGGCTTTGAGCCCCTGCATATGCGGGGTGGCGAACTGGTCGGCCAGCGGGGTCAGCCAGCTTTCGTGCAACTTGATGGCGCTACTCATGGCGGGGTGATGGCCCGCGCGACAAAGGCCTGTCAACGCGCGAATCGCGGTAAACTCTCTTGCGCTTGGCCTGCGCATTGGCGACATGGGGGCATATGGTTTCGCTTCGTCCCATCGCCATGTTGGCCGCGCTTGGCCTGTTTCTGGCGCCCCTGCCCGATGCCGACGCCTTTGGCCCGGCCAAGACAGCAGTGCAGCAGACCGCCGAGACGCGGCTGATCGCCCAGTTCCAGCGCTTCGCCAGCCTGACCGACGGCACGGTCGGCATCGTCGTGCGCGACCTTGGCACCGGGGAAACGCTCTCGCTCAACGGGGATACGCTCTTCCCGATGGCCAGCGCCTATAAGGTCGCGGTGGCGGGGCGCATTTTTGCGATGGTCGATGCTGGTGCGCTGACGCTGGAGGACCGGCTGGCCAGTCCGGCCGGGCCAGTATCGGTCGCGATGCTGCTCGACCTGATGCTGACCCGCAGCGACAATGACGCGACCGACCTGCTGGTCGCGCGCGCAGGCGGCCCGGCGGCGGTGCATCACTGGGTCGCGGGGCTGGGGATCAGGGGCTTGCGGGTCGACAGCAACACCGCCGACCTTCTGTATCGCGCCATGGGGCTGGCCCCCCGGCCCGGCAATTTCAACCGCAATGTCGCCGCTGCCATGGCCGCCGACCCGACGCTGCGCGAACGCGATGCGCGCGACATCCCCAACATCGCCTTTGCCCAGGACCCGCGCGATACCGCCACGCCGACCGCGATGACCGATCTGGTCGCCGCGATCCGCACGGGCAGGGCGCTGTCGGGGCGCAGCACGGTGGCGTTGCTGTCGATCATGGAACGCTGCCGTACTGGCAAGGCGCGACTGCCGGGCATGTTGCCGCCCGGCACGCTGGTCGCGCACAAGACCGGGTCGCTCAACGGCACCGGCAATGATACGGGCGTCATCACCCTGCCCGACGGGCGGTTGTTCGCCATCACCGTATTCGTGATGCAGGATCATAAGGGGCAGGCGACGCGCGACCGCATCATGGCGGAAGCGGCGCGGGCGACCTATGACTATTTCCTGTTCGCGCCCGATAGAGGCCCCAATCGCAGCACAGTCTGACGCATCGCGCTTAACATCGATCAGCCCTTGGGATAATGTGTCGGCAGAGAGGATTACCGTGCCCGCCATCACCCAATTTCGCGATTTCTGGCCCTATTATCTGCAGGAACATGCGCGTCCCGGTACGCGCGCGCTGCACTATGCGGGAACAAGCATGGTCGTGGCGCTGCTGACGGCGGCACCGGTCGCCGGGCGCTGGTGGATGGCGCTGGCCCTGCCGATCGTGGGCTATGGCTTTGCCTGGATCGGCCATGGCCTGATCGAGCGGAACCGGCCCGCGACCTTCCGCTATCCGCTCTGGTCGCTGCGCGCCGATTTCGTCATGTGGCACCGCTATCTGACCGGGCATATCCGCCGCGACCTGGCCCGCGCCGGGGTGCGCGCCGATGGCACGGTCGATCCTGACCGGCGCGTATTCGCCTAGCAGAGCCGCTTGACCGCACGGGGCGCTCTGCCACAAGAGGGCGCCATGGCTCTAACCGCGCAATTCCTGCCCCTGCCTGACCGGGCGGCGCTTTCTGCTCGCTGGCAGGCGCTCGAAGCGCAGGCAGATGCGGCCTTTTTCCTCAGCTGGAACTGGGTTGGCGCGTGGCTCGACAGCTATGATGTGCGGCCCGAACTGCTGGCGTTGACTGATGAAGCGGGCGGAGACGTCGCGCTGGCGCTGGTCGGCCATGCGATGATGCCGCGCCTGCTGGGGCGGGTCGCGACATTGAGCCTCAACCAGTCGGGCGACGCGCACGCCGACCGGCCCTATGTCGAATATAATGGCCTGCTGACCATGCGTGGGCAGGAGGCGGAGGCTGCGACCGCCGCCATCGCTGCATTGGCCCGCCGCCGCGACTGGCGGGCGCTGCGGCTGAGCGGGATTGCGCCCGATTCGGCGCTGCTGGCCCTGCCCGCCGGGACGAAGCGCCGGGTCGATGCCTCGCCCGTCTATCAGGTCGATCTCGACGCAGTGCGCGGTGCAAGCGGTGATTATCTCTCGCTCCTGAGCGCCAATACGCGCAGCCAGATCCGCCGCGCGATCAAGGACCATGGCGGCGGCCTGCCCCATGTCGCACGGGCGGGCGCGAATGAAGTCGCGCCCTGGCTGGCGGAGATGGCAGCGCTCAACAGCGGGCGTCATGCCGACAATGCCTGGGACGATCCCGCCTTTCGCGGCTTTGTCGCGACCATCGTGGAGCAGGGGCGGGCCAGCGGTGCGGTCGACCTGCTACGCTTTACCGATGCGGGCGGGGTCGTGGGCCTGCTGGTCAATTTCGTGCATTGCGGTCAGGCGCTCAACTATCAATCCGCCTTTGCCGAACCGCGCACGGGCAAGGACAAGCCGGGCCTGCTCTGCCATGCCGCCGCCGTCGATCATTATGCCGCGCGCGGCCTGACGCTCTATTCGCTGCTGGCGGGAAAGGACCGCTACAAGCAGAGCCTGTCCACGCGCGAGGAAAGTCTGGAATGGTGGGTGATCGAACGTTTTACACCGCGGCTGGCGGCCGAGGCGCTGCTGCGCCGGGTGTTTAAGCGCCCAGCTTCCGCATGATGCGGTAGACCAGCCGACGGATGCCCTGTTTTTCGGGCTGGGCGCTGACGGTGCCTACCGGCAGGCTGCGGCGTCGCAACAGCGCGTTGAAACTGTGCAATTCGCCCTCCGCCACGCTGCGTTCGGACCGCCATGTCACCGACAGGCTGACCGAGACGGCGGGGCCATTCTCGACGAAATGAGGCGCCTTGACCGGCACATGCACCGCGTCGCCCGGCTGCATCGGGAAGGGGGTACCAAGCGCCTTGAACCCGTCCTGCCAGATCAGGTTGCGATGGCCGCCGCCGTGAAATTCCTCGCTCTTTTGCGCCGGGACCAGCGCTTCGTCGCGCGCGGGGAAGATGGTCATGACCTTGGACCCCATGATCTGGAGCAGGATATTATGCTCCGGGTCCATGTGGAACGGGGTGACGCTGCCCGGCGA
This sequence comes from Sphingobium sp. FG58, assembly GCF_057809055.1. Taxonomy (NCBI): domain Bacteria; kingdom Pseudomonadati; phylum Pseudomonadota; class Alphaproteobacteria; order Sphingomonadales; family Sphingobiaceae; genus Sphingobium; species Sphingobium sp. FG58. The sequence continues at coordinate 469,879 of NZ_JBMDJF010000001.1, read as the reverse complement.
GGTCAGGAAGATGAAGGCTTCGCGGTGGAGCATCGGCCCGGTCTTGTCCGCGACGATCGGCGCGAGTTCGGCCAGCGCCGCGTCGAGCAACGCGGCATAGGCCGGATCACGCTCGACATTTTTGAGGACCGCCCAGCTGCCATTGGTCTCGATCGTGCGAATGGTTTCGCCCAGCGTCAGCCCGTTGGAGGGCGTATCCTCAGGCCGCACGCCCAGAGGCAGTTTGCCCAGATTATATTCGACGCTGGACGCAGGCATACGCTCGGCGAGCACAGCGAGCGCATCAAGGCTGAGCAGCATGTGGCCGACCAGATTATGGCTCAGCGCGACCGGCTGGTCGGGATAGGCGGCGGCGAAGGTCGCGCGCGCGCTATTGGGGAAGGTCGTGGCGGGGAAGGTCGCAGCATCGGTTGCGGCGATCGGGCGATGGGCGGTCATCGCTGTCCTTTCAAAAGGCTGGCCAAAGATTCAAGGCCGTTGACGAGGGCGAAGGCGGCGGCGCGCTGGACTCGCGCCAGGCCGGTGCCGCGCAGGGCGATGCGATATTGCACGATCGTGCGCCGTTCCGCCCACAGGCTGTCGATCATCGGATGGTCGGGCGCGGCGCAGCTGTCCATCCAGCCGATCGCGGGATCATCCTGCACCGCGTGCAGATTGGCGATCTCGATCAGCACGCCGGGAGAAAAGCGACCGAGCGTCTCGTCAAAAGCGATCTTGAAGGAGAAAGCCCCCGCGCCATGGCGGAAATTGGCCAGCATCGCGATCGCCCGGCCATCGAGGTCGATGCGCAGCATATGCAGCCGCCCCGCGTCGAAGGCGGCGGCGCAGGCCGCGCGGAAAAAGGCGGCGTCGGCGGGCTTGCAGGCCAGCGCCGTGCCTTCCTGCCCTTTCCAGCCCGACGCTTCCAATGCCAGGAAATCGGCGCACCATTGCGGCAGGTCGGCGCGCTCGGCCAGCAGCCTTGTCTCGATCGTGCCAAGTTCGGCCAGCCGCTTTTGCAGGCGGCGGATTTCCTTGCGCTTCTTGGATCGCACATTGGCGTCCCAATAGGCGTCAGCGGTCAGGTCCGACCGCAGCATCGCCCGGTCGTAGCGGTGAATTTCGCGCCGTCCGCGCCTTTGTTCGACGCACAGTGCCTCCAGCGCGGCGGCATTGGCCCCGGCGGCGTCCAGCCCCTCCATATGCAGGAAGCCGCGCGCCCAGGGGGCATCGTCCAGCTGGCCAAGGAAGCTGCGCCATGCCGCCACTTCCTGCCCGGCGCGGATCATCGGCGCGCCAAAAAAACAATGATCATGCATCCAGTTGGCAACGCAGCCGATCGGCAGGCGGCCATGGCGCGGCTGCACCACCACCGGCAACAGGCCGATCAGATGGTCGCCCGCCCGCGCCTCGATCAGCCGGACAGAACCGTCATTTGCGAGATGGTCGATCGCCGCGCCCAGCATGTCGGGCGCATAAAAGGCATTGGCTTCCGCCGCCTCCTTCGCTAGCGCCGCCCAGCGCGCGCGCGGCTTCGTTCCCGGTGACAGGCCCGGCGGCAGGGGAACGGGGGGCGCTGGATGCGATGCCATGTCCATGGCTTTCCGCCTTAAATGGCAAAGATTAGGGAAAGCCTAAACTTTGCCGTCTAAGCGGAGGGCGATCGGATGGGACATCGGGGCAAATGGAGCGAAAAGCCTTTACATCGCCCGCTACTTTGGTGTGACTGACAGGGTGCGCCGCCCGCTGGCGCGACTTTGCGTGGGAGAATGAATAGCATGACGATATTGGTCACCGGCGTAGCCGGCTTTATCGGCATGACGGTCGCCGATCGGCTCATGGCGCAGGGCCATGCCGTGGTCGGCATCGACAATATGAACGATTATTATCCCGTCTCGCTCAAGCGGGATCGGATCGCCGCGCTGGAAAAGGCGCATGGCAAGCTGTTCACCTTTCACGAGCTGGACTTCGCCGACAATGATGCACTGCACGCGGCGCTTGCCGATCAGGTGATCGAATCGATCGTCCATCTGGGCGCGCAGGCCGGCGTGCGCTATTCGCTGATCAACCCGCACGCCTATGTCCGTTCCAACCTGGCGGGCCATGTCAACATGCTGGAGCTGGCGCGTGAGCGGCGGGTGCGGCATCTGGTCTATGCCTCCTCCTCGTCGGTCTATGGCGGCAATGACAGCCTGCCTTTCCGGGTCGAGGACCGGGCCGACCACCCCGTCTCCCTCTATGCCGCGACCAAGCGCGCTGATGAACTGATGAGCGAGACCTACGCCCATCTGTTCCGTATCCCGATGACCGGGCTGCGTTTCTTCACCGTCTATGGGCCATGGGGTCGGCCCGACATGGCGATGTGGATCTTCACCAAGAAGATCCTCGCGGGCGAACCGATACCGGTGTTCAACCATGGCCGGATGCAGCGCGATTTCACCTATATCGACGATATCGTTGCGGGCGTGATCGGCTGCCTCGACCATCCGCCTGCCGACGACGGCGCGCCCAAGCCGGGCGGCAGCCGCGCGCCGCACCGGCTCTATAATATCGGCAATAACAAGCCTGAGGAACTGATGCACCTGATTGCGGTGCTGGAGGACGCCTTGGGCCAAAAGGCGCAGATCGATTTCCAGCCGATGCAGCCGGGCGACGTTCACGCCACCTTTGCCGACATCAGCGCCATCGCCCACGACATCGGCTTTGCCCCAACCACGCAAATCGAATCGGGCGTGCCGCAATTCGTGGCCTGGTATCGCGACTATCATCAGGCGCGCTGACATCGCATTGCAGCGCACACATTGCGCCGCCAAAAGTTCCACGGCTCGTCTCCGGCTTCAGTCGCCTCACCTTGCCCAACGGCGACGGTGTGAAGGAAAACTGCGTTGAAATTCTTTTCGCAGTTGCAAAATGGTTTGCCATAAGTGCCTGAAACAGCGTAAACAGTTGCGCTGTATCGGTGGTCAAGCCGATTAGGGGTCGCGGAACAAGGGAAAGACGACGCATCGAATAAGGTGGATCGTCGCCGCATGTGCCAGCCGGGTATCTGGCGGCAACACGCGGGAAAAAGGGCAAACGCGTGTCGACACTTGCATCGAAAATCGTGCCGTTCGGGTCGGGCGGACGGATTGTTAAAGCGGCCTGCCACAGCCTGTCTGTCGCAGCGCTGGGCCTCAATGCGCTGGAAGCGCAATTTGCTGAACGCGACTTTGCCGCCACCTTCGTGCGGTTGATCGGCGTTATCATGAATGTCCGGGGTCGCGTGATCGTGACCGGCATCGGCAAGAGCGGCATCGTCGCGCGCAAGATGACGGCGACGCTGACGTCGACCGGCACGCCAGCCATCTTCCTGCATCCCGCCGACGCCGGCCATGGCGATCTGGGCATGGTGACGCCCGACGATGTCGTGCTGATGCTGTCCCATTCCGGCGAATCGACCGAACTTGGTCCCATCATCCAATATTGCAAGCGCTTCGCCATCCCCCTGCTGGGCATGACGGCGCAGGCGCACAGCACGGTGGCCACCGCCGCAGACATTTGCATGTTGATGCCCGACGTGCCCGAAGCCTGCCCCAATTCGCTTGCGCCGACCACATCGACCACGGTGCAGATGGCCTTTGGCGACGCGATGGCGATTGCGCTGATGGAAATGCGCGGATTTTCCGCCGATGATTTCCACAAATTCCACCCCAATGGTCGCCTTGGCGCGCAACTGATCAAGGTGCGCGAACTGATGGCCAAGGGGGGTGACATCCCTTCGGTGCAGGAGGATGCTTCGCTCCTGGACGCCACCATCGAAATGACCCGCGCCCGTCTGGGCGGCACGGCGGTCGTTGATCGCGACGGGCGGCTGATCGGCGCCTTCACCGATGGCGACCTGCGCCGCACGGTGACCGGCAAGCAGAATCTGACCGAGGCGGTCGGACGGTTCATGACGCACACGCCGCTGGCGGTGGGACCGGATGAACTGGCGCAGGAAGCGCTGCACCTGATGCACGAACGCAACGTCATGCTGCTGTTCGTGTGCGACAAGGGCAAGTTGATCGGTGCGGTCCATATGCACGACCTGCTGAACGCGGGCGTCGCCTGAACCAGCTTGTCGTCATTCCCGCGCGGGCGGGATCGTCCCGCCTGCCGCGCAAGCCGCTGCGCCTGATCGCCGGGCGCACCTTGCTCCATCGCACCATCGCCATGGCTCGCGCCGCCATTGGCACCCGCGATGGGGTAGCGCTGATCGTCGCCACTGATGACGACGCAATCGCCGATCACGCCCGCGCCATCGGCTGTGACGCTGTGATGACCGACAGCGCCATCGCCACCGGATCGGGCCGCGCGCTGGCCGCTGCGCTGGCGCAGGCCACCCCGCCGCGTTTCGTCGTCAACCTCCAGGGCGATTCCCCCTTCCAGCCGCAGGGGGCGCTCGGCGCTGTCATCGCCGCGCTGGAGGCAGGCGCGCAGGTCGCCACCCCGGTGATTGCGCTCGATTGGGCCGCGCTCGATGCCCTGCGCGATCACAAGACGCGCTCCCCCTTCAGCGGCACCTGCTGCGCCCGTGCGCCCGATGGCCGGGCTTTATGGTTTTCCAAGAATATCATCCCCGCCATCAGGGGCGAAGATGCCCTGCGCGTCAGCCAGCCCGTCTCGCCCGTGTGGCGGCATGTCGGCCTTTACGGCTATGCGCTGGACGCCCTGCGCGCGTTCGAGGCCTGCCCCCCCACGGCGCTCGAAAATCTGGAGGGGCTGGAGCAACTCCGCCTGCTGGAACTGGGCATCCCGGTCACGACCGTGGCGGTCGATCCGCCGCTGTTCGACAGCAGCGGGATCGATACCGAAGCGGACATCAGCCGTGTCGAGGCACTGATCGCCCGGCATGGCGACCCGACGCCCCCCTGACGCCATGCGCCGCCTCTTCATCATCCGCCACGGCAATACCTTTGCCAGCAGCGCGCAGGCCTGCCGCATCGGGTCGCGCACCGACCTGCCGCTGGTCGAGAGCGGCCATGCGCAGGCGCAGCGGCTGGGCGCATGGTTTGCCACACAGGACTTTGCCATCACCCGGCTCCTCATCAGCCCGCTGCTGCGCGCCCGCCAAACTGCACAGGCGATCGCCGACGCCACCGGCCATGCGCCGGACGGCACGCGCGACTGGCTGGGCGAGATCGACCATGGTCCCGACGAAGGCCGCCCGGAGGCGCAGGTGCTGGCCCGCATCGGCGCGCAGGCGATCGCCGACTGGGACGAGCGCGCCATCGCCCCTGTCGACTGGATCGTGGGCGCCGACGCGCGCATTGCCGCCTGGCGCGTTTATTTCGCTGAAGGTGGGGAGGGGATTGATCTGCTCGTTACCAGCAATGGCGCCGCCCGCTTCGCGCTGCTGGCCGCGGGTTTGTCGCTAGGCTCGCTTAAACTGCGGACGGGGGCGTTCGGGGAACTGGCGCTCGATGCGGACGGCGGCGTGACGCTGGTCCAATGGGATGCCAGGCCTTGAGGCGATAGGCACAAGGCCCGCCTTTTCGCGCCTGCCTAGCCTTTGGAAAACCAGATCACGATGCCGATCGAGGCTACTGCCCAGCTGGCCAGACCGACCGCCAGGCCACTGATGACGCCGATCGTCATGTTCCAGCGGCGCGCGCTCAGAATGGCGCTGCCGAGCGCAATGGCGAATATCACTAGAACGATTGCCGCCAATGTCATGGACAGCTTATCGCAGCGCAATTAAAAATGTGCAATCCCTGATTGTTACAGGGTCTCCACGCTGGATCAACCCCACCGACAAACGGTTCGTCGCGCCACGGAAACCGTGCAACGCCCGCGCTTAATTCTTCCGCTGCGGCACCGAGAATGTCCCGGTCACCCGGCCCCCGGCGCTGCCCGTAACGCCAGCGCCGCCACCCGACGCGCGGCCATCGACCGTCGAGCGCCCGGTGTTGAGGTCCATCACCAGTCGCCCGCCGGTCAACCGGTTCGACCCCTGGGTCAGCGCAACATTGCCCAGCATGGTGATCAGCTTGCTGTTGAGGTCGTAAATGGCGACATTGCCGCGTGCGGTCTGGTCCGCCTTGGTCACCACGACATTGCCCGATGCGTCGATCCGGTCGATCTCCACCCCGCCCGTGCCACCGCCCGGCTGGTTGCGATAGGCCACCGTCATGCGCGCAGCGTTGAGTGTCATGCCCGCCTGCGTCACTTCGACATTGCCCGACACGACGACACGGTCGGCGCGGTCCTGCACCTCGATCCGGTCGGCGGTGAAATTGACCGGCGCGTTGCTGTTATGATTGCCGACGACCTGAGCGCCCGCACCCGCGAACAACAGGCCAGCGGCGCCCACGCAGCCGATCGACAGCAGAAGATAGGAAGCTTTCATCAGTTCCGCCCTTTGAGGCCATTTTGTTCGATGCGCAAGCTGGCCCGGCCATTCAATGTCACCGTCCGCGCGCCCATGTCCGCTTCCAGATGGTCGGCGCTGAACGTGCCGATCGGGATGCGCCCGTCGACCCGGCCCGCGCTGCGCATCCGCCGGGTCTTGAGGTCAATGCCGACGTCGCGCGTGGTCAGGCGATATCCGCCCGCCGCCTCGAACTGCACCGGTCCCTCGATCCCGACCCGCTCTGTCTCCATGTCATAGCGGCCCTTTTGCGCGCTCAGCACGGCGGGGCCATCCGACAGCAATATGCGCGCGGACATGCTGTTCAAATCAACAATCGGTTCGCGCGAGCTTTTCTGCACCGCGGACCCCGCGCGCAGGGAAAAGGGCTGCCCCTTGCTGTCCTGCCCGCGATAGAGCGCCTCGGTCACCCGCATCCGTTCCTTGGCGACTTCCACCTTGTTCTTGTCCAGAACGAAGCTGACCTTGTCGCCGCCGGTAAAGGGCGCGGTCGCCAGCAGCGCGCTCAGCACGCCGACCGCGACCGGCAGCCAGTTTTTGAGCGTGCCGACCAGCCGGTCATGGCTCCCCCCCGGCCGCGCCCAGTGGCGGCGCACATCGCGTTGCTGATCGGCCTGGACGGACATGATGACGACTACCCGATTCGCTTACATATGGGAGAAGATGTCGATCTCCGGCCATCCCGCCAGGTCGAGTTCGGCACGGTGCGGCAGGAAATCGAAACAGGCCTGGGCCAGTTCCATCCGCCCTTCGCGCTCCAGCCTTTTGTTCAGCTCGGTGCGCAGCGCGTGGAGGAAGCGCACGTCGGACGCGGCATAATCCTTCTGCGCGTCGGTCAGGGTCGGGTTGCCCCAGTCGCTCGACTGCTGCTGCTTGCTGATGTCCTGCCCCAGCAATTCGCGCACCAGTTCTTTCAGGCCATGGCGGTCGGTATAGGTGCGGATCAGGCGCGACGCGATCTTGGTGCAATAGACGGGCGCTGCCACCACGCCCAGATAATATTTGATCGCGGCGATGTCGAAACGCCCGAAATGATAGAGTTTCAGCCGTTCCGGGTCGGCCAGCACGGCGCGCAGATTGGGCGCGGCATAGTCCGATCCGGCGGCAAAACGCACCAGATGTTCATCGCCCTTGCCATCGCTGATCTGCACTACGCAGAGGCGGTCGCGCGGGGTGATCAGCCCCATGGTTTCGGTATCGACGGCGACCGGACCGGGGGCAAGCACGCCAGCGGGCAGATCTTCTTCATGGAAATGGACGGTCATGGCTTCCCCTCTATGGGCAAAGCGGGGATATCGCAATCAAAGGCTTTGCCGATGGTGCGACAGGATGGTTCGACAGGGGCGTGGGATCAGCCGAAGTCCTACCCGAAACCTTACCTGTAAAAACATTCGCGCTCCCCCAAAAAGTTGATATAGTGATTCCCAAACCGCGCCTTTGCGGTGGATTGTGCATGTCATTCGCCCGACATGTTTGTCCGATTGGTCTTGGGGCGAAGCGAAAGTGACTAACAGGGCATGAGTTTTGACAGAGGTCGCCGCGGCGGGCGCGGCAAGGACAAGCGCGACGGTTTCGGCGACGACAATTTCTACGATCAGGGCGCTGGCGGCGGCGGTGGTCGCGGCGGTTTCGGTGGCGGCTTCGGTGGCGGTGACCGCTTCGGCGGCGGCGGTGGTGGCTTCGGCGGGGATCGCGGCGGCTTCGGCGGTGGCGATCGTCCTGCTGGCGGCGGCTTTGCCGGTGGTGGCAATCGCGGCGGCTTCGGCGGCGGTGGCGGCGGCTTTGCCGGCGGCGGCGGCGGTGGTCGCGGTATGCCCGCGCAGGTCGTTGGCGAAGGCACAGGCGTCGTCAAATTCTTCAACGGTCAAAAGGGCTTCGGCTTTGTCGTCCGTGACGATGGCGGCGAAGACGTGTTCGTTCACATCAGCGCTGTCGAGCAGGCTGGCCTCACCGGTCTGGCCGAAGGGCAGCAGCTGGGCTTCACCCTGGTCGATCGTGGCGGCAAGGTGTCGGCGACCGATCTCAAGATCGAAGGCGAACCGCTCCCCGTTACCGATCGTGGTCCGCCGCGTGAACCGCGCGAACCCCGCGCCGGTGGTTTCGGTGGTGCGCCCGGTGGCGATCGTGGCGGCCCGCAGCGTCAGCTGACCGGCGAACGCGCCAGCGGCACGGTCAAATTCTTCAACGCGATGAAGGGCTTTGGCTTCATTCAGCGCGATGACGGCCAGCCCGACGCCTTCGTCCACATCAGCGCCGTCGAACGCGCTGGCATGGCCGCCCTCAATGAAGGCGACCGTCTGGACTTTGAACTGGAAGTCGACCGTCGCGGCAAATATGCCGCCGTCAACCTCCAGCCCAAGTCTGACTAAACAGACACACTTCCGCTTTCGCGGGAGAGGATGAGAAGGGGTCGCCTGCCCGGCGGCCCCTTTTTTGTTTGGGGGTGTGCGCCACTTTTTGCCATCCAATGACGAATTTCATGATCTCTAAAGCCGCCATCAGCTCAGATGCTTGCAGATCATCGTCTTCTAACGCAAATTTAGATGCCTCTCCACACCGCGTTAATCTGCAAAACAGAGACATCGGGTGCCTTCGGGCGCACCCAAGACGATCCTTGGTGAAATCTGATTATTGCTTAATCGCCGTGCGCGCATAGGTTCGTCACAATGGGACGAAGAAAGGTCCTTCGATGCTAGAGTTACTGGGTTCTGTGACGCCAATTGCAATATCTCTGGCCGTGGTCATCGCATGCTTGACATTGTTGATCACAATCGTGGCCGTCCTATTTGCCGGTCTTGAATTCGAGGTGGGCGGCAATTTACTTTCTATGAAGTTGACCAAGCGACAGATGTTGTCGCAATCGACACCTGTTTCGCAGACCATAGAGCCAGCATCAGAGCCCTCACTTCCGTCACTAGACCGTCCAATGATCTTGACGCACGAACCGGTCGCGCAAGAGGCAGAGGTTAAGGCCGAGGCCGCGCAGGAACAGGGGGGCGGAGAGAGCGACTTCTTCTGGATGTGGTTTTCGGCAAAAAATCTCACAGACCTTGATTCCGCTTTTGATGGAATGCTTGAGGGCCTGGATTCCGAGAACATCGAGTTCTGGCATACCGACCACCTGCGCCGCCGAGAACAGATGGGGGCCTATCAAGGTAGACAGGCGATGCGTGAATTAGCCTCCAGCAACCCTACTTGGGCAATGCCGCATGCGGTAATGCTAGATTGGGCAATTGCAGATCATGACTACCTCGCGGCACAAACGCATATGGATGCTGGGCTAGAGCGCACTTGGTCTCCTCAGTTGGGACACGTGATTGGCTCTGGCGTGCGCCTTATCTACAAGACCGACGGCAGGCAGGCGGCGCTAGCGTTTGCGCTTCGTTGGTCGAAGGCTGGTACGACCGATGGAATCCGGGCTGCGGGGCTATTCACTTTGGCTCAAATTCTAAAGGAAGCGGGGGATCTTGACGGAAGTTTCATCGCCTCGGAATACGCAAGCATCGTTCAGCCTGCTTCTGAAAAGTTCAGCCTCGCCTATGGCTACTCGCGTTCGAGCAGCCGATGGGCACCGGCGCTCTGGCACTATTTTCGGCACATCAGCTCCACTGGTGACGACGCCGTAGCCCGTAACAATGTAGGAGTACTTTATTCGCAGTTCGACAAGGCGCTGGCCGTCCGTGAATATGAGCGTGCGAATTCCGAGGGAGACAAGTTTGCATCAGCCAACCTAGCCCATCTTCTGATTGCCGACGGATACCCGGCATTGGCGCTCTCACTACTTGACGGCGTCGAGGATGCTGGCAACGCCGCAGAAAACCACGCATCCGCGCGCACTGCCGCACTGGCCGCGCAGCGGCGGATCGATGAAAAGGCGACTGAGGTAAAAACTAGGATGGAGGCGACGGTCGAGCCGTATCGCGCATCGCTCGCCAGCGCTTTACGTTTTCAACAGGATGCGCCGGAGGCCATGATTACAGGCGTTTTCGCCACCGCTTCGCGCGATGTCATAGCTGTTGCGGATGGAACTAAGGTTCGCTGCCAGATCCGGGCGGGGGCGAAGGTTTATGAAGGCACGCTACAGAATCAGGTTACATGCTTTACCGGCTGGCTTAGCGCCAGCGGCGGCACCATCTTAGGTCAGGAGGTGGCAGAATTCACACTATTGAACGAGGGCAAGGGGACGTTGCGGCTTTTCCGTTGGCCCACATCATTCGGGTTGAATTCCAACTTTGCGGCATTTGAGTTGAAGGAGTGTGAGAAGGCACCCCAACTCGCACCACCGCCAGCGCAGCAGCCACTGGGCCTCTTGGCGAACCTGACTTCGGTCGTTGAGTAGTTCGCCACACGCGATGGCGGCTATCTTAGTTTGCGATTCTAGACCTGCCATTCCGCAAACGGCCAGTTCCCCCCCCTTCACACCCGCCTAAACGGAAACGGCGCACTCGTCCGCTCATACCCATGCAAATCCAGCGCCCGCGTCACCGGGGGCAGCGCCCTGTCCGGGCAGGCGCGGCGTTCGCATAGGTGGCAGGTGGGGCCGACTTCGACCGCGTCGTCCTTGTCCGGGTCGATGCCATCGGCATGGACGATCCGCCCGGCATGTTTTGCCTCGCACCCCAGCGCGATCACCGCGCGGCCGCGTGCGCCCGGCGGCTGGGGCAGCGCCATGGCCAGCGTAACGAAGCGGCGCTCATCCAGCGTCTCGATCAATTGCACATTCACCTGATCGACCGCGCCTGCGCCATGCGCGTCCCAGCGCGGGCAGGTGCTGCCATAGCGGGCGAAGGGCCAGGCTTCGCCGTCGAAGCGCTTGGATATGATGCCCGCCCGGTCCATCCTGACCATGAAAAAGGGGATGCCGCGCGCGCCGGTGCGGTTGAGGCTGGTCAGGCGGTGGGCCAGCTGCTCGCTCGACACGCCGAACCGGTCGCGCAGCACGGGCAGGTCGTGGCGGCATTGCTCCGCCGCCTGGCGGATGCGGTCATAGGGCATGATCAGCGCGGCGGCGGCATAGTTGGTGAGCGCGATGGTGGCGAGGCGGCGGCTATCCTCGTCCGGTGGGGCGGCACGGGCGACCTGCGAAGCGATCGCGTCGGCCAGTTCCTGCGCGCACAGATGATAGGCAATGGCGAACAGCCGCCCGGACGCTGCCAACCGCTCGCTCAGCATCAGCCGCCGCCGGTGCATGTCATAATGGCGCAGCGTCCCTGCCAGCACGTCGGCGCGGACGACCTGGACGGCCATGCCGTGCCGGTCCTTCAACCGCGCGCGCAGGTCCGCCTGCAACAATGCGGGATCATCGTTCAACTGCGCCGCGATGGCTTCGGCCCCGGCGTCAATCTCGGCAAAATGATTGCCCGCCCGCGCGATCGTCTCGCGCAGCCAGTCGATCGGTGCGACCAGCGGGGCGGGGCCGCGTTCGCCCGCCGCCGCTTCACCGGGCAGGCGGCGCAGGTCGCTGAGCGCACGATAGAATCGGGCGATGGCTTCGCTGACGCCGGGATAATTTTCGGACACTTCCAGCACTTCGTCGCGGGCAATGCCGATGTCCCGGACCAGCGCGTCGGACAATATTTCGCTCAGTTCGCCCGATCCGCCATCGGCCGCGCGCGCGGTGAAATCGCGAATGTCGATGTCATAAACATTGGCCAGCCGCAGTAGCATCTGCGCGCTCAGAGGGCGCTGGTTGCGCTCCAGATGGTTGAGATAGCTGGGCGAAACGCCCAGTTCCTCGGCCATGCGGGTCTGGTTCAGCCCCAGTTCGCGGCGCAGGACGCGCAGCTTGGGGCCAAGGTAAAGTTTGCGGTCGATTGCATCTGCCATAAAGTCATGATGTCATAGAATGACAATATGACCAAATCTTATCGTGACACGCGGCCACTCATCGCCCTTCCGCATCGCGCCAATATGTCTAACTCACTGTCCATCGCCGCACTGACGGCTTGCAGACATAAGGACAGGATCATGACGACGGACACGATGGAAAATATGACTGAAACCGGCGGCCACCCCCAGCCCGCCCGCTCGCGCGCGGTTTTCTCGCCGGAAGATTTCGGCCTGATCCGCACCGCGATCGTCCATTATCTGCGCGAGATTCAGGACCAGCCGGAGTCGGTCAAATACGCCAATCTCTACCACCGGCTCGGCCGGGTTGCGTAACATTAAATCGCGATGATGGTGCTTCTTCTCCCCTCCCCGGCGGGGAGGGGGCGGGGGAGGGGGAGCGAGGCGAAGCCGAGCGTCTACGCTGGCGGCAGCGCACCCCCACCCAACCTCCCCCTCAAGGGGGAGGGGCTTTTGGGTCACCAGCCAGCCTGGTGGAGCATTCTCCTCTTGCAGGAGAGGATCAGAAAAAGCGCGTAATCCAGTAGAAACCCGCACCGATCAGCGCGGCGGCGGGCAGGGTCACAACCCACGCGACGATGATGCGCGAGGCGATGTTCCAGCGCACCGCCGACAGCCGTCGCGACGCGCCCACGCCGACGATCGCGCCGGTGATGGTGTGGGTGGTGGACACCGGAATCCCCAGATGGGTCGCCATGAACAGGGTGATCGCGCCCCCGGTTTCCGCGCAGAAACCCTGCGCCGGGCTGAGCCGCGTGATCTTCGACCCCATGGTGTGGACGATCTTCCACCCGCCAAAGAGCGTGCCGAATCCCATCGCCGCCTGGCAGCTGATCACCACCCAGAAGGGGACATGAAAGTCGCCCTGCAACATGCCCTGCGAATAGAGCAGCACGGCAATGATCCCCATCGTCTTTTGCGCGTCATTGCCGCCATGGCCGAGTGAATAGAGCGAGGCGGAGACAAGTTGCAGCTTGCGAAACACCCCGTCCGCGCCATGGGGCGTGAAGCGGCGGAAGATCCAGCTGATGATCAGCACCAGCAACAATGCCAGCAGCAGGCCGATGGCCGGCGACATGACGATCGCCGCGCTGGTCTTGAACACGCCGGTCCAGATCACTGCGGGCAGCCCCGCCTTGGCCGTCCCCGCGCCCAGCAGCCCGCCGATCAGAGCATGGCTGGAGGAGGAGGGGATGCCCAGCGCCCAGGTGATGAGGTTCCATGAAATCGCCCCCATCAGTGCGCCGAAAATCACCTGCGGATCGATGATCGCGGCGTCGACGATCCCCTTGCCCACCGTGGTCGCGACATGCAGCCCAAAGAAGAGGAAGGCGATGAAGTTGAAGAAGGCGGCCCAGGCGACCGCATATTGGGGCTTGAGAACGCGGGTCGACACGATGGTCGCGATCGAGTTGGCGGCGTCATGCAGGCCGTTGAGAAAGTCAAAGGCAAGCGCGACGCCGATCAGCGCGACCAGCAGCGGGAAGGCTATGGGGTCCATGGACTCTATCCGGCGGGATCGTCAGGCGTGGTCGATGACCAGGCCGGAAATCTGGTTGGCGACATCCTCGAACCGGTCGGTGACCTTTTCCAGGTGGGAATAGATTTCCCGCCCGACGACGAAATCCATCGGATTGCCTTCGCGCGCGGCGGCATAGAGCGTCTTGAGGCCCGCTTCGTGCAATATGTCGGCATGGCCTTCCAGCTTGACCAGACGTTCGGTCAGGTCGTGCAGCCGCGTGGCGTTCAAGTTGAGCGAACGCAGCAGCGGCATCGCTTCGGCCGCCAGCCGCGCACATTCGACGATCAGCGCGCTCATATCCTGCATCTGCGGCGGGAATGTCTTGACCTCATAAAGGGCGATCGCCTTGGCGGTCTGGTTCATCTGGTCGATCGCGTCGTCCATCACGCCGATCAGCCCGGTGATGGCGCTGCGGTCGAACGGGGTGACGAAGATGCGCCGGACGTCCTGCAACACGTCGCGGATGATGTCGTCCGCCTCATGTTCGCGGTCGGAAATTTCCTTGATATGGACCATCATGTCCGGCCCGCCCTTGAGCAGCCGGGCCAGTGCATCGGCGCCGGCAACCAGCGTGGCCGCATGATTTTCGAATTGCTCGAAAAAGCGGCCCTGCTTGGGCATCAACGCATGAAACCAGGCGAGCATTCCAGTCCTTTCGCTTTGCTTGTCCTTGAACCACAGTAGCATCCGCACGAACCGGCCCGGATCGCGGGGCGGTTTGCGAAAGGCGGCGATGATTGCCTGAAGATCGGGTTCCGCGACCGCGCGTGCGGCCTCTGCCACGGGAAACCAGCGCAGTTCACGCTGCCCCTGTTCGGGCCATTGCGACAATTGGCCTGTGACGGCAAGGGGAAAGACCTCGACGCTCGTTTCCCGCGCGGCACCGTTGCGCTTCCGCTTGTCATAGCTGTAGCGGCCAAGTGAAGCGGGGCAGGCGATGCCGTGGATGCCCGCTTCCTCAAAGGCTTCCAGTTCGGCGGCGCGATGGCCGGCCAGCCCCTTGATCCGGTTGCCCTTGGGAATGACCCATCGCCGCGTGTCACGCGACGTGATCAGCAATATCTGCATCGATCCGTCGGCATGGGTCGTGTAGGGGAGGGCAGCAATCTGGCGCATTAGTCGCGCCTTGTAACGAAATTGTCACAATGCGCAATCGACCCCGTCGCACGGCGCGACGGGGCCTGGTCAGATTAGATGGACAGGCGCGCGGTGATACGGATGTCGCGCCCGGCCAGCGGGGCGTAATCCTTCAGGAAACTGGCGTGGCGGCGGGCCTCCACGTCGAAGATATTATTGGCCGACAGCATGATGGTGGTGCGGTCATTGCCCTTGATTGGCTTCCACGCCAGCGATGCGTTGACCAGGGTGAAGCCGCCCGTTTCCGTCTCCGTCGCGGCGATCCGGTCCTGTGCGAAGCTATGTTCCACCTCGCCGCGCAGGCTGAGGCGCTCACCCTGCGCTTCCAGCCCGCCCAGCAGGCGCATCGGCGGGATGCGTGGGGCCGGGCCGGAGTCGGTCACGGTCGCGCGGACATAATCGGCGACGCCATCGAAATTGATGGCATAGCTGCCGACTTGCGCCAACTTGACCGTGGCTTCGGCCTCGAAGCCCAGATAGCGGGCCTTGGCCTGATTATATTGGAAGCAGGGGAATTCCAGATCCTCCCCGCCATTCACCGCCATGCAGGCGTCATCGGCGACCTGCACATCATAAATATAACCATCGAACCAGTTATGATAGGCGGACAGGGCGAGGGTGTAGCCCGGCCCCTGGCCGCGCAGCGTGGCTTCCACGCCCCAGCTTTTTTCCTTGCTGAAATCGGGATTGCCCAGTTCGAATGCCTGCGTACCCGCATGATTGCCGCGCGCGAACAATTCTTCGGCCGATGGCGCGCGTTCGGTGCGGGACAGGTTCAGCCCCGCGCGCCAGCCCGGTACGATCTCCCGGCTCGCGCCGATCGAGCCGGAGATGGTGTCGAAGCGGCGGTCATAGGCCGGGTTGAACAGGGTCGCGTCCGCATCCGCGCTGACATCGGTATGTTCATAGCGTCCGCCCACCTCGACGCGGGTTTTGCCCAGGTCGATCGACTGGAGGGTGAAGAGGCCCAGCTGGGTGGTTTCGTTGCGGGGCAGGAATTTTTCTTCCCCCTCGACATGGAATTTGCGGGTGAAGAATTGCCCGCCGATTGCGCCGTCCCATCCGCCGCGATTGGCCTGCACCAGTTCCAGTCGCGATTCCATCGACTGGTTGTAGAATGTCGTGCCGACGTCGCCCGTATCCTCGATTTCCTGATGCTGATAATCGGCAAAACCCGCGCGGAAGCGGATCGATTCCAGAAATCCGCCATTGACCGGCACCTCGGCGCGCATGTCAGCCCGGTCCTGCTTCATATGCAGCCGCACCTTCTCCGCCTCGCCGCCCGGTTCCACTGCATAGCGCACCGGCACGCCATAGAGATTGTCGCTATGGGTGACCGAAAAACCCAGATTGCCGCCATCGGTGATCAGCGCCGCGCCGCCCGACACTTCCCATGTTTCCGCCGCACTGTTGGGCAATTTGCCACGCAGGGTCGCCAGGCTGGCAATGTCCGCGTCGCCGCTTGTGGCGGCTTGCGCGCGCAATGCGGGGGTCAATATATAGTTGCCCGTGTCCAGATCGCCCGACTTGGAATAGCTGCCGTCAAAATGAAAGACGAGCTTGTCGCCCAGCGGCACCTCGACCTCGCCCGATCCGGTGCGCTCGTTGGCGGCGCTGCCATAGGTGGTGATGGCGTCGATATGGATCGGCTCGTCCGGCACGCGGCGCGGGATGCGGCTGTCGATCACATTGACGACGCCGCCAATGGCCGACGATCCGTAGAGCAAGGCGGCAGGCCCCCGCAGCACCTCGATCCGGTCGGCAGTCAGCGGGTTGATCGCGACGGCATGGTCGACCGATGTATTGGACACGTCGAAACTGCCGATCCCGTCGGTCAGGATGCGCACCCGCTCTCCCTGAAAGCCGCGCAGGATCGGGCGGGATGCGTTGGGACCAAAGGATGTCGCCGACACGCCCGGCTGCCGCGCCAGCGTCTCGCCGATGGTCGACCGCATGTTGCGGGTCAGCTCCTCGCCGGTGACGACCGATGTGCCGGACAAGATGTCGCCCTGCCGCCGGGGGATGATGGCGGTGACGATGATGTCGGCGCGATTGTCATGATAGGCCTGATCGGCTGCGTCGTCGGGGGTCTGGGCGAGGGCGGGGAGGGCAAAGCACAGAACGGGCAGGGCGCAGCCAGCGCGCAGAAGCGGGGAAAGGAGCATGAAGCGGCATCATCCTTGGAACGGGGGAGTCGATGTGACCCTGTATCTAGAATGAGATATCATATCAAGTTCGGTTCATCGTCTTTTTGCTGCGGTGCGTCAGGCGAGGGAGTGGGTTTTTGCCACCATCCCACATTCGTTCGCCCTGAGCCTGTCGAAGGGCTGTTCTTCTTCGCAAAGAAGGACGGGGCTTCGACAAGCTCAGCCTGAACGGAGAAGGGATAAGCGTGGAGGCCTAAAGAAACAGAAACTCCGCCAGCGCCTCCACCGCTGGGGTTTCCGCCGCGCGCGGTCCCAGCGCTTGGCGTACCTCGATCGCGGGCAATTGCGTGTCGAGCGGCAGCCGCCCGATCCCGTCCATCCGCCCCAGATCGCGCGCCAGTGCGCCAAAGGCGGCAAAGATGCCCTTGCCCGCGCGCAGGGCCGTCATCACCGCGAACATGTCGTCGCTTTCCAGCACCGGCGGGCCAAGCTGCACCCGCCCGCGCGCCAGTGCATCCTCGACGATATGGCGCATCGGATTATGTCGCTCCAGCGCCAGCATCGGCGTAACGGCCAGATCGTCGCGCGACACGCTGTCTGCCTGCGCCAGCGGATGGGCGGCACCGACATAGAGGCTGAGCGGCTCTGACCAGCCATAGCGGGAGGCGAAACCGGCCGGCTCCTCCAGTGCATAGAAATAGGCGATGTCCGCGCGCCCCTCCCGCAAGGCAGCCGCTGCGTCCGTCACCGACTGGACCTGCAAGTCCAGCGTGATCGCAATATCCTCATTCGCCGCCTCGAACGCCGACAGCGCCTCCTGAAAATGGCCGAAGATCGGGGCGGGGGCCGCCAGCATGATCGTCTGGCGCGGTAGGGCGGGCGGTGGGGGCAGCGCTTCGGCGGGCGCAGCGGTCTCGTCCCAATCCTCCGGCGCGTCCTGCGACAATAAAGTCATCGCCTGCGCCGTCTTGCGCCCGGCAGGGGTCAGGCGGACCGTGCCGCTCATATCCTCGAACAGGCGATAGCCCAGCCGCATTTCCAGCGACCCGATATCGCGGGCAATATCATCAGCCGTGACGCCCAGCATGTCGGCGCAGCGGGCAACGCTGCCCGCCGCCACCATCTGCGCGAAAATGTCCAGCTGGCGCAGGGAAGGGCTTTGCATCCCCGCCTGATAGAGGAAATGCCGCGCCGGGTTAAGGGCGATCTTGGCGCAATTGCGCATTGCGATATTGACGAAGCCCCCAGGATGATGGCAGGGCGCTTCCCGGCCGGGCGGGTATAGCTCAATGGTAGAGCACTAGCCTTCCAAGCTTGTGATGCGGGTTCGATCCCCGCTACCCGCTCCAGCCCTTTTCGCCGCAGTTCAGCCCGGCCCTGGCCCGCAGCTGCCCCGTTCCACCAGCGTGAACAGGAATTCCGGCGCGTCGAGCGGGCCGTTGGCCAGCGCGTCGATGACCGATCGGCCCATTTCCTCCAGCGGCTGGCGCACTGTGGTGAGCGGTGGCCAGCTCGTCAGGCTGGCGGGGGTGTCGTCGAAGCCGACCACTGACAGATCCTCCGGCACGCGCAGGCCGATGCGGTGGGCATGGGTCAGTACGCCCAGCGCCATGTCGTCATTGGTCGCAAAGATGGCGGTTGGCGGCTGGGGCAGGGCCAGCAGCGTTTCGCCCGCCGCGATGCCCGATGTGAAATCGAATCCGCCCGGCACGAACAGCGCATCGTCGATGGGTAGGCCCGCGGCGGTCAGGCCGTCGCGAAATCCCTCGACCCGGCGCAGTGCCGCGCGGTGCGAGGGCGGCGGGGTGATGACGCCGATCCGGCGGTGGCCATGCGCGATCAGATGGTCGGCGACCATCCGCCCGGCGGCCCGTTCGGGGGTGTGGATATTGAAGCTCGCTGCCACCACCGACCCGGCGATCCTCGCACAGGGCAGGCGCAGTTCCGCGAGGCGCGCCAGCAGCCCTTCATCGTCCGACAAGGGCGGCACCAGCAGCACGCCGTCGGGCCGCAGCGCCGCGACCAGCCGGTCCAGCACGTCGAACCGCTCCTCGCCGCCGGGCGAGATCGGCTCGACCACCAGATGATAGCCCAGTTCCCGACAGCGCGCCGCCGCGCCTGACTGGATGCCGCTGGTATAGCCGGGCGCGGGGTTGCTGTAGAGATAGGCGATCATGAAGGACCGCCCCCCCGCCAGCCGCCGCGCCGACTGGTTGGGGCGATAGCCCAGCTGATCGATCGCCGCCTGTACCCGCGCGCGCAGGTCGGGGCTGACATTGGGCGCGCTGTTGACGACGCGCGACACCGTCTTGATCGATACCTGGGCCAGGGCGGCGACGTCGTGGATGCTGGTCATAAGAGTGTCATGGAAGGGACAGGCCGCGCTTGGCAAGCCATGATCGCCGCTCCTATAATCGGCGATTAGCCAGAAACAAGTGAGGGATCGGTCGAGACATGAGCAATGTCGTCAATCTGCGTCAGGCGCGCAAGGTAAAGGCGCGGGCCGACAGAGCGCGCGCGGCGGACGGCAATCGCGCGAAGTTCGGCCGGACGAAGGCGCAGCGGATTGCGGACGACAAGGATCAGGCTCGGCAGGACGCTTTGCTGGACGGCGCCTATCGTGAAGGACGTAGGTTAGACGATTTATAGTATTATTTTGTAAATCTACCGTTCATGTAAAGATGAACCGTTGTTCAGGCCAATCATTCTGTCGCCGATCCGCCACCATCCGTCCTGAAAGCGAGAGTCGGTCTGCGGTCAATCGAAGATGTCGTGGGTTCATCTTACGCTATGACTGAACACACTCGCTCAATTCGCCCCGCCAGGGCCGCGATCGCCGCTGTTCTGGCCCTCAGTGCAACCCCTTTGCTGGCGCAGGAACTCGCGCCGCCGCCGGTCGCCCCAACGGTAGCCGCACCCGCCGCACCGCCGGAGGCTGTGACAGCGCCAGTCGCTGCGACCCCCGCGACGCCCACTTTCGCGACCAGCGCGCCGGTGGTGCAAGCCACGCCCTCGGTCGAGGAACGTCGCGCCGCAGCGATTGCAGCCGCTGAAGCCGAGGCCGCAGCCAAGCCTGCGCCAACGCCGCGCCGCGCCGCCGCGCGCCCTGTGGAACGGGTCGCTGCGCCAGTCGCGCCGGTCGCCGTCGCACAATCCGCTCCTGCGGTGACGCCGCCTGCCGAAACGTCCGCACCGGTCGCTCCTGTGATCGCGCCGGAACCGGTTGCCGCAACGCCATCCGCGCCGGTAGTGGAACAGCAAGCCGCGCGCACCGATAATGCCCTGCTCTTCGCCATGGGCGGCGCAGCCTTGCTGCTTGCAGGCCTGGGTGGTGCCGCGCTGATGCGTCGACGTCGCCCGATCGAAACGGTCGAGGAGGAGCAGCTGGTCGCGCCGGTCGCCGAACCGATGCCGATCGAACCCGCCCCGGCACCCGTTGCGCCGCGTGTCCTCTACACGCCCGCTGCACCGGTGACAGACGAGGAGCGCACGATCGCCGCCATGGTCGCCGCACCGCCCAGCCCGGAAAACCCCTTCCTCACCCACGCCAAGCGGGTGCGTCGGGCCAAGTTCCTGCTGGCCGAGCGTCAGGCGGTCGCCGCGCCGCCAGCGCCCCATCAGGCACAGCCGGTCGTCACGCCCACCCCGGCGATCGACCGCAGCCAGACCGTCTATCGCTTTGGCAATGACGGCGTGCGCACCGGTGTTCTGAAACCGCGCACCCACTAAGCAACCCTGACGATATGATGAAGGGACCGGAGGCAGACTGCTTCCGGTCCCTTTTTGCCTGTCCGGTTGCACTTTTGCACACTGGCTGATACGCGCCGCGCGCATCATCCGCGCCATCACTGCACAGAAGAGTCGCTAGCCATGTCAGACAAGATCAACCGCATCGTCCTTGCCTTTTCCGGTGGCCTCGACACCAGCGTGATCCTGAAATGGCTGCAACAGACGTATCAGTGCGAAGTGGTCACCTTCACTGCCGATCTGGGGCAGGGCGAGGAACTGGAACCAGCGCGGGCCAAGGCGCGGCTGATGGGCGTCAAGGAAGAGCATATCTTCATCGACGACCTGCGCGAAGAGTTCGTCCGCGACTATGTGTTCCCGATGATGCGCAGCAACGCGCTTTATGAAGGCCTCTATCTGCTCGGCACCTCGATCGCCCGGCCGCTGATCGCCAAGCGCCAGATCGAGATCGCCAAGATGGTCGGCGCTGACGCCGTGTCGCACGGCGCGACCGGCAAGGGTAATGACCAGGTCCGTTTCGAGCTGGGCTATTACGCCCTGTCGCCCGATATCAAGGTGATCGCGCCCTGGCGCGAATGGGATCTGACCAGCCGCACCCGGCTGATCGAGTTCGCCGAACAGAATCAGATACCCATCGCCAAGGATAAGCGCGGCGAAAGCCCCTTTTCGACCGATGCGAACATGCTGCACACCTCGTCGGAA
This sequence comes from Sphingobium sp. FG58, assembly GCF_057809055.1. Taxonomy (NCBI): domain Bacteria; kingdom Pseudomonadati; phylum Pseudomonadota; class Alphaproteobacteria; order Sphingomonadales; family Sphingobiaceae; genus Sphingobium; species Sphingobium sp. FG58. The sequence goes on along the minus strand of NZ_JBMDJF010000001.1, from coordinate 448,410 downwards.
GGCAAAGTGCTGGAAGACCCGTGGGATGAAGTCCCCGACTATGTCTATTCGCGCACCGTCAACCCGGAGGACGCGCCCGACGCGCCCGAATATATCACCATCGATTTCGAACGCGGCGATGGCGTGGCGATCAATGGCGTGGCGATGTCGCCCGCGACTTTGCTGGAAACGCTCAACGATTATGGCCGCAAGCATGGCATTGGCCGTCTCGACCTGGTTGAAAACCGCTTCGTCGGCATGAAGTCGCGCGGCATGTATGAAACGCCGGGCGGCACCATCTATCACCTCGCGCATCGCGGTATCGAGCAGGTGACGCTGGATCGCGGTGCGGCGCATCTGAAGGACGAACTGGCCCCGCGCTACGCTGAACTCATCTATAACGGCTTCTGGTTCAGCCCAGAGCGCGAGATGTTGCAGGCGGCGATCGACCATAGCCAGGAAAAGGTCACCGGCACCGTCCGGCTGAAGCTCTACAAGGGCGGCGTCTATGTCGTGGGTCGCAAGTCGCCTTACTCGCTTTACAGCGAAAAGGTCGTGACGTTCGAGGATGACGCAGGCGCCTATGACCAGCGCGACGCGGCGGGCTTCATCAAGCTCAACGCGCTGCGCCTGCGGCTGCTGGGTCGGCGGGATCGCTGAGCGGCCTCTCGCTCGGCCTGCAGCATGGTTAGGTAAGCGTTAACCGATTATAGGCCATGCCTCCATTTCGGAGGCATGGGCATGTACGGCATAGAGTTGGAGACATCGTCAATCTGTCGCGCGATCGAACGCTCGACGGCGATCGTCAGCTTCGACATGGACTGCCGCGTCATTGGCGCCAACGACAATTTCCTGACCCTGTTCGGCTATGCTTTCGCGGACATCGAATTGCGCCCGCACAGCCTGTTCTGCGAACCAGGCTTGGCTGGCACGGCCGACTATGCGGCTTTCTGGGATCGGTTGCGCGCGGGGCATTTCGACACGGGCGTCTATCGTCGGCTGGATCGGCATGGTCGCCTGATCTGGATCAGGGGCAGCTATAATCCGATCTTCGACGATCATGGCGTCCAGATCGGCGTCATCAAATTCGCCACCGACATCAGCGCCGAACAGGAAGCGATTGCGGCGCGCGAGGATGCCGAGCAGCGCCTCAATCGCCAGGAGCGCGACCGCCGTGCCAGCATCGAAAGGGTGCTTGGCGAAGTCAGCGGCATAGTCGATTCGATCGATGGCATTGCCCGCCAGACCAACTTGCTGGCGCTCAATGCATCGATCGAGGCGGCGCGCGCAGGCGAGGCCGGCCGCGGCTTTTCCTGCGTCGCGGCGGAAGTGAAGAAACTTGCGCTCGACACGCAAAGCGCCACGCGAGACGCCCGCGCCGTCATTTCCGGCTGAGCTTTTGTCCGGGAATGTGCCTTCGCGCATTCATTCCGCACCGGCCCACACCCCCACCCGACCTCCCATTCAGGATATGCTCTGTGGGAGGCCGGGTGGGGGTGTGGGCCGGTGCGGCAACGCCAATGTGCCGTTACAAATTGCGACAGTTTGTCTGTTGCGCTGACATAGTTGCGGGACAAGTCTTGCCCATAAGTGATGTGAAGGACGGCGACATGCCGTTCACGATCATCATTTGGAAGGTACAGGACATGCTCGGTAAATTTTTTGGCACCGTCGCGCTGGGTTCGCTGTTCGTCGGCGGCCTTGCTGCCTCGCATCTCGCTTTTGCCCAGCCGGGCGGTGACGGGCCGGGCCGGGGTGGTCGGGGCGGCATGATGGCCATGGCGGACACCAACAAGGATGGCGCGATCAGCAAGGCGGAACTGACCGCCGGGCTGGAAGCGCGCTTTGCCAGGATGGACGTCGACAAGGACGGCAAGCTGACCCAGGCCGATCGTGACGCGATGCGCGCCCAGCGGCTCGACACCCGCTTCGCCGCGCTGGACACCGACAAGAATGGCCAGGTCAGCAAGGCGGAATTTGTCGCTGCGCATGAAGCCCGCGCGGACAAGCGCACCGAGCGCCGTGCCGAAGCCGGCAAGCCCGGTGGCCCCGAAGGCCGCAAATGGGCCGGTCGTGGCCATCATCGCGGTCCTGGCATGGGTGGTATGATGGGGGGCGGCATGATGGGCGGGCGCGGCGACGCGAACAAGGATGGCACCGTTACCAAAGCCGAGTTCATGGCCGGGCCGATTGCTATGTTCGACAAGGCCGATGCCAACAAGGACGGCAAGGTGACCGCTGAGGAAATGAAGGCTGGTCGCGAAGCGATGCGCGGCGCGTGGAAGGACCGCAAGGCACCCCCGCCGCCCGCCGGCTGATCTCCTCCCCTTTCGCGGTCAGGCCCGGCATTCCCCCTGATGTCCCTGAACCCGATCGCGAAAAGCCCCGGAAGGGCGAAGGCGTGCCCCCTTGCGCCTTCGCCCTTCCAACCTTTGTTCAGCCATGACAGACAGGCAGCATGAGCGAAAAACCCCATCTCCTCCTCGTCGATGACGAGCGTTCGATCCGCGAACCGCTGGCGCAATATCTGTCCCGCAACGGCTTTCGCGTCACTGCCGTCGACAGCGCGGCGGAGGCGCGCATCCGCCTGAACGCCAACGCCATCGATCTGGTGATCCTGGACATCATGATGCCCGGCGAGGACGGCCTGTCGCTCTGCCGCCATATCCGCGAAACCAGCGAAATCCCGGTCATCCTGCTCACTGCCCGCACCGAGGAGACCGACCGCATCGTCGGGCTGGAGATGGGTGCGGACGATTATGTCCTCAAGCCCTTTTCGCCCCGCGAACTGGTCGCCCGGATCAAGGTGATCTTTCGCCGCGTCGCCACCGGCGGCCAGCGCGTCACCGCGCCTGATGGCGCCAATTACAGCTTTGCCGGATGGCTGCTCAAGACGCAGGAGCGCACGCTGGTGGATAGCGAGGGCGTGTCGCTGCCGCTTTCGACCGCCGAATATAATCTGATGCTGGCTTTTGCGACCCGCCCCAACAGCGTGCTGAGCCGCGACCAGTTGCTCGACATCACCCAGGGCCGCGAAGCCAATGCGTTCGACCGGGCGATCGACAATCAGATCAGCCGCCTGCGCAAGAAGATCGAGCCGGACCCCAAAAACCCGACGCTGATCAAGACCGTGTGGGGCGGCGGTTACACATTGTCCGCCGAAGTCCGCAAATTATGATCAAGCGGTTGCGCCTCTGGCCGCAAAGTCTGGTCGGGCAGATCATCCTGCTCGTCGCGCTGGCGCTGTTCGTGGCGCAGGCGATCAATTTCGCGCTGCTCTATCGCGAACGGACCCAGCTGGAACTGACGGGTCAAACGGCCCCTGCCGTCTATCGCGTCATCGATGCGCTCGACAACCGGCCCGATCGTCCGGTCCCGCCACGGATGCGCGCCCGCTTCGTCCAAGGCACACCGACGCTGAAAGGACAGGCGCGCCCCGATATCGAAAAGCGCGCCATGGCGATGTTCGGGGATATTGGCCTCAATATCCTGAGCGTCCGCGTGGTGCAGGATGATAGCGTCATGCCGATGCGCCGCTGGGAGCGAATCCGCATCCGCGCCAATGGCGAACGTCCGCACGACCATCGCGTCGCCCGGCTGACGCTGGCGGCGGAATATGAACCGGGCAAATGGGTGGTGACGCAGGCGCGGACCGGCGACCGGCCACAGCGCTTTGGCGGCTGGCTGGTTGGCCAGACGCTCATCCTCTACGTCATCGTCCTGCTGCCCCTGCTCTGGGTCGGAAGTCGCCTCGCGCGACCGTTGAAGCAACTCACCGGCTCCGCCCAGCAATTTGCCCGCACCGGCTCTGCCGACCCCGTGGACGAACGCGGTCCCGGCGACGTGCGCGACCTCACCATGGCGTTCAACGCCATGCGATCGCGCATCATCGCGATGCTGGATGAGAAAGACCGGATGCTCGGCGCGATCGGCCATGACCTGCGCACACCGCTGGCGTCCCTCAGGGTCCGGGCCGAATCGGTGGAGGATGACGGCGAACGGGCGCGCATGTCCGAAACCATCGATGAAATGAACCGGATGCTGGAGGATATCCTTTCGCTCGCCCGCGCGGGACGCAGCACCGAAGCGGCACAGAAGGTCGATCTCGCTTCTCTGGCCGACGCGGTGGTGGAGGATTTCATCGAACTCGGATCGCCGGTCGACATGACCGACAGTGATCGCGCCGTCGCCTTCGTCCGCCCCCAGCAAATCCGCCGCGCGCTGCGCAACCTCATCGAAAACGCCATCGTCTATGGCGATCGCGCCCATGTGTCGGTCAGTCGCGAAGGCCATATGATCCGCATCGTGGTGGCGGATGAAGGGCCGGGCATTGCCGAGGAGCGGATGGACGAAATGCTCGAACCCTTCACCCGGCTGGAAGGCTCGCGCAACCGCGAGACGGGCGGGGCAGGGCTGGGGCTGGCGCTGGTGCGCGCGATCATGGCGGAGCATCAGGGGGAGTTGCGGCTGGCCAACCGACCGGGCGGCGGACTGGAAGCGAGTTTGGTGCTGCCGGGCTGAGTCGACGGGGTATTTTATGCCGACCGCGGCAAACCCTTAAACCCCCAGCCGCTCCGCGACCCGCGCCGCGCGCTTTTCCTCCAGCCGTTTGGAGCGCTCCTCCAGATAGACTTTGATCATCGCGACGATCGGGTCGGCCAGGAACAGCCCCATGATGCCGAACAGCGCGCCGAACAAGATCTGCGCTGCCAGCACCAGCGCCGGGGCGAGATCGGTGGCCTTCTTCGCCACCATCGGCACGATCAGATAGCCATCGACAATCTGCACCGCCAGATAGACGCCAAAGGCATAGAGGCCCGTGTCGGTGCCGCCGGAAAAGCCGACCAGAATGATCAGCACGCCCGAAATGATCGACCCGATATTGGGCAGGAAGGCGAACAGGCCGGTCAACAGGCCCAGCAGCCCCGCCATCGGCACCCCGCCAGCCCAGAGCAGCAGCCAGGTGCCGACCCCTTCGACCGCCATGCCGATCAGCCGCCCGGCCATCAGCCGCCGCAGCGTCCAGCCCATCTTGTCGGCGATGGCGTAGAAATGGCTGCGTTTTTCCATCGGCAGCATCCAGGCGACGCCGCGTTCATAGAGTTTGGGATCGACCGCGATGAAGATCGCCAGCACGAGCATCATTACCCCGCTGGTGATCGCGCCGACTGCGGTGCCGACCGCCGCGGTCACCCGCCCCATCGAACTCATCGCCTGACTGGCGAGGCTCTTCAAATCCTCCGGCGTGGTGGACACGCCCATCTGCTGCATCCAGCCGCCCACGCGCGCGACCTGTGTTTCCACGATCGTCCGCATCGCCTGCGCCTGTTCCATCAGGCTCGATCCGGTGAGGTAGAAGGTCCACACCATGAAGGCGACGGCGCTCAGCAGCACGATCGTCAGCCGCCAGCCGCGCGCGATCGGCAGCACGCGCTTCAACAGCCGCGCCCCGCCATCCATCATCGTCGCCAGCACCAAAGCGCCCAGCACCAGCAGGATCGGCTGCGCCAATAACGCGACCAGCCCGATGAGGATGGCCAGCGCGAACCACACGCCCGCGCGCTGCAATTCATGCGCAACCAGCGGGCTGCGCACTTCGCTGGGACCGGGTTCCTCGACATGATGCTGCGTGTCGTTCAAACCCGATACCCCTTATATCCGTTTATTCCGGGGCAGTAACGCTCGCTGGCCGCAGGCTGTTCCCGGCACGTCCGCTGCGCAGCGACCGGACCCAGCTGAGCGGGTTCCATGTCGTGTCGCCATCCAGGCTGAAGGTGATGAACTCGGCCCGCCCACCAATCGCCTCCCACGGCACTGGCCCGCCCAGCCCATTTTCCTCCAGCGGCGCGCGGCTGTCGGCGCTATTGTCGCGATTGTCGCCCATCAGGAACACATGGTTGGCAGGCACCCTGACCGGTCCATACCAGTCGAGCGCGCTCGGCCCCATGTCGATCGTCAGGTACGTCTTGCCATTGGGCAGGATTTCCTGCCGCACCGGCAATTCGCAATAGTCCTTGCTATCCACGCCGCTGACCCGTGCGCCGGGGAATTGCATCGGCGAACAGGGTGCATTGGCATCCACCGCCAGACGCAGTGGCTTCAATGCCTTCTGCTTCACCGCAACGCCATTCAGCACCACCTGACCGCCGCGCACCTCGATAATGTCGCCGGGCAGGCCGATCACCCGCTTGATATAATCCTCGCGCCGGTTCTGCGGCGACACGATGACGATATCGCCCCGTTCCGGCAGCCGCCCGAACAGCCGTCCTTTCAGGAAGGGCAGGGGATGGAAGCTGGGCGAGACATAGGACCAGCCATAGGGGAATTTGCTGACCACCAGCCGGTCACCGGTCAGCAGCACCGGCATCATCGATTCGGACGGGATGTAAAAGGGCTTGGCGACGAAACTGTGGAAGGCCAGCACCGCCAGGATCAGCAGTGACAGGCTTTTGACCTCCTGCCACCAATTGACCCATGGCGCGGGCGCTTTGATTTCAGGTGCGGGGGTTTCCGGTGCAGGCGTCTCGTCGCTCAGGTCGGCTGCGGTCATTTGGGTCTGCTCGCTGGGGTCGGGGGGCAGGGCGCTCACAGCGGCACCGCCTCTATGATGACGAAGGCCTGCGCCCATGGATGATCGTCGGTGAGCGTCAGATGAATGACCGGCTTGTGGCCCGCAGGCACCATCGTCTCCAGCCGCGCAAGCGCGCCGCCGGTCAGGGCCAGCGTCGGCGCACCCGACGGCGCATTGACCACGCCGATATCCTTCATGAACACGCCGCGTTTGAACCCGGTCCCGACCGCCTTGGAAAAAGCCTCCTTGGCGGCGAACCGCTTGGCCAGCGTCCCTGCCTTGGTAAAGGGGCGGCGATTGGCCTTGGCCTGCTCGACATCGGTGAACACGCGGGCTTCAAACCGCGCGCCGAAGCGATCGAGCGAATTCTGGATACGCTCTATATTGCACAGGTCGGAACCGAGGCCGATGATCATTATTCCTCCCCGGTACGGGGAGGGGGACCGCCGCGAAGCGGTGGTGGAGGGGGCGGGAGGAACGCGCGCCACTCCGAGATGTCGCGGCAAGAGGCCAACCCCTTCCACCAGCCTGCGGCTGGTCCCCCTCCCCGTACCGGGGAGGAATGAGCATTGCCCATCACCGCGCCAGATCCATCTGCCGCCGCATCTCTCTGATACTGCCTTCCAGCCCGCCGAAGATCGCCTCGCCGATCAGGAAGTGACCGATATTGAGTTCGGCGACCTGCGGGATGGCCGCGATCGGGGCTACATTGTCGAAGGTCAGGCCGTGGCCGGCATGAGGTTCGATCCCGTTTTTGGCCGCCAGCGCAGCAGCATCGGCCAGCTTGCGCAGTTCCGCCGCGCGCGCTTCGCCGTGCATATGGGCATAGGCACCGGTGTGAAATTCCACCACCGGCGCGCCCAGCCGGATCGCCGCGTCGATTTGGCGCGCGTCCGCCTCGATGAAGAGGCTCACCCGGATGCCCGCGTCACCCAGCGCCTTCACGATCGGCTGAAGCGTCTCAAACTGTCCCGCCGCGTCCAGACCGCCCTCGGTCGTGCGCTCCTCGCGCTTTTCCGGCACGATGCAGGCGGCGTGCGGCTTGTAGCGCAGCGCAATGTCCAGCATCTCCGCCGTCGCCGCCATCTCCAGATTGAGCGGCACGTTCAGCGCCGCCATCAGGGTCGCGACATCCTCGTCGCGAATATGCCGCCGGTCCTCGCGTAGATGCGCGGTGATTCCGTCCGCCCCCGCCTTCACCGCCAGCAACGCCGCCTTGACCGGATCGGGATGATCGCCTCCCCGCGCGTTGCGGATCGTCGCCACATGGTCGATATTGACGCCAAGGCGCAGGGGCGTGGTCATGGCTCTATATCTTCCGGCTGCCCGGCTTGATCGCCGGGATCGCCGCCAGCTCAGGCGGGACCGCATCGGCTTCATAGACCGGGAAATTGATCGACACGAGCGGATAGAAGGGGACGCCCAGCTCCACCTCGCCCGCCGACCGGTCGACCAGCGCGGCTTCTGCGATGACGATGCCGCCTTCGGCCGTCACCGCCTCGATCGCCTGGCGCGACGACAGGCCGGTGGTCACGACATCCTCGACCATCAGCACTTTCTGTCCGGGCGATATGGCAAAGCCCCGGCGCAGCTCGAACGTCCCTTCGGGCCGTTCCAGAAACACGGCGTCCTTGCCGAGCGCGCGACCGACTTCATGCCCGACGATCAGCCCGCCCATGGCTGGCGAAACCACCAGGTCGATCTCCTGCCGCAATTCGCGCGGCAGTTTCTGCACCATCGCGCGGGCGAGCGTGCCTGCCCGCTCGGCATTCATCAGCACGCGGGCGCATTGCAGATAATTGGCGCTGCGGCGACCCGACGACAATATGAAATGTCCTTCCAGCAATGCCCCTGCTGCCCGGAATTCCGCCAAAACCTCTTCGTCGCTCATGCCGTTCATCTATCCTGTCGCGGGCCATGCGGGCGCTCTGCCCCCCATCATATCCCTGTAAACATGACGCACGCGACGCGCCATGATCGCGCCCCTGTGCGCGCTGCTGCGAAATAGGGGGCCAAAGGGGACGTTGCAACAGCGAAGAAAATCTGGTCATGGAAGCTTGAGGCATGAAAAAACCATGCCTATAAGCCGCGGCAGAACCGACCGGGCGGGGGCGATGCGCAGACGCGCGTCTTCGTTGCAGCGGCGCCAAGGGGTTACGGGGTAAGAATACGCTATGAACAAGGTGAAATCGCTCGTTCTCGCCGGATTGCTGGCCTTCGCGCCATCGATCGCGATGAACGGTCAGGCGCTGGCGCAGGACAATGTCGCCGTCGCCGCGCCAGCTGCGGACAATGCCGCCGCTCCGGCTGATTCGGCCGCCAACGCCGCCGCACCGGCTGCGCAGGCTGCGCCCGTGGCCAAGGTCGCCGCGCCGCCGCGCATGAAGCCGACCGAAGGCATCGGTATGCCAAAGCCGGGCGAAGTCACGCTGCAGGAGCAGTTCACCTCCACCGGCCACACCGCCCGCTGGCTGCATGACAAGATGCTGCTGCCGCTGATCTTCGCGATCTCCATCCTCGTCCTCGCCCTGATGCTCTATGCCATGTGGCGTTTCCGGGCGAGCGCGAACCCGATCCCGTCCAAGACGTCGCACAACACCTTCATCGAAGTGGTGTGGACCGTCGCGCCGGTCATCATCCTGCTGATCGTCGCGGTGCCATCGATCGGCCTGCTGGCCGACCAGTATAAGCCCGCGCCCAAGGATGCGCTGACCGTCAAGGTCACCGGCTATCAATGGTATTGGGGCTATGAATATCCCGACGCGGGCATCCCCGAATTCGTGTCGAACATGCTGACCGAGGAACAGGCCAAGGCCAGCGGCGAACCGCATCAGCTGGCCGCCGACAACCGTCTGGTTCTGCCCGCCGGTCGCCCGATCAAGCTGATCATCACCGCTGCCGACGTCATCCACAGCTTCGCGGTGCCTTCGCTCTGGGTCAAGATGGACGCCGTTCCCGGCCGCCTGAATGAAAAGAGCTTCACCATCGAAAAGCCGGGCGTCTATTACGGCCAGTGTTCGGAACTGTGCGGCGCGCGCCACGGCTTCATGCCGATCGCGATCGAGGCACTGCCGCCTGCGCAGTTCGACCAGTGGGTACTCTCGCAGGGCGGCAAGCCCGCTGGCGCGGCGCCTGCCGTTGCCGCCGCCGCGCCCGCCGCTGACGCCAAGCTTTGATGTAAGGGCAGAACCGCCATGACCACCATTACCGCAGATCATCATGGCGACCACGCCCATGATCATCACGACGCCGATCACAAGCCAGCCTTCTTCCAGCGCTGGTTCATGTCCACCAACCATAAGGACATCGGCACCCTCTACCTGATCTTCGCGATTTTCGCGGGCGTCGTGGGTGGGGCGATTTCCGGCCTGATGCGCGTCGAACTGGCGCAGCCGGGCATCCAGTATCTCCAGGGCTGGGCCAATATTCAGCATTCGCTGCTGGGCGCTGAGCCTGCCAGCCTCGACCAGGCCTATCACCTCTGGAATGCGCTGATCACCGCGCACGGCCTCATCATGGTGTTCTTCATGGTGATGCCCGCCATCATCGGCGGCTTTGGCAACTGGTTCGTGCCGATCATGATCGGCGCGCCGGACATGGCCTTCCCGCGCATGAACAATATCAGCTTCTGGCTGCTCATCCCCGCCTTCGCGCTGCTGCTCGGCTCGGCCTTCGTGCCCGGCGGCACCGGCTATGGCGCTGGCACCGGCTGGACCGTCTATGCCCCGCTCTCGACCAGCGGCTCTGCTGGTCCGGCGGTCGACATGGCAATCCTGTCGCTGCATATTGCGGGCGCTGGCTCGATTCTGGGCGCGGTCAACTTCATCACCACCATCCTCAACATGCGCGCGCCGGGCATGACCCTGCACAAGATGCCGCTGTTCGTCTGGTCGGTGCTGGTCACTGCCTTCCTGCTGCTGCTGGCCCTCCCGGTCCTGGCCGCTGCGATCACGATGCTGCTGACCGACCGCAACTTCGGCACCACCTTCTATGACGCGGCCGGTGGCGGCGATCCTGAACTCTACCAGCATCTCTTCTGGTTCTTCGGTCACCCCGAAGTGTATATCATGATCCTGCCCGGCTTCGGCATCGTCAGCCAGATCATCTCGACCTTCTCGAAAAAGCCCGTATTCGGCTATCTCGGCATGGCCTACGCCATGGTCGCGATCGGCGTCGTCGGCTTCGTCGTCTGGGCGCACCATATGTTCACCACCGGCATGTCTGTGAATGTGAAGATGTATTTCACCGCCGCCACCATGGTCATCGCGGTGCCGACCGGCATCAAGATCTTCTCGTGGATCGCGACCATCTGGGGTGGCTCGATCAGCTACAAGACCCCGATGGTCTGGGCGCTGGGCTTCATCTTCCTGTTCACCGTGGGCGGCGTCACCGGCGTCGTGCTGGCCAATGGCGGCGTCGACGACGTGTTGCACGACACTTATTATGTCGTCGCGCACTTCCACTACGTCCTCTCGCTGGGTGCGGTGTTCTCGCTGTTCGCGGGCTTCTATTACTGGTTCCCGAAAATGTCGGGGCGCATGTATAATGAATTCCTCGGCCAGCTGCATTTCTGGGTGTTCTTCGTCGGCGTGAACCTGCTGTTCTTCCCGATGCATTTCCTGGGCCTGTCGGGTATGCCGCGTCGCTACCCCGATTATCCTGCCGCCTTTGAAAAGTGGAACCAGGTCGCGACCCATGGCTATGAAATCATGGCTGTCGGCATGGTGATCTTCTTCATCAACGTGTTCTGGTCGCTGGCGGCTGGCAAGAAGGCCGCTGGCAATCCCTGGGGCGAAGGCGCGACCACGCTGGAATGGACCCTGTCCAGCCCGCCGCCCTTCCACCAGTTCGAAACCCTGCCCGTGATCGACGATGCCGCGCATCACTGATTATCGGACATACTGACATGATCGAGGGGGCGGGTGCCAAGCCCGCCCCCTCATGCTATATGCCCCCGACTGGTGGGGCCGGAACCGATATGACGAGCGTAACGATGACATCCGCCCCGATCACGGCCCACTGGCGCGACTTCCTCGCGCTGACCAAGCCGCGCGTCATGACTTTGGTGGTGTTCATCGGCCTGTGCGGCCTGCTGGCGGCCCCCGGTCATATCCACCCGGTCCTGGCCTTCACCGCCATCCTCTGCATCGCGCTGGGCGCAGGTGCTGCCGCCGCCCTCAACCAATGGTATGAGGCGGATATCGACGCGAAGATGAAGCGCACCGCCAACCGTCCGCTGCCCGCCGGGCGTATGGACCGCACGTCGGCGCTGCATTTCGGCGTCGGCCTGTCCTTCTTTTCGGTCATCCTGATGGGCATGGCGACCAACTGGCTCGCCGCCGCCATTCTGGCCGTCTCGATCCTCTTCTACGTATTCGTCTACACCATCTGGCTCAAGCCCCGCACGGCGCAGAATATCGTCATCGGCGGCGCAGCGGGTGCCTTCCCGCCGGTCATCGGCTGGGCCGCGGTTACCGGCGACGTCGCGGCGCTACCGGTCGCTTTGTTCATGCTGGTATTCTTCTGGACGCCGCCGCATTTCTGGGCGCTGGCCCTGTTCGCCAAGCCCGATTATGCCGCTGCCGGTATCCCGATGCTGCCGGTCGTGTCAGGCGAGGTCGCGACCCGTCGCCAGATCTGGTTCTACACCGCGATCATGGCGGTCGCGGCGATGGCTCCGGTGCTGCTGCGCCTCACCGGCCTGCTCTATGGCACCGTGGCGCTGCTCGGCACATTGCTGTTCGCCGTCTTTGCCTTCCAGGTCTATCGCCGTCGCGAAAGCGATCCGGCGCGGATGGGACCGGAACGGCGGCTGTTCAAATATTCGATCCTCTATCTTTTCCTCCTCTTTGGAGCAGTGGTCGTCGACCGCTGGCTACTTGCATGACCCCAGACGAAGAAAAGCTGATCCGCGCCCGGCAAAAGTCGCGCGCGCTGGTGACGGGCCTCATTCTGGCGGCGCTGGTGATCCTGTTCTACGCCATCACCCTGGCGAAGATCGGTGGGAGCAGCGCGATTTGATGGCGACGCTGCCGCCTTCTCCGTTCGACCGCGACCGGCGCAATCGCCGGACGATGATCGCCATGGCGGGCGTCGGCCTGTCGATGCTGGCGCTCGGCTTCGCCTCGGTCCCGCTCTATCGCATCTTTTGCGAACAGACCGGCTTTGGCGGCACCACCATGCGCGCGGACGCCAATGTGCAGGTGCGCGAAGCGGCGGGCCACACCATGTCGATCCGCTTCGATTCCAATGTCCAGCCGGGGATGCCCTGGCAATTCTACCCCGAACATCGCACCGATACGGTGACCGTGGGCAGCAAGGACATGGCGATCTTCATCGCGAAGAACATGTCGGACAAGCCGGTCACCGGCACCGCCAGCTTCAACGTCACCCCGTCGCAAGCCGGGGCCTATTTCACCAAGATTCAATGCTTCTGCTTCACCCAGCAGACCTTGCAACCGGGGCAGGAGGTGCGGATGCCCGTCCTCTATTTCGTCGATCCCAAGATCCTGAACGACCCGGATAACAAGGATACGCAGCAAATTACCCTCAGCTATACCTTCTACCCTGTTGAGCAGGACAAGAAGCCAAGCTAAGGCACGAGTTAAGAACACGGACAAGCGAACAGGGAAGAGCAGTCATGGCAGGCGCCAAGAATCACGATTATCATATTCTCCCGCCCAGCATCTGGCCCTTGTTTGGCGCCATGTCGGCGCTGGTCATGGCCTTTGGCGGGATCATGTGGATGCACCCCGACGCGCTGCCCGCTGGCGGCGGCTGGGTGTTCCTGCTCGGCCTCGCCGGCGTGCTGTTCACCTTCTACAGCTGGTGGGCCAATGTCGTGGCCGAAGCCCATGCGGGTGATCACACCCCGGTCGTCCAGCTGCACCTGCGCTACGGCATGATCCTGTTCATCGCATCGGAAGTGATGTTCTTCGTCGGCTGGTTCTGGGCCTTTTTCGACTTCTCGCTGTTCCCCAGCGCGCTGCCCCCGATCGACGGCCTGTTCCCGTCAAAGGGCGTGGAAGTCATGAACGCCTTTGAGCTGCCCCTGCTCAACACGCTGATCCTGCTCTGCTCCGGCACCACCGTCACCTGGGCGCATCACGCGCTGATCCACGGCGACCGCGACGGCCTGATCAAGGGTCTGTGGTGTACCATCATTCTGGGCGCAATCTTCTCCTGCGTGCAGGCCTATGAATATGCCCATGCCCCGTTCGATTTCGGCGGCAACCCCTATAGCTCGGCCTTCTACATGGCGACCGGCTTCCACGGTTTCCACGTTCTGGTCGGCACGATCTTCCTGATCGTCAATCTGGTCCGCGCCTATAAGGGCCACTTCACCCCGCGCCAGCATTTCGGCTTTGAAGCCGCTGCCTGGTACTGGCATTTCGTCGACGTGGTGTGGCTGTTCCTCTTCGTCGCCATCTATGTCTGGGGTGGCTGGGGCGCGCCAGTCCACGGCGGCTGATCGCCTGGCGATCCTTGATACAATGAATAACGGCCGGGCTTGTCCCCGGCCGTTTTCTTTTGGGCCGCCGCCCGCTATGCCAGCCCCATGATAACCCCCGTTGAACCCGTCCGCCCCGCCGCGCCGCTTCTGGTCGATGCCGCGCGGGGTGCTTGCCCCAAATGCGGTGCGGCGACCCTGTTCGACGGCCCGGTCCGATTCGCATCCAGCTGCCGCGCCTGCGGTCTCGACTATGTCCAGTTCAATGTCGGCGACGGTCCCGCCGCCTTCCTGACGCTGATTGTCGGCACGCTGATGGTGGTGCTGGCGCTGGCGCTGGAACTTAATCTCCACCCGCCGCTCTGGGTGCATATCCTGCTCTGGACCCCGCTCACCACGATCGCCGTGGTCGCCAGCCTGCGTGTTGCCAAGGGCGCGCTGCTGACGCTGGAATATCGTAACCGCGCCCGCGAAGGCCGCATCGCCAGCAAAGGCCCGGACGCATGAGCAAGTCGCGCATCCCCGTCATCCCGACCATCATCGTCGTGGCCGCCGTGCTGGTCATGATCGGCCTTGGCATCTGGCAGTTCCAGCGTCGCGCGGAAAAGGCGCAGGCGCTGCAACTGGCCGCTAGCAACCCGGCCCGTCCCCCGGTCGCTTTCCCGCAATTGCCGCCGGTATCGCCCGAAATCCTCTTCCGCCCCTCGTCGGTCCAATGCCTGCGCGTTGTCGGCTGGCAGGTCGAGGCAGGCCGCGCCGCCGATGGCTCCACCGGCTATCGCCACATCGCCCAATGCGCCACCGGGGCGGAAGGACCGGGCGCGCTGGTCGCACTCGGTGTGACGGAACGCCCCGACGCCAAGGTCGCCTGGACCGGCGGGCAGGTGGCAGGCTGGATCAGCGAAGAACCCGACCACCGCGCGCTGCTGACCCGCATCGGCGGCAAGGCCATGCCGCTGCGCCCGATGCTGATCGCCCGCACGGCACCTGCGGGCCTCAAACCCTCGGCCCCGCCCAGCGCCGCTGACGTCTCCAACAATCATCTCGCCTATGCGGTGCAGTGGTTCTTCTTCGCGATTGTTGCCGCGATCATCTATATTCTCGCCCTGCGCCGCCGCAACGCGCCCAACTCGCCCTAAAAGCTTGCCCACAAGCGCGCGCATCGCTACCGCGCTTCCCCATCATGCAATATGTCAGCACCAGGGGTAGCGCACCGGCGCTCGGTTTTGAGGATGTCACGCTGGCGGGCCTTGCGTCCGATGGCGGGCTCTATGTGCCGGAAAGCTGGCCGTCCTTTTCGCCCGATGACATTCGCGCCCTTTCCGGCCTATCCTATGTCGAAACCGCCGTCCGGGTCATGGCCCCGTTCGTCGCCGGATCGCTGGATGAGGCCGAACTGCGCGAATTGTGCCAGGCCGCCTATGGCCGTTTCAGCCATCATGCGGTCGTGCCTTTGGTTCAGCTCGATCATCGCAACTGGCTGCTCGAACTCTTCCATGGCCCGACGCTGGCGTTCAAGGATGTCGCGCTTCAATTGCTCGGCCAGTTGTTCGAGCGCTTCCTGTCGCGCCGCGACGATCACCTGACCATCGTCGGTGCGACGTCGGGCGACACCGGCTCGGCGGCGATCGACGCGGTGGCGGGGCGCGAGAAGATCGACATCTTCATGCTCCACCCCGAAGGCCGCGTGTCGGACGTGCAGCGGCGGCAGATGACCACCGTACGCGCGCCCAACGTCCATAATATCGCGATCGAGGGCAGCTTCGATGATGCGCAGGCGATGGTGAAGCGGATGTTCAACGACGCCGATTTCAAGCGTCGCTTCAACCTGTCCGCCGTCAACTCGATCAACTGGGCGCGGTTGATGGCGCAGGTCGTCTATTATTTCTACGCCGCCGTGCGCCTGGGCGCGCCTGAACGCCCGGTCGCCTTCTCGGTCCCGACCGGCAATTTCGGCGATGTGTTCGCCGGCTATGTCGCGGCGAAAATGGGTTTGCCGGTCGCCAAGCTGATCGTCGCCACCAACGTCAACGACATTCTCCATCGCGCCTTGTCGCAGGGCGATTATAGCCAGGGCCAGGTCGTCCCGACCGCCACCCCCAGCATGGACATTCAGGTCAGCTCCAATTTTGAGCGGCTGCTGTTCGACGCGGGCGGGCGCGACGGGCTGGCGCTGGCGGCACAGATGGGCGGCTTCGAAGCCACCCGCGCGATGCGCCTTACCAATGCGCAGCAGGAGGGCGCGGCAGGCCTGTTCACCTCCGCCCGGATCGACGCCGACGGCATGACCATGGCGATGCGCTGGGCCTATGACGCGGCGGGCCAGATCATCGACCCGCACAGCGCCATCGGCCTGGCCGCGGCGCAGGCGACCGATCTCGACCCGTCGATCCCGGTGGTCACGCTGGCGACCGCCCACGCCGCCAAGTTCCGCGACGCGGTCGAGCGCGCCACCGGCACCCGCCCGCCGCTCCCCGCCCGCGTTGGCGACCTGTTCGCGCGTGAAGAAAGCTATGTGAAGCTGCCCGGCACGTTCGAGGCGGTCACCGCCTATGTCGCCGAACGCGCGACCCCGCGCGGCTGATCGGCATATATTTTACCGTTCGTGCTGAGTAGGGACTGAGCTTGTCGAAGGCCCGTATCGAAGCATAAGCGCGCTACTCACCCTTCGATATGCCGCTTCGACTTCGCTCAGCGGCTACTCAGGGCGAACGGAGGTTGTTGAAAAGTGGAACTCAAGACCCTCATCGGCGAACCCTGGGCCGATTATGGCCTGATCGATTCGGGCTATGGCCGCAAGCTGGAACGCTACGGCCGCTTCCGCTTCATCCGCCCCGAACCGCAGGCGATGTGGGCGCCCGCGACCGAAAACTGGAAAGCGGACGGCGAATTCGTCCCCGGCTCGGATGAGGAGGGCGGGGGACGCTGGTTCTATGAAAAGCCGGTCCCTGCCGAAGGCTGGCCGCTCAAATGGAAGGACGTGACTTTCCAGTCGAGCTGCACCCCCTTCCGCCATCTTGGCTTCTTCCCGGACATGGCCCCGGTGTGGGACTGGATGCGCGAACGCACCGCCGACAAGCCCGACGCCGAAGTCATGAACCTGTTTGGCTATACCGGCGTCGGCACGCTCGCCATGTCGGCCAGCGGCGCGCGCATGGTCCATGTCGATGCGTCGAAAAAGTCGGTCGCGCAGGCCCGCGCCAACGCCGACCTGTCGGGGATGGCGGACCGGCCCGTGCGCTGGATCGTCGAGGATGCCGCCAAATTCGTCGCGCGCGAAGTCCGGCGCAACCGCCGCTATGACGGCATCCTGCTCGACCCGCCCAAATATGGCCGCGGCCCCGATGGCGAAGTCTGGCGGCTGGAGGAAGATCTTCCCGCGCTCATCGCCAATTGCCGCCAGTTGCTCGACGCCGACAGCCGTTTCCTGTTCCTGACCGTCTATGCCGTCCGCATGTCGGCCCTCGCGATCGGCGAACTGCTGCGTCAAGCCTTTGCCGACCTGCCCGGCGAGGTTGAAGTGGGCGAGCTGGCGGTGCGGGAAGAAGCGCGCGGGCTGCTGCTTCCCACCGCCATCTGGGCGCGCTGGAAGCGGTAAGCCTACTTCCCAACCCGTATCTCAAACAGCTTCGGCCAATATTTGCCGGTGATGAAAACCCGGTCCTTCGCCGCATCATAGGCGATCCCGTTGGCCACCGCCTCGCTATCGCGCACGCCCGCCGCCTTCATCAACGGCGCGACATCGATCCAGTCGATCACTGCGCCGGTCGCGGGATCAATCCGGGCAATCTTCGTTTCATACCACACATTCGCCCAAATCTCGCCGCGCACATATTCCAGCTCATTGAGCCGCTCGACCGCGCGCCCGTTCCACGTCACGGTGATGCGCCGCTGCTCGGCCAGCGTGTCGGGATCAAGGAAGCGCAATTGCGCGCTGCCGTCGCTCTGGATGATATGTCGCCCGTCCTGCGTCAGCCCCCAGCCTTCGCCCGCATAGCGAAAATCCCCGACCGGCGCGAAATCGGCCAGCTTCCAGACGAAACCCTGCCCATGGCGCCAGGTCAGACTGATCAGCCGGTCACCCCAATTGACGATCCCCTCGCCAAAATAGCGCGGCTCCAGCACGCGCCGCTGGATGACCTTGCCATCCTTCAGCCGCACCTTGCGAATGTCCGACTGCCCCTCCAGTCCGGTGCTTTCATACAGCGCCCCGTCATGGAAAAAGAGCCCCTCGGTGAAGGCGGTGGAATCATGCGGGTAGGTTTTGACCAGCGTCCAGGGCGTGTCGGCGAGGGCCGGGGTGGCGAAAGCCAGCGCGCCCAATAGCGTGAGCAGCAGCCGCTTCATTCCGCCGCGGCCTGATCCGCAACCGCCGCCGCGAGCCAGTCGGGCAGGGTAGCGGGATCGAGCGTTTCCACCCGCCGCAATTCGATCGACAGCCCCATGTCCGGCAGTGCCGCCCGCTGCCTTTTCTCGTCGGCTTGGCGGAGCGGCACCGCGACCAGCCGCCGGTTCACCTTGGCGCGATAATGCATCCGCGCGGTATTTTCCTGCCCGACATAGCAGCCCTTGTCATAATCGACCCCGTTCAGTTCCCCGGCATTGGTTTCCAGCCAGAGCGTCTGGTCCTGCCCCAGCTCGCCCGCGCCCTCGAACACGCCCAAGGCCAGCCTATGCGCGCGAAACGCCGCCGCCGCGTCGCCATCCCCCAGCGCAGCAATCCAGCGATGTCCCAGCGCAGGCAAGCGCGGATCGTGCGGCCTGTCCGCCGCCTCCAGCGCCCAATGCACCGCCAGCGACTCGTCGCGGGCAATCGCGACCTTGCGCCGCAACCGATACAGCGTCAGCCGCTTGGCCAGCGCATCGGCCTGCGCCGCCTCACAGTCGATCAGCACGTCATTGCCATCAGCCCACAACATCATGTCGAACAGCGCTTTCCCCTGCGCGGTCAGCAACGCGGTCCAGCGCGGCGCACCGGGTGCCAGCGTCAAAACATCGCGCGTCAGCAGGCCTTGCAGGAAGGGTCGCGCTTCCTCCCCTGAAATTCTGAGGATCGCGCGGTCGGTGAGGGTGGTGCCGGTCATCGGCTTTAGGTAGGACAGGCGACTTCCATATCCAAGCGGTGAGCCACCATGTCCGAAACTTTCGACCTGATCCTGAAGAACGGCACCATCCACACGCCGGGCGGCGCGGAGCAGGCCGATGTCGGCGTGCGCGGCGGCAGGATCGTCGCGATCGGCACGGGCCTTGGCGACGCGGGCGAGGTGATCGACTGCACCGGCCTCGACGTGCTGCCCGGCTGCATCGACAGTCAGGTCCATTTCCGCGAGCCGGGGCTGGAGCATAAGGAAGATCTCGAATCCGGCAGCCGCGCCGCGGTGCTGGGCGGCATCACCGCCGTGTTTGAAATGCCCAACACCAATCCCAATACCGACACGGCAGAGCGCGTCCATGACAAGCTGCAACGCGCCCATCATCGCATGTGGTGCGATCATGCTTTCTATGTCGGCGCGACGGCGGACAATGCCGAACATCTGCGCGATCTGGAACGCATTCCCGGCACCGCAGGGGTCAAGATTTTCATGGGCGCATCGACCGGCAGCCTGCTGGTCGACGATGACAATGCACTCGCCCGCGTGCTGGCCAGCGGCACCCGCCGCGTCGCCATCCATGCCGAAGACGAAACGCGGATGAATGCGCGCAAAGGTTACGCTCTGGCGGGCGATCCGTCCTCGCACCCGGTCTGGCGCGACGATGAGAGCGCGATGATCGCGACCAAACGCATCATCGGCTTGGCCCGCGCCGCGCGCCGCCGCATCCACATATTGCACATCACCACGCCCGCCGAACTGGCCTATATCGGCCAGAACAAGGATATCGCGACCTGCGAGGTCACGCCCCAGCATCTGACGCTGGCGGGGGAGGAGGCCTATCCGCGCCTTGGCACCTATGCGCAGATGAACCCGCCGATCCGGTCGGGCGCGCACCGCGATGGGCTGTGGCACTGGCTCAATCAGGGCGTGCCTGATGTGCTGGGCAGCGATCACGCCCCCCATACGATCGAGGAAAAGGCCAAGCCCTATCCCACCAGCCCCAGCGGGATGCCCGGTGTCCAGACGCTGGTGCCGTTGCTGCTCAACCATGTGGCGGAGGGGCGGCTGACTTTGCGCCGCTTCATCGAACTGACCTCCTCCGGCCCGCAACGTGTGTTCGGGCTGGTCAGCAAAGGCCGGATCGCGCTTGGCTATGACGCCGACTTCACCGTGGTGGACCTGAAAAAACGCTGGACCGTGGGCAGCGACTGGCTTGCCTCGCGCTGCAACTGGTCCCCGTTCGAGGGGATGGAGCTGACCGGCAAGGCGATCGGCACCATCATCCGCGGCAATCGCGTGATGTGGGAAGATGGGCTGGCCAACGAAGCTGTGGGCGAAGCCGTGCGTTTCGAGGCGACGGAATTTTCCTGACACCTACCTCCGTTCGTTTCGAGCGAAGTCGAGAAACCACTCTCGGCCCCCTCGAAACGAACGGGCTATGATTAAACCGTCGCCACCCGGTTCCGCCGGGCCATCCGCACGCCATCGGTCGCAAACAGGATCAGCGCGATCCAAATGAGTCCAAAGCTCAGCATCTGGCCCTGGCTCAATGTCTCGCCGAACAGCACGACGCCGCAGAAAAATTGCAGCATCGGGGCCAGATATTGCAATATGCCCAGCGTCGCCATGGGCAGCCGTTGCGCCGCCATGGCGAACAGCACCAGCGGCACTGTCGTCACCGCGCCGGAAATCACCAGTAGCGCAGTCGTCCCGGCATCCTGTCCGAAACTCACCCCGCCATGGCCCGCTTCCCAGATCAGGTAAGCAATGGCTGGCGGCGTCAGCAACAGCGTCTCGACGCCAAGGCCCGTCATCGGCGCGACTGGCGTAATTTTGCGCAACAGGCCATAGAAAGCAAAGCTGATCGCCAGCGTCAGGCTGATCCACAAGGTCGTCAGCGCCGCCGCCGCCAATATGGCAACGCCGACCGCCGCCACGCCGATCGCCAGCATTTGCGGACGTCGCAACTTTTCCTTCAGCACCACCACGCCCAGCGCGACATTGACCAGCGGGTTGAGGAAATAGCCCAGGCTCGTTGCGACGACATGCCCATCATTGACCGCCCACACATAGACCAGCCAGTTGATCGCGATCATGAGCGCCGAAGCGGCCAGCGGCAGGATCAGCCGCCGTTCGCGCAATGCCGTCATCAGCGGGACCAGTCCCCGCCGCGCCGCCAGCAGCGTGACGATCAGCAACAGCGACCACAGCACCCGCTGGGTGACGATCTCGATCGGATCGACATGATGGACCAGCCGAAAGAAGAGCGGTAGCATCCCCCAGGCGGTATAGGCGACAATCGCAGCGATCAGGCCATTGCGCGTATAATTGTGCGTCGGGTTCAGAAAATCCCCCCGCCCAGGAACAGCCGCAGCGCGCCGAACGCCGCGACGATCAGGCAGAAATTGCGCCCGCCATTGCGCGAAGAGATCATGCCGATCACTGCGCCGAACAGCGCCATGGGCACCAGCAGCCAGTTCAATGCGCCCAGCAACGGAATGAAGGCGGGGATCATCAGGACCAGGGTGACAAGGCCGATAAAGCCGGATAATATATTTAGCATCCGGCCTAAATGGCCGTTCCGTCGCTTGGCCACAAGGTAAACAGGCAGGCCAGTAAGCAGAAACTGGCCCGATGATGCGGAATTTCACTGCGATTCACCAAAAGTCCTAACGAAAAATTAACCCGCACTCTTCATGCCTTGTTTACGAAGGAGTGCAGCATGGCGTTTTTCAGGTCCGTTTCCATCATCACGCTGACGCTGGCGCTCGCCGCCTGTGGCAAGGGGGACAAGGATGCCAGCCTCGCCGCGCTCGATGCGCAACTCACCAACAATGCGGTCGATCCGGCGCTGAAAGGCGCGCTGGCCGACCCGATCGTGGTCGACCCCCAACTGGTCGGCCAGTCCAATCGCAACGCCGTGCGCCCCGCCGACCGTCCCGCCAATGGCGCAGTGCCGTTGCTGAGTGGCGACGCAGGCAAGGCGCAGGCCGCGGCGCTGCAACAGGCGGGCGGCAAGCTGCTCGCCGCGCCCGCGCCCAGTGCAGGCGACGCGATGGCATCGACCGTCACCTTGGGCGCAGTCGCCCGCGAACAGGCGTCGCGCAACGGCGGCAACGCCCATTGCAGCAAGCAGCTCGCTTACGGCATGGAATGGGCGCAGCGCCTGCCCGATCCCTTCACCCTCTATCCCGGCGCGCAACTGACCGAAGCGGCGGGCGCGGAACGCAATGGCTGCACCCTGCGTGCCGCCAGTTTCGTGACACCCGCGCCGCGCCAAGGCGTGATGGACTATTATTACACCCTCGCCCGCCGCGCCGGTTATGATGGCGAACATAAGATATTGGGCGGCGATCATGTGCTGGGCGGTACGCGCAAGGCCGATGGCAGCGCCTATTTCATCCTCTTCACCGACGCGCCGGGCGGCAAGACCAGCGTCGACATCATCGCCGACAACGGCAAATAGGGGCAAAGGGGCGGAATCGGACCGCCCCATTCCCCTGATCGCCATTTGCCTGTAGGGGCAGCGGCATGACCAATATTTTCCTTGTTATGGGCGGTGGCGCGGTGGGCGCTGCGCTGCGCTATCAGCTGGGCCGTTTCCTGGGCGCGATGACGCCGGGCGCGACCTGGCCGTGGGGTACGTTCGCGGCCAATCTGATCGGCGGTTTCGCCATGGGCCTGCTCGCTGGCTGGCTGGCGCGCGGCAGCATGACGTCGGGCGAACCGATGCGGCTGCTACTGGGTGTCGGCGTGCTGGGCGGCTTCACCACCTTCTCCGCCTTCAGCCTGGAAACATTGCTGATGATCGAGCGCGGCCAGATCCTCGTCGCACTGGCCTATGCGCTCGCGTCGGTGATCGGCGCCGTCGTGGCGCTGGCGCTGGGCCTGTCGCTGATGCGGAGTGTCGTGGCATGAAGGGCCGTCCTCCCGGCAAGAGCGACGCCCCGCGCGGTCGCAAACCCGCTGCCCCCGGCAAAGCCGCCGCTGGCAAAGCAGCCCCCGGCAAAGGCTTCGGCAAGCCCGCTGCCGGTAAATCCGCCCCCGGCAAGCCGACCGGGGCGCCCGGTCGCGCCCGTGGCGGCGCAAAGGCGGCGACCGCGCGCAAGGGGGAGGGCGGCAAGCCCGCCTTCAAGCCGCCGTTCAAGTCCGGCCCGAAAAAGCCCGCTGCCAAGCCCGCCGCCGCCAAGGTAGCACCCGTGGTGCAGGCCGCCGCGCCCAAGCCATCGGCGGCCAAGGGCGTCTCGCTCGACGTGCGCCAATATCGGGTCCAGCCCGACGATGACGGCATCCGCCTCGACCGCTGGTTCCAGCGTCATCTGCCCGATGTCGGCTTCAACATCGTGTCGCGCTGGTCGCGCACCGGCCAGTTGCGCATCGACGGCGCACGCGCCGCGCCGGGCGATCGCATCGCCGAGGGGCAAATGATCCGCGTCCCCCCCGCCGAAGCCAGGGCCGCGCCCTCCGAACGTCCCGCCAAGCGCGCCATGGTCATCGACCTGACCGAGGACGAGATCGCCTATGTGCAGGAAATGGTGATCCACCGCGACGCGCAGGCGATCGTCATCAACAAGCCGCCGGGCCTTGCCACGCAGGGCGGGACCAAGACGGACGAGCATGTCGACAAATTGCTCGATGGCCTGATCTTCAACGCCGAATCGCGGCCCAAGCTGGTTCACCGGCTGGACAAGGATACGTCGGGCGCCTTGCTGCTCGCCCGCTCCAGCCGCGCCGCCGCCCATTTCGCCAAGGCTTTTTCCAGCCGGACCGCGCGCAAAGTCTATTGGGCGCTGGTTATCGGCGTGCCGTCCATCGCGGACGGCATGATCGAACTGCCGCTGGCCAAGCAACCCGGCACCGGCGGCGAAAAAATGCATGTCGATGAAGCCGAAGGCTTGCCCGCGCGCACCCGCTACCGCGTCATCGAACGGGCGGGCAACCGCGCCGCCTGGGTCGAGCTGCAACCCTATACCGGCCGCACCCACCAGCTGCGCGTCCATCTCGCCGCGATCGGCCACCCGATCGTGGGCGACGGCAAATATGGCGGCAAGGACAGTTTCCTGACCGGCACGATCAGCCGCAAGATGCACCTTCACGCCCGCCGCATCCGCGTCGATCACCCCGACGGTGGCCGGGTGGACGTGATGGCCGACCTGCCCGCCCATTTCGCCTCCAGCCTGGCCGATCTCGGCTTTGACCTGAGCCTCGGCGACATGCCGCTGGACGATGAGATCGACCGCAGCCCCACGCGCGAGGATGAAAAGAAGTTCGCGCGCCAGCACGCCAAGCAGGTGCGCAAGGACCGCAAGGGCGAGCGGCGCTCGCGCGGCGGGGGCGAATAGGGACAGCGTCGATGCCTAACCCCCTGGTCGTGTTCGATTGTGACGGCACGCTGGTCGACAGCCAGCATAATATCTGCGCCGCCATGGCCCGCGCGTTCGAGGACGCGAAGCTTGCCGCGCCGGATCGCCTCGCCATCCTCTCGGTCGTCGGCCTCTCGCTGCCCCACGCCATGGCCCGGCTGCTGCCGGAC
The DNA here is from genome assembly GCF_057809055.1 of Sphingobium sp. FG58. NCBI lineage: Bacteria > Pseudomonadati > Pseudomonadota > Alphaproteobacteria > Sphingomonadales > Sphingobiaceae > Sphingobium > Sphingobium sp. FG58. Next base: position 423,784 of record NZ_JBMDJF010000001.1, on the reverse strand, counting down.
GCGGAGGCGGATTTTCACGATCATCTCTCGGAGCGCTACAAGCTGGCGTTTCAGGCGATGCGGCGCGAAAATGCCGTGTCCGAACCGCTCTATCCCGGCATTGCCGATCTGGTCCATGATCTGGACCGCGCGGGCTGGCTGCTGGGCGTCGCCACCGGCAAGTCGGATCGCGGCCTGGCCCTGTGCCTCACCCATCATGGCCTGATCGACCGCTTCGTCACGCTCCAGACCGCCGATCGCCACCCGTCCAAGCCGCACCCCTCCATGCTGCTCACTGCGATGGCCGAAGCCGGGGCCGCGCCCGACACCACCGTCATGATCGGCGACACGAGTTTCGACATCGACATGGGAATGGCCGCAGGCGTCCGCAGTATTGGTGTCGCCTGGGGCTATCATGCGCCTGATGATCTCATCGCGGCGGGCGCGCAGGCCGTGGCCATGGACAGCGCGCAATTGCGCGGCCATATCGGCGCGCCATGACCGACTTTCCGCCTCCACCCCCCGTTGATCCCGAAAAGATCGCCCGCCAGCGCCATTTCGCCATCGGCCTGTTCCGCCTGTCGGGCGCCTTCATCGTCATGTTCGGCTTCCTCGCCATCATGCAGCGCTTCACCTGGGTGCAGGGGGACAAGGCCAAGGCTTTCGGCGCGATCATGGTCATCGTCGGCCTGTTCCAGTTCATGGTCGTCCCGCGCCTGATGCTGGCCCTGTTCAAGCGCACCAAGCCATGAAGCGCTTTTACAAGGACGTCGCCGTCGTTCCCGCTGACGAAGGCTTTGCCATCCAGCTCGACACCCGCCCGGTCCGCACCCCCGCCCGCGCGCTGCTGGCGCTGCCCACGCCAGCGCTGGCCGACGCGGTCGCCGCTGAATGGCGCGCGCAGGGGGAGAGCGTCGATCCTGCTACCATGCCGCTCACCGGCCTTGCCAATGCCGCGATCGACCATATCGTCCCCAACCATGCCAGCTTTGCCGCCAGCATCGCCCGCTATGGCGAAAGCGACCTGCTCTGCTACCGCGCCGAAGCGCCGCAGACGCTGGTGGAGCGGCAGGCGGCAGCATGGGAGCCGCTGCTCGACTGGGCGCGGGCGCGCTATGACGTCGCCTTCGTCGTGACGCAGGGGATCTGGCCGGTCGACCAGCCCGCACAGACGCTCATCCGGCTCGGCGCAGCGGTCGCGGCCTTCGATCCCTTCCTGCTTGCCGGCCTCTCCACGCTGGTGAACCTCAGCGGATCACTGATCTGCGGCCTCGCCATTGTCGATGGCGGCCATGACCTCGACGCCATCTGGCAGGCCGCCGAAATCGACGAGGCGTGGCAGATCGAACAATGGGGCGAGGATGCACAGGCAGCGGCCCGCAACGCCCGGCGCACCGCCGATTTTGCCACGGCTGGAGCCTTTTGCGCGATGAGCCGTCCCTGACCCTCTGGGAACCGGCCTGCGCCTTCGTTCATTATTGATGTTGAGAGGCGCGAGGTTCGCCTGTTCGACATTTATGGTGCAACGACCAAGGAGACCCTGACATTGGCAAAGACCACCCTGATCGCTCTGATGACCCTGTCCGCGCCGCTGGCGCTTGCGACGCCCGCATCGGCTCAGGACGCACCTGCTGCCCAATCCGCTCCCGCCGCCGCGCAGATGACCCCGGCCCAGATCGCCGCCTTCAACAGCGCGGTCACGGCCTTCACCGCCGGACAGGCCGCCCAGCAGGCCGGCGACAATGCCGGGGCCGTCGCCAAATATGATGCCGCGCTCCCCGCCATCCGCACCGCGGTAGAGGTGGACCCGTCGAAGATCGACAATGTCAATTTCCTCGCCAACGCCCTCTATGCCGACGCTGCCGCCTATGGCGCGCTGGGCCAGATGGACAAGGTGATCGCGCTGTACGGCGAATCGGTGCCGCACTGGCGCAAGGTGGTGGAAGCCAAGCCCACTGATGCCGCCAGCCGCAACATATTGGCGGGCATATTGATCCAGATGGGCAACCAGAAACTCGCCGCGCAGGACAAGGCCGGCTCCGCCCCGCTCTATACCGAAGCGCTGGCTCTGGCCCGCAAGTCGGCATCCGAAAATGCGGCGGACAAGGTCACGAAAAACATCCTCCTCTCCGCCCTCATCGGTGCCAGCCAGACCAGCACCGACACCGCGCTGCAGGCCGAAGCGGTCGCGCTCAGCAAGACGATGCTGGCCGATGGCTCGGTCGACGCGACCAACAAGCCTGCGGCCGAAGCGCTGACGGGCGCCAAGGCGGGGTAATATGTCTGGCGGGAGAGGGAGACGAACCGCCCCCATCTCCCGTCATGCCAGCGAAAGCTGGCATCCCGCTTTTCTTCGCAACGCCGCGCCGGAAGAACAGAGATCCCGGCTTTCGCCGGGATGACGCTGGAAAAGCTTAACCCGCAACCCCGATCTTGTCCGCATAGAGCAACCGCCCGCTGCCCAGCAGCCCCAGCAATTGCGGCAGCATGTGCGGCGCGACCGCGAAGCAGCCTTCGCTCCGTCCGCATTTGCCCCAGGCGGCGATATGGTCCTCGCCCACATAGTCCGCGCCATGGACGACGATGGCGCGCGGTTCGGCATTGTTGTTCTGCGGGTCCAGCCCAATGAGTCGCATCGCCCGGCCATGCTGGCCGATATATTGCTCGCCGGTCTTGAACGCGCCTGAACTGCTGGCCAGCGAATTGGGTTCGTTGGAAAAACTGTGGAGCCAGCCGCTATGCGCCGGGTCCGATCCGCGGCCATGGGCCACCAGATAGCTGCTGCTCTGCCCGCCAATCAGGTCGATGACATGGAAGCGCACATCCTTCGACGGCGCGGTAAAGTCGGCGATTGCCACCCGGTCCCGCAGGGTGAAAGCGTCGCCATGCCGGTCGAGCGCGGCCTTGGCGCGTTCCAGCAGCGACGCATAGGGCTTGGCCGCTATCGGCTGCACGACCGGCGTCGCAGGCAAAGGCGCGGCCCCCACTGGCACGGCCGCCCGGCCGATGCTGTCGGATAGAAACGAAAAGGCGAGTCCGCTTACGGCGAACTTCGTGAAATTGCGGCGATCCATGATACCAATATAGCAAAGACGCAGCCCCGCTCCAAGAGCGGGGCGATGCGGCTTATGGTGCGGAACTGCTCGCTTCGTCTGCGGGCTGGCTCTCTTCGCCTTCCTGGGGCAGGCGCGCGGTCATGCCGGTGGCGTCGGCATCATCCTGAATCTGCTGCTGTTCCGACACGGAGGGCGGCGGCGCGGCTGGAGTCGCGACGGCATTGTTGGACGGCGGCGGCAGCACCGCGTCCGGCTCCTCGATAATGACATTCTCGACCGGCGGCTCTACCAGATTATTGGTCGCCGTCGGCTCTTCCTCCTTCTTGCCGCAGGCGGACAGGGCAAGGGCACCGGCAAGGGCGAACAGGGCAATTTTGCGCATGGGTGGTCAGTCCTTCGATGCGATCGTCGGGGAGGGGAGGGCGGTGGGGTCGGCCCGGCGGCTCGACGCCTCGATCTTGGCGGCCAGCAACTTGTCCCAGCCATAGGGGTCGGCGCGGAAACTCATCGTCCCGTTGCTGCTGGCAAAGGCGGTCCAGTAGAGCAGATAGACCGCCACTTCCTGCGGCAACGACACGCGCTGGGTCTTGCCCGCGTCGATCAGCGTCTGGATCTGGCCGTTCAGCTCCGGGTCGCTCGCCACCATCAGCTCGGCCAGCGACACCGGCTTTTCCAGCCGGATGCAGCCATGGCTGGCCAGCCGGTCATAGCTCGCAAATTTGCCGCGTGACGGCGTGTCGTGCAGATAGACGGCGAACGGGTTGGCGAAGTCGAACTTCAACCGCCCCAGCGCGCTGTTCGGGCCGGCGGGCTGGACGATCCGCTCGCCCCCTTCGGGCGTCTTGATGATCTTGTAGCCCTGCCTTGCCAGCGCCGCGCGACCCTTGGGAAACAGCTCCCGATTGGCGATCGACATCGGCACGTTCCACGGCGGATTGACCACGATCGAATGGATGTTCGACGTCAGCATCGGCGTCGCATTTTGCGGGCTGCCGGTGACCGCGCGCATCGACGTGACCGGCTGGTCGCCCTGGAAAACGGTCAGCACGGCGGCGGCGATGTTCACCTGCACCCGGTTGACCGGCAGGCGGCGCGGCATCCAGCGCCACCGCTCCATATTGGCCATGATCGCGGCGATCCGGTCATCCACGCTGACATTGAGCGCCGCCAGCGTCCGTGCGTCGAGCAAGCCGGTGGGATTAAGTCCATAGCGCCGCTGCGCCCGTTGCAGCACGTCGGTCAGATTTTCGGTCGGCGTGACGCTCTTGTCCTCCAGCGCGATGCGTGCGCGCACCACCATCGGCGCGGACGTCGCGGTCAGCACCGGCCAGCCACCCTTGTCGCGGATCGCCTCATAGGTGGCCAGTCCCTTGCGCAGCCCGTCATAGCCCGCATAGGGCGGCGTCAGCGCATTGGCCCATTGCGCCAGCCGATCCTCGGCCACCGCCTTGGCCAGTCCTGGGCGCGGATCGAACCGTTCGGGGCGCAGCGCCCATATCTCCAGGAAATCGGCAGTATCGACCCGCCCGGTGGACAGCGCCTTCGCCCGGTCGAGCACCGCATTGACCAGCGCCTCGCCGGTCAGGCTGGCGGTCGCCTTGCTGCGCGCCATCAGCCCCTGTTCCGCGCCACCGCGCAGCCAGCCATTCGCCCACGCTTCCTGCGCCGCCGACAGCGGCGGGATGGGCGCTGGCAATGGTGCGGGCGGCACCGGTTGCACCATTGCCGGGGGCAGCGTCGGCGCGGTGGCCGGGGGTTGCGTTACCGGCGTCTGGGCGTAAGCGGGCAGGGTGCTGGCATTAAGGACACTGGCGCTCAGCAGGGCGAGCGTCGAAAAACGGATCATGTTGGGACGGTTCATGCTGGACCAGATAGCGCAAAGCGGCCACCGTTCAAATCACGATAGCGGAAAAGATCATGCTGCACGTCGTTCACCATCCTGCCTATGTCTCTCCCGCAACACCCGGCAGCCGCTTTCGTTTCGACAAATATGGGCTGGTGATGGAGGCGCTGCGCGAAATTGCACCGCCCATGACCCTCCACACCCCCGATCCGATGCCGCGCGCCTGGATAGAGGCGGTGCATGATCCCGACTATGTGGAGGAGGTGCTGACCCTCACCGTCCCGCCGCCCAAGGAACGGCGGATCGGCTTTCCGGTCACCGAACGGGTGATGCGTCGCTCCATTCTATCGCCCGGCGGCACTTGGGCGGCGGCGCGGCTGGCGCTTGTCCATGGCTTTGCCGCCAATGCCGCAGGCGGCAGCCATCATGCGCTGGCCGATAGCGGGGCGGGCTATTGCGTGTTCAACGACCTGGCCATCGCCGCCAACCGGCTGATCACGGAGGGGGAGGCGGACCGCATCCTGATCCTCGACCTCGACGTGCATCAGGGCGATGGCACAGCGTCGCTGCTGGCGGGCCGGTCGGACATTTTCACCTTGTCGATCCACGCGGAAAAAAATTTCCCGGTGCGAAAGGCACGATCGACGCTCGACATCGGCCTGCCTGACGGGGTGGAGGACGCCGCCTATCTCGCCATCCTGCACAACACGCTGCCGCCCGTGCTGGACGATTTCGTCCCCGACCTCATCCTCTATCAGGCCGGGGTCGATCCCCATGGCGATGACCGGCTGGGGCGGCTGGCGCTGACCGACGCGGGTCTCGACGCGCGCGACCGCTATGTCATGCGCCAGGCGAGGGCGCGGGCCATTCCCGTCGCCAGCACCATGGGCGGCGGCTATGGCGAGGATCGCATGGCCGTCGCCCACCGCCACGCCGCCTGCATGATCCGCATGGCGCAGGAAGCTATGGCGTAACGCGATCTGCCTTTACCAAATTCCGTTCGTCCTGAGTAGCCATTGAGCGAAGTCGAAATGGCGTATCGAAGGATGCGTATGGATGCGATGCTTCGATACGAGCCTTCGACAAGCTCAGCCTCTACTCAGCACGAACGGAGGTTGTGCAGGCTAAAGTTATCCCGCCCTAATGCACCGTCCCGACTGCGGGTTGCGCACCGTCCATCAGCTTGGCCGCGATCAGCCCTGCCACCGCCAGCGCGACGAAATCGCTGAACCCCAGATAGGGGATATAGCCCCAGGGTGCATGGTTGAACACGGCCTGCCCAATATCCATCCACAGCACCGTCGCCAGCGCGAGGATCAGGCTAACCCGCGCCCGCTCGGCAAAGCCGGTCGTGACGAGCCGCAGCGCCAGCGCGATCAGCACACCCACCACCAGCGCCAGGATCAGCCCGCCGATCAGGCTGGCGCTGTCCATCACCGGAAAGCCGCTGCTATTATAGAAAATTTGCGCGACCGGACCCTTGCCATACAGGATCGTCCCCTCCGCCGTCGCCGGGTCGGGGATGGTATAGACGCCGGTGCCGGTCGTATTGAGCGCCTGCGCCAGCGCCGCCTGCAAATTGGCGCTCGCCTGCCCCTCGGCGCGGCTCATCGCCAGCGCGCTTAGCGGCGTCCCCCAGAAGATGAAGCCTGTGATAAACATCGCAAAGCCGCCCAGCAGGCCGCCGATTACTGTCCGTATCATCATGCTCTCCACTCCCTGTCCCGCCCATGAGGCTAGGCCAGAACGCAGCGGACGCAATATCTATCCGATGATTGTCAGTCCGCGGGGCGCGATGCCTTCTCGGCAATGCCCGACACGCCCTCGCGCCGCTCCAGCTCGTCGCACACATCGTCGAGCGAAATGTCGCAATCGGCGAGCAGCAGCAGCAGGTGGAACAGCAGGTCCGCGCTTTCGCCAACCACGCCGTCACGGTCGTCCGCCATCGCGGCGATCACCGTCTCGACCGCTTCCTCGCCCACTTTCTGCGCAATCTTGCCACGCCCCCGCGCCGTCAGCTTGGCGACATAGGATGTGGACGGGTCAGCCGAGCGCCGCTGGCGGATCGTCTGTTCCAGTTGGTGGAGGGTTTCGCGCATATCTGTCCTCATGCCTCAGCCAGATTGGTGCCACGCACCGGCACGCCTGCCGCCGCCAGCGCGCGATGCGCGTCGGCGATCGTATGCTGCCCGAAATGGAAGATCGACGCCGCCAGCACTGCGCTGGCATGGCCCAATGTCACGCCCTCGACCAGATGGTCCAGCGTCCCCACGCCGCCGCTGGCGATGACCGGGATCGATACCGCATCGGCAATCGCCCGCGTCAGTGCCAGATCATAGCCTGCCCTGGTCCCGTCGCCATCCATCGACGTTACCAGCAATTCGCCCGCGCCCAGCTCCGCCAGTCGCAGCGCATGGTCCAGCGCGTCGATCCCCGTCGGTTTGCGCCCACCATGGGTGAAGATTTCCCAGCGATTCTCGCCGACCCGCCGCGCATCGACCGATCCCACTATGCACTGGCTGCCAAAGCGATCGGCAATATCGGCGACCAGTTCGGGCCGCGCCACCGCCGCGCTGTTTACCGCCACCTTGTCCGCCCCGGCCAGCAGCAGCGCGCGCGCATCCTCCGGCGTCCGCACCCCGCCGCCAACGGTCACCGGCATGAAGCAGACCTCGGCCGTGCGCCGCACCACGTCCAGGATCGTGCCGCGCGCCTCATGCGTCGCGGTAATGTCCAGAAAACACAGCTCGTCCGCGCCCGCCGCATCATACAGCTTCGCCTGCTCGACCGGATCGCCCGCATCGCGCAGATCGACGAAATTGACGCCCTTGACCACGCGCCCATTGGCCACGTCCAGACAGGGAATGACGCGGGTGCGGACGGTCATCGGATCACGCCGCCGCCTGCGCCACGGCCAGCGCGACTTTCAGGTCCAGCCGCCCGTCATAGAGCGCCCGCCCGGTGATCACGCCCTCAATCCCGTCATCGGCGTGCAGGCTCAGCACGCGAATGTCGGCAATCCCCGCCACGCCGCCGCTGGCGATCACCGGAATGTCGGTCGCCCGCGCCAGATCGACTGTCGCCTCGACATTGCAGCCTTTCAGCATCCCGTCGCGGCCCACATCGGTGAAGAGCAGGCTGGCGACGCCCGCATCCTCGAACCGCCGCGCCAGGTCGATCACCGGCATGTCCGATTTCTCCGCCCAGCCATCGGTCGCGACAAAGCCGTCGCGGGCATCGACCGCCACGACAATCCCGCCGGGAAAATCACGCGCCGCCAGCTTGACGAACGCCGGGTCTTTCAGCGCCGCCGTGCCGATGACGATGCGCGACACGCCCAGGTCGAACCAGCGCTCCACCGACTCGCGATTGCGGATGCCGCCGCCCAGCTGGACATGGCCCGGAAAGGTCTCGACAATCCGCTCGACCGCCGCAGCATTGACCGCATGGCCGGCAAAACTCCCGTCCAGATCGACGACATGCAGATGCTGCGCCCCCGCCTGCGCGAACAAAGCCGCCTGCGCCGCCGGATCGTCGCCATAGACGGTCGCACGGTCCATATCACCCTCGGCCAGGCGCACGACCTGCCCGTTTTTCAGGTCAATGGCGGGAAAGACGATCAGAGACATGGACTCACCAGACAATATTGGGGCAGCGTGTTCCCGCGAAGGCGGGAACCCAGCTCCGACGTTTCAACTGGGTTCCCGCCTTCGCGGGAACACGGGTCGGCATCATCACGGCTTCCACTCCAGAAAGCGCGACAGGAAGGAAAGGCCATAGCTCTGGCTCTTTTCCGGGTGAAACTGGCAACCGATGATGGTGTCGCGCGCCACCGCCGCGACCAATGGCCCGCCATGGTCGGTCACGGCCGCGACATGCGCCGGATCGGTCGCCTCGAAATGATAGCTGTGCAGGAAATAGGCTTCGCCCGGCTGCAACAGGGGCGGCGCGCCGTTCAGCACGACATCATTCCACCCCATATGCGGCACCTTGATGCTGGCATCGTCCGGCTGCATCAGCCGGACGGTGCCGGGAATCCAGCCCAGCCCCTCATGCCGCCCGAATTCCTCGCCAGCCTCGGCCAGCAATTGCATCCCCACGCACACGCCCAGAAACGGCACGCCGCGCTTGTGGACGGCCTCGCCCATCGCCTCGACCATGCCGGGAATCGCCACCAGCGCATCGCGGCACGCCCGGAACGCGCCCACGCCCGGCAACACGATCCGGTCGGCCCGTGCCACCACATCGGCGTCCGCAGTGATGACGACATCGTTCGCCCCCGCCTTGCGCAGGGCATTATAGACCGAATGCAGATTCCCCGCGCCATAGTCGATCAGGGCGACCCCGCTCACAACATCCCCTTGGTCGACGGGATCGCATCCGCCTTGCGCGGGTCGATCTCCACCGCCTGCCGCAGCGCGCGGGCCAGACCCTTGAATGCGCTTTCGACGATATGGTGATTATTGCTGCCATAGAGAAATTCGATGTGCAGCGTGATGCCCGCGGCCTGCGCGAAGCTGTGGAAGAAATGCTCCACCATCTCGGCGTCCCATTCGCCGATCTTCTGCACCGTGAAGGGCAATTTGCACACCAGCCAAGGCCGCCCGGAAATGTCGAGCGCCACCCGTGTCAGGGTCTCGTCCATCGGCGAATAGACGGAGCCGTAGCGCGAAATCCCCCGCTTGTCGCCCAGCGCCTTGGCCACCGCCTCGCCAATGGCGATCGCGGTATCCTCGGTCGTGTGATGCTGGTCGATATGCAGGTCGCCCGCGGTCTTGACCGTCATGTCGATCAGCGAGTGCCGCGACAATTGCTCGATCATATGGTCGAGGAAGCCGATGCCCGTCGACACCGTATAAAGACCCGTGCCGTCAAGGTTGACGGTTACGTCGATCTGGGTTTCCGCCGTGTTGCGGTGAATCTCGGCCGTGCGCATGGTGGCCCTATAGCGCGTGCCGCCCATCTTGCAATCTGGTCGTGCAATGCGGTCCATCCAAACCGGGAGGGGGGTTGACCCCCTGTTTCGCGTCGTTAGGACATGGACGCCATGAGCGATGACCTGCCCGACAGCCTGATTCCCTATGACGAAATCGTGCAGGAAGCCTTGCGCGCCGTCGTCGGCCGCGTGTTGGGAGAGGTGCAGGCCAGCGGCGGCCTGCCCGGCAGCCACCATTTCTACATCACCTTCAAGACCCAGGCCCCCGGCGTCGACATCCCCAAGCGGCTGATCGAGCGCTTCCCGGACGAAATGACCATCGTCCTCCAGAATAAATATTGGGACCTGAAAGTCAGCGACCATCATTTCGAAGTCAGCCTGACCTTCAACCAGGTCGCCGCCCACCTCAACATCCCCTTCGCCGCGATCACGGCGTTCGTGGACCCCGCCGTCAACTTCGCGCTCCAGTTTCAGGTGGCGGGCGACGCATTGCCGGAACCCCATGACGAAGCGGAAAATGACGGCCCGCAGGTGGTGGCCGAGGATGGGTCCAATGTGGTGACGGTGGACTTCGGCAAGAAGAAGTAGGCCGACGACGCTTTGTCACTCGCGTAGCGGCCATTGGCGGCGCGCATGGAGCACACGCAGGATGCGTATATTGTCTCCGGCGACGTCATAGATCAGCAAATAGTTGCGATGGACGACCAGCTCGCGCGTATCGGCTACCCGTCCAGGGCGGCCCATCGCAGGGTGATCGGTCAAAGTTCGCGTCTTCTGCGAGAAGATTTCATCCATCATGATGGCAGCCGCCGGATTTTCCTTCGCGATATGCTCGCCAATATCCCGGCGGTCCTGACGCGCGTCCAGCGTCCAGAGCAGCTTCACGCCGGACCGGCCATCCTGCGGCGCATGTCGTCCCGCCATGCCTGCGCCTCGGCCTCGACCTCATCGTCGGATACAAGATGGCCCGCATTGGCGGAATCCAGGCCTGCCTGAACCTGACTGCGAAACCAGATGTCATGCTCGGCAACGGTCCGCTGCCCGGCAACATAATCCCGCATGAAATCCCGGATCAATTGCGCGCTTGTGCGATCATGGGCCTTGGCGGCGTCGGCAAAGGCGCTTTTTAACGCATTATCGACTCGTATCGTGAAAGTCGCTTCACCCATGCCGCATCTCCTGTGTTACATAAGCTGTGCATGGTAACACGGCCAGCCTATGTTGTGAAAGGCTAATGCAATTCCCGCTGTCCTACATCGCCCCCCGGCGCTAACTCTCCATATGCGATATGGGCGAACTTAGCGAAGTTTCACATTCTATTCCCTCCAACCAACCCGCCCGGTCACCGCTCTGCACACAACCCCTTGGATTTCCACACCCACACCCCAGATCAGTCTTAGATTTGCGAATAGTTCTTAACTGAAAGGCCTCTCCAATGCCCGCAACCCGCACCGAAACCGACAGTATCGGCGCCATAGAGGTGCCTAGTGCAGCCTATTGGGGCGCGCAGACGCAGCGGAGCATCGAGAATTTCCCGTTCGACCAGGTGGAGCGGATGCCGATCGGCATCGTTCATGCGCTCGCCATCGTGAAGCAGGCGGCCGCGCGGGTGAACCGGCATCACGGGCTGGACGGTCCCCAAGCCGACGCGATCGAAACCGCTGCCGCTGCCGTGGCGGCTGGCCATCATGACGACCAGTTCCCGCTCGTCATCTGGCAGACGGGCAGCGGCACCCAGACCAATATGAACGTCAATGAAGTGATTGCGGGCATCGCCAATGAAGCGCTCACCGGCACGCGCGGCGGCAAGCATCCGGTGCATCCCAATGATGGTGTGAATTTGGGCCAATCGTCCAACGACAGCTTCCCCACCGCGCTCCATATCGCCGCCGCGCTGGCGGTCACCAACGCCCTGTTCCCGGCGCTCGACCGGCTCCATGCCGCGCTCGATGCCAAGGCGAAGGCGTGGGACCATATCGTCAAGATCGGCCGCACCCATTTGCAGGACGCGACCCCGCTGACGTTGGGGCAGGAATTTTCCGGCTATGCCCACCAGGTCTATCGCAGCCGCAAGCGCATCGAGCCTGCCGTCATGCACGGCATGATGGCGCTGGCGCAGGGTGGCACGGCAGTCGGCACCGGCCTCAATGCGCCCGAAGGCTTCGACGTCGCGGTCGCGGCGGAAATCGCCGCCATCACCGGCCTGCCGTTCCGCACCGCCGACAATAAGTTCGAGGCGCTCGCGTCCAACGACCCGCTGGTCCACCTCTCCTCGACCCTCGCCACGCTGGCCGTCGCGCTCACCAAGATCGCCAACGATATCCGCCTGCTCGGTTCCGGCCCGCGCTCTGGCCTCGGCGAACTGGATCTGCCCGCCAACGAACCGGGCAGTTCGATCATGCCGGGCAAGGTCAACCCGACCCAGTGCGAAATGCTGACCATGGTGGCAGCCCAGGTCATCGGCAATCATCAGGCGGTGACGGTCGGCGGGATGCAGGGCCATCTGGAACTCAATGTGTTCAAGCCGATGATCGGCGCGGCAGTGCTACGCTCGATCCATTTGCTGAGCGTCGGCATGGACAGCTTTGCCGAACGCTGTGTCGAGGGGCTGGAGGCGAACGAGCCGCGCATCGCCGAACTGGTCGATCGATCGCTGATGCTGGTCACTGCGCTCGCCCCGGCGATCGGCTATGACAATGCCGCCGCCATCGCCAAGCACGCGCACAAGACCGGCCAGACGCTGAAAGCTGCGGGACTCGAACTGGGGCTGGTGGATGCGGCGACCTTCGACGCGCTGGTGCGGCCGGAAAATATGACATGATCCATATCAGCATGGCGGAACCGCGCGCCGTTCGATACATTGAGCCAGTATGAAAAAGCCCTTCGCCCCCAAAGCCCCGCTCGTTACCGTCACCGCCCCCAAAAAGGCCAGCCTGCTGCGCAAGGCTGCCCGTATCGGCGCGACCGTGGTGGCCGCCCGCGTCGCGGCGGACACGGGCAAGAAGGGCGTCGTCGGCCTGATTGCGGGCATGGGCGTCAAGCGCCTCATCATGCGCTTCCCCGCTGGCGCGCTGTTCGTGACCGGCGCCTATATGGCGGGCAAAATGTATGAGGCGAAGCGCGAGGTCGACCGCAAGCGCGCGATCAAGGCGCTGCCGGACCTGAGCAAGGAGCCGGTCCCAATCGACGCCGCGCGCAAGGCCCGCAAACTCTAAAGCGCCGCCTGCCAATCGCGAATGGCGTCTACCGGAAAGGTCAGCATCAGCACATTGAGCGTCAGATTGTCGCGTATGACAGCCAGCGCCACCAATTCGAACCCGATCGCGACCGCCACCGACAGCCAGACTGGCGCGCGCGACGCGAACAGAAAGCCCAGCGTCATCATGCCGATATCGCTCATCGAATTTAGGACCGAGTCGCCACTATAGCCCAGCGCGATCGTTGCGGTTCGATAGCGATCAATGATGATCGGCGAATTTTCCAATATCTCCCAAGCCGATTCCACCGCCACAGCCAGCGCCAACCGCACCCCGACCGGACGCCGCCGCAGCAGCCACAGGGTGGCGGGGTAAAAGAGCAGCCCATGGATGACATGGCTCAGACTATACCAGTCCGCGATATGCTGGCTGTTACCGCTGTCGAGCGCCCCGTGCCACAGATCGATCCGGCCACAGGTGCAGATGGGTGGCCGGTCCATCAGCAACAGGATGGCGCAGGTCAACAGCGCGATCAGCCCCGCGGCGATCAAACCCCGGCGATGGACCATCTGCCTGTGCCGCATCCCGACATTTCCCCCTCTTGCAAAAGCCCGCTTCAAGCGGCACTAGCGGCCATGGCCGACACTATCCCGATCGAGACCCCCGACTTCAAGCGACGCGGCGTCCTCTTCGTTCTTTCCTCGCCGTCTGGCGCGGGAAAGTCCACCATCGCGCGCAAGCTGCTCGCGGCCGAGCCGGATATGTCCATGTCAGTGTCGGCGACCACCCGGCCGATGCGACCGGGCGAAGTCGACGGCAAGGATTATCATTTCGTCGACCTGCCGGAATTCCGCCGCATGACTGCCGACCAGGAATTTCTGGAATGGGCGCATGTATTCGGCCAGCGCTACGGCACCCCGCGCGCGCCGGTGGAAGCCATGCTCAAGAGCGGGCAGGATGTCTTGTTCGACATTGACTGGCAGGGCGCGCAGCAATTGCACCAGATTGCGGGGGGCGACGTGGTGCGGGTGTTCATCCTGCCGCCGTCGATGGAGGAACTGGAACGCCGCCTGCGCGGCCGCGCGACGGACAGCGACGAAGTCATTGACGGCCGCATGGCCCGCGCCGCGGGCGAAATCGCGCATTGGGACGGCTATGATTATGTGCTGTGCAATGTCGATGCCGACGATTGTTTCAGCCGGGTGCAGACCATCCTGCACGCCGAACGGATGAAGCGTAGCCGCCAGACCGGCCTCATTGGTTTCATCCGCAAGCTGGGCCGTTATCACCAGGAAGATTGAGGGCAATCAGTCGCCAAAACCCGCGGGATCGGCCCAGTCGGGATGGACCCAGGCCATCGCCTTGAACAGCCTGCCCATGGCGTCAGCATCGGTCAGCCGGGCGCGGGCGGCCTCCACTTCGGCGGCGCGGGCCGGGCTGGTGCGGGCCAGTTGATCGGCGCGGGCGTCGATGCCCAATTCGCGCAGAAACGCCCCCTGGTCGACCGGCCCCGACACACGCAGCCCAGCCTGCCGCGCCATATTGCCGATCATGGTGAAATCGACATGGGTCGTCAGATCGACCTCGCCGGGATCGGTAAAGGGGTCGGCAAAGGCGTGGGCCTTGACCGCTTGCAGCGTGTCGCCCAGCAGCGGCCCGGCATAGCCATAGTCGATGATGATCGCCGCGCCGCCCTGTTTGGCGATCCGCTGCGCCAATGCATAGGCGATACCCGCGCCCACGATCGGCGTCTCGATGATCGCGCCGTCCTGCGCTTGCGCGGCGATTGGCGGCAGGCCCGATTCGATGCGGCGATAGCCGGGGACGGCCATGAAGCGCCCCTCTTGTTCGCGCCGGATGACGACCCGCTCACGCCATTCCTCGCCAACGCGGATGCACTGGCGCACCGGCAGCGCATCGAAAAATTCATTGGCGACGATCAGCAACGGCCCTTCGGTCGGCAGGCTGTCGATATTGTCATGATGGGTGACGTGGGGCAGCAATGCGCGCTGCCGTTCGCGCAGGGTAGGGCTGGTCTCGACAAAATGGATGCGCGGCGCGAGCGCGGCGCTTTCCATCGCGCGCAGCGCGTCAGCCGCCAGCGTCCCGCGTCCCGGTCCCAACTCGGTATAAAGCGGCCCCGGCTTCCGGCCCGACCGCATCCAGATGTCCGCCAGGCACAGCCCCACCAGTTCACCGAACATCTGGCTGATTTCCGGCGCGGTGGTAAAGTCGCCATCCGCGCCCAGCGGATCGCGGGTGGCGTAATAATGCTGGTTCGCCTCGGCCATATAATGGGCGACCG
The DNA here is from genome assembly GCF_057809055.1 of Sphingobium sp. FG58. Classification (NCBI taxonomy): domain Bacteria; kingdom Pseudomonadati; phylum Pseudomonadota; class Alphaproteobacteria; order Sphingomonadales; family Sphingobiaceae; genus Sphingobium; species Sphingobium sp. FG58. The sequence continues at coordinate 408,468 of NZ_JBMDJF010000001.1, read as the reverse complement.
AGATCGGCCCGCCCGCCGCGATCTGGCGCGAGAGCCGTTCGGCGAGGCTCAGAGGTTCAGCTGACACTCGCGCTTCCGGCGATCGGTTCCACCCGCACGCGACGCCCCTTCGACGTAACGATCAGGTAGAGGCCACCCAGGATCATCGGCACACACAGCCACTGGCCCATATGCAGGCCGGTGCGGGCGGCGAACTCCATCAGTTGCGCGTCAGCCTCTCGCACATATTCGACACCGAAGCGAAACACGCCATAGCCCAGCAGGAAGAGACCCACGAGCATCCCCGGCTGATAGCGGGCGCGGGTGCGCCAGAAGGCGAAGGCAAGGATTGCGAACAGGACGATCCCTTCCAGCGCGGCTTCGTACAACTGGCTGGGATGGCGCGGATAGGGGCCACCAGTCGGGAAGATGATGCCCCACGGCACGTCGGTTTCCTTGCCCCACAATTCGCCATTCACGAAATTGGCGAGGCGACCGAAGAACAGACCGAAGGGGACGCAGCAGGCGACATAATCATGGATGCGCAGCCAGCTGAGTTTCTCCTTGCGCGCCATATAGAGGATGCCCAGCGACACGCCCGCTGCGCCGCCATGGAAGGACATGCCGCCATTCCACAGCTTGAAGATGTCGAGCGGATTGTTCAATATTTCGGGCTGGTAGAAGATGACATAGGCCAGCCGCCCGCCGATGATGATGCCCAGCGTCGCATAGAAGATCATGTCGTCGGCATGGCGGCGCCCCATCGGCGATCCGGGCTGGGCGATCAGCTTGAGCAGATACCAGTAGCCGATCAATATGCCCGCCAGATAGGCGAGACTATACCATTTCAGCGTGAAGAAGCCCAGGTCGAGCGCCACCGGGCCGACGCCCAGATCGTCAAAACGGATCGCACCCGAAGCGGCAGCGGCAAGGTCCAGGATCAAATCGGCTTCCTCTTGGCAATAGGAGTGTGGCCATAGAACAGGCGGGCGGGAAGATGAAGGGGAGGGGCCAGGAAAAAGGTCGCTCCGCAGGACGGCTCCCGATTTGGATCGTCGGTCGGGGCGCGCGCCTTGCGCATTGGCGCTTATCTGCTTAAGCATGGTCCCCAAGTTCCGGTCCCGCTTTGGGGCTGGCGATATGTGAAGCGAGTTACGGCATGGTGCAGCAGAGCCGCCCATCGCCGCAGAGTTCCGGCCCGGCCGGCCGTTATGCGGGCAAGCGCGCCCCTTCCGGTCCGGGCGATGGGAGCAAGGCTGCGGCCATTCCTCCCCCGTCGACGCAGCGGGGCTTTGCGCCTTATGGCGCGCGCGAACGGCGATCCTATGCCGCGATCGACCTTGGCACCAATAATTGCCGCCTGCTGATCGCCAAGCCGTCGGCTGACGGGTTCATCGTCGTCGACGCCTTTTCGCGGATCGTTCGGCTGGGCGAAGGGCTGGCATCGACTGGGCGGATCAGCGATGCCGCGATCGACCGGGCGATTGCGGCGCTCTCCGTCTGCGCCGACAAGCTGCGCCGCCGCCATGTGACGTTGGCGCGGTCGGTCGCTACCGAAGCCTGTCGTCGCGCCACCAACGGCGCGGAATTCATCCAGCGCGTCTATCGCGAAACCGGCATTGCGCTCGACATCATCAGTGCGGAGGAAGAAGCGCGGCTCGCCGTGCTGGGCTGCCATGCCTTGCTGGAACCGGGCAACGGCCCGGCCTTGATCTTCGATATTGGCGGCGGATCGACCGAACTGGTGCTGGTCGATTCACAGGGATCATCGGGCGCGCCGCGCATTGTCGACTGGGTCAGCGCGCCCTGGGGTGTCGTGTCGCTCACCGAAAGCGAAGCGTTCGAGCATGACGATGCCGACGCGCGACTGGCCGCCTATGACCGGATGCGCGCACGGGTCAGCGAAGCCTTCTCGCCGCTTGCCCGTCGTCTGCCGCAGGGCGCGCAGGATATACGACTATTGGGTACGTCGGGGACGGTGACCACGCTGGCCAGCCTGCATCTCAACCTGCCGCGCTATGACCGGCAGGCGATTGACGGGCTGATCGTACCCTGCGCGTCCATGCGGTCCATTTCGGAGCGCCTGTCGGCCATGGCGCTGGGCGAACGGCAGAAACTGCCCTGCATCGGCACGGAACGGGCTGATCTGGTGGTGGCGGGCTGCGCCATATTGGAATCGATCCTCGACATCTGGCCTGCGGAGCGACTGGGCGTTGCTGACCGCGGCATTCGCGAGGGCATATTGCGCGGTCTGATGGACCGCGACGGGAGAATGATGTGAGAGGCGCTGGCGCAGGCAGGGTGCGGGTCAAGAGCGCGAAGGGCCGCACGGCGCAGTCGGTGCGCTGGCTCGAACGCCATCTGAACGACCCCTATGTCCATAAGGCCAAAGCGGAAGGCTGGCGCAGCCGCGCCGCATTCAAGCTGATCGAGCTGGACGAGAAATTTCACTTCGTGAAGGGATCGCGCGCGGTTGTCGATCTGGGTGTCGCGCCGGGTGGCTGGTCGCAGGTGGTGCGTAAACTGGCACCCAAGGCGGCGGTCGTGGGTATCGATCTGTTGCCGGTCGATCCGATCGGCGGCGTCACCCTGTTCGAAATGGACTTCATGGATGACAAGGCACCACAGCTTCTGCGCGATGCGCTGGGCGACGCGCCTGATCTGGTGATTTCCGACATGGCGGCCAACACGGTCGGCCATGCCCAGACCGACCATCTGCGTACCATGGGCCTGGTCGAAGCGGCGGCCTGGTTCGCGGTCGAAAATCTGCGCAAGGGCGGCACCTTCGTTGCCAAGGTTTTTGCGGGCGGGACCGACGGCGAATTGCTGGTGCTGCTCAAAAAGAATTTCACGACGATCAAGCACGCAAAGCCTCCCGCCAGCCGCAAGGGCAGCGTGGAATGGTATGTCGTCGCGCAAGGGTTCAAGGGGCGACCCGATGAGCCGGCACGGGACCGGACGGGCGCGCCGATAGAAGATTAAGTGAAGAATGGCGTGTTCCCGCGCAGGCGGGAACCCAGTTGAAACGTCGGAACTGGCTTCCCGCCTGCGCGGGAACATGGTGTACGAAAGATCGGGGGGCATTTGGTCGCAACGGTATCGACGGTCGCTTATCTGGGTCTGGAGGCGCGGGGCGTCGAGGTGCAGTGCCAGCTGGTCCCCGGCCTGCCCAATTTCATCGTCGTCGGCCTGCCGGACAAGGCGGTGGCCGAAAGCCGTGAGCGGGTGCGCAACGCGATCGCCGCCATCGGCCTGTCGCTGCCGCCCAAGCGGATTACCGTTAACCTTTCCCCTGCCGACCTGCCCAAGGAAGGGTCGCATTATGACCTGCCGATCGCGCTTGCGCTCCTGGGCGCGATGGGGGTGATCGATGCCGAAACGCTGTCAGGCTATGTCGTCGTCGGCGAACTGGGGCTGGACGGGCGTACCGCGCCATCGCCCGGCGTGTTGCTGGCGGCGCTTCATGCGGGCGAGCAGGATATGGGGCTGGTCTGCCCGGTCGCGCAGGGGGCCGAAGCCGCCTGGGCGGGGCAGGTGGAGGTGGTCGCTGCCCCCGATTTGCTCAGCCTGCTCAACCATTTCAAAGGGACGTCGGCCCTCTCGCCGCCGCAACCGGGCGCGGTCGAAGCGCCCGTGCGCACCGCCGACCTCAAGCAGGTCAAGGGGCAGGAGACCGCCAAGCGCGCGATCGAGATCGCCGCAGCGGGCGGGCATAATCTGCTGATGGTCGGGCCGCCGGGTGCTGGCAAGTCGCTGATGGCGAGTTGTGTTCCGGGCATATTGCCCGAACTGACGCCGGGCGAAGCGCTGGAAACATCGATGGTGGCCAGTGTCGCCGGGACGCTGGAGGGCGGACGGATCAGCCGCGCCCGCCCATTCCGCAACCCCCATCACAGCGCGTCGATGGCCGCTTTGGTCGGCGGCGGGCTGCGGGTGCGGCCGGGCGAGGTCAGCATGGCGCATCTGGGCGTCTTGTTTCTGGACGAACTGCCGGAGTTTCAGCGCGTGGTGCTGGATTCGCTGCGTCAGCCGCTGGAAACGGGCGAGGTGACGGTGGCCCGCGCGAACGCCCATGTGACCTTCCCGGCGCGTGTGCAGTTGATTGCCGCGATGAATCCGTGCCGCTGTGGCCATTTGGGTGATCCGGCACTGGCCTGCTCGCGCGCGCCGCGTTGTGCGGCGGACTATCAGGCCAAGGTGTCCGGGCCGCTGCTCGACCGCATCGACCTGCATGTCGAGGTGCAGGCGGTAACTGCCGCCGATCTGGTGCTGCCACCGCCCGCCGAAGGATCATCCGAGGTCGCCGCGCGCGTCGCCGCCGCCCGCGCGGTCCAGACGGCGCGCTATGCCGACAGCAAGGTGCGCACCAACGCCGAAGTCGATGGCGAGGCGCTGGAGGATGTCGCCGGACCGGACGAGGCCGGGCGGCAATTGCTGGCGCAGGCGGCCGCCGCGATGAAGCTGTCGGCGCGCGGCTATACCCGCGTGCTGCGGGTCGCCCGGACGATTGCCGATCTGGCCGGGGCGGAGAAGGTCGGGCGCGTCCATATCGCCGAAGCGCTCAGCTATCGTCGTCGCGCGCCGGTGAACTGAGGCGACGATGCTGGCCGCGCTCAAAGCCTGGGCAAAGCGGCTGAAGCGCGAGGTCGTAGCATTATGGATTGCGGCGCGCAGTGCCGACACGCCATGGTTCGCGCGTCTGATCGCGCTGCTGGTGGCCGCTTATGCGCTCAGTCCGATCGACCTGATTCCCGATTTCATACCGGTGTTGGGTCTGTTCGATGATCTGCTGATCGTGCCGCTCGGCATTATGCTGTCAGTCCGCTGCATCCCGCCTGCGCTGATGGCGCGTTATCGGGCAGAGGCGGCGGATCGTGCGGAGCGGCCATCCAGCCGTGCCGGGGTCATTATCGTGCTGATGCTATGGGTGGTCGGACTGGGTGCCTGCCTGTACTGGCTGGCAGGCTGACCGGTCAGGGGATCGGCTGAACGCTGATCAGCGTGAACAATCCGATGGCGATGCCGCCGATCGCGAAGCCGATCAGGAAGCGGCGTATATCCGGCCAATAATCGGGCGTGTCCATGCGGTCGTCTCCCCATGTCGGTGACAGGGGACGGGTATCGCGGCCACGCGGCCGCATCCAGTGACAAATATGGTTAGGAGCGTCGGGGCCGGTCAGACTGCGCCGTCCCCAGCGATCAGCTTGAGTTCCGGCACCGCGCCATGGTCCTTATGCGCGAAATGGCCTTCGATCCGGCTGCCCGGTTCGATCGTGATCCGTTCATAGCGGACATCACCGGTGATCCGGGCCGTGCTTTCGACGACCAGTTCCTGCGCGGTGATCGACCCGTCGACCAGTCCCGCCAGGCGCGCGCTCTGCGCGGTGACATGGCCGACGATGCGGCTGTCTGGTCCCTGCACCAAAGCGGCGCAGCTGATATCGCCCTCAACCGCGCCATCGACATGCAGGTCAACCGAGGCGGTCAGGTTGCCGCTGATCGTCACATCGCTGCCGATCAGCGAAAAGGGGGTGTTTTTAGCCCCGGTTGCCGACATCGGCGAAACGCGCTTTGGCGATCTGCTGGACTTGGAGAACATCTTGGCGGGCCTCCAGAAAACGGCGCGGGTTGATGGCCTGGCCGTTCAGCCGGACCTCGAAATGCAGATGCGTGCCGGTCGAACGGCCGGTCGATCCCATGCGCCCGATCGTGTCGCCGCGCGCGACCGTCTGGCCGACCCGGCTGGCAAAGCCGGACAGATGGGCATAGCGGGTCATCAGACCATTGCCATGTTCGACCTCGACGACATTGCCATAGCCCTGGCGCTGGCCGACAAAGCTGATCTTGCCACCGGCGGCGGCGTTGATCGGCTGGCCAAAGCGGCCGGGAAAGTCGATTCCGGCATGGAAGGCGGCATGGCCGTTAAAGGGATCGCGGCGATAGCCATAGGAACTGGTCTGCATCGGCGCCGTCGTCGGCTGGCCTGAGGGAATCGCAAGCAGGCTGCGTTCCAGCAATTCCATCCGGTTGAGCGCGCTTGCCAGCTCTTCCAGCTCGCCGGTCATGGCGCCCTTGTCGCCCTTCCACGGAACGAAGGGGCCACCCTGGGCGCGGGCGGCGCTGCGGGTCAGGCTGTCGGGGTTCAGGCCAAAGCTGCGGATCGCGGCGGCGGCCTTGTCGGCGCGCCGTTCGACCGCGCCGGTCAGCATCATCGCGAACTGGCGTTGGCGCTGGGCGAGGCGGACGAGCGGCGCGGCTTCGGGAGCCATGCTGATCTTGGTGGTCAGCTTGCCCTTCTCGCCACTCTTGGCCGGGCCGACCAGATCGGCCCCCGCGGCGTTGCCATCCTCTGCACCGAAATGCGTCTTGTAGAGGTCGTCCATGAAATCCTGGCGCGCTTCCAGATCCTGCGCCAGATCCTCGACCGACTTGCGATAGTCGGCGACCTTGTTCGCCGTGCTGGCGACCGCCTTGCCCTGCTGGGCCAGCAGCGCGCGCTCCTGTGCGACCGAGGCATTGTTGGCGAGCATCGAGATGGTCGCGCCGCCCCAGCCAATCAGCGCGGTGGAGACGATGGCGATAGCGGTCAGTTGCGCCCGGCGGGAGACGCGCAGGAACTTCACTTGCCCCCCGGAGCGGAGGAAAATCTCCCGCTCAGGGCAAAGCGCGCTTAACCGCGCGCGGAGAGCGGCTGCCCCCGTCTTGGCTTTTTGCGACAATTGCGACCCCACACTCTTATTCGAGTCGGGCCGATAGCAAAGCACTGTCGAACAGGCGAATCCGTCGTTGCGGAGTCGTGACGAGTCGAAGCGTCAGCGCGGTGAAATGAACAGTTGCGTCGTTTGTTCCCCGCTACAGAAAATAATTTGCCCAAATATCTTCCGCCCTTGTTTCAATCTATTTCAGGGCGGGGCGGGCGAGTCCCTGTCTTGTCAGCAGTTCTGTTATAGCCGTGGCGGGCATGGCCGCGCCGAAATGATAGCCCTGGCCGTAATGGCATCCGCCGGCTCGCAGATAATCGATCTGATGGCTGTTCTCGACCCCTTCGGCAACGGTGCGGATGCCGAGGCTATAGGCAAGGTTCAGCACCGTGCGCACGATCGCGGCATCGTCCGGGTCGGTCTCCAGATCGCGCACGAAGCGCTGGTCGATCTTGATGATGTCGATCGGAAATTGCTTGAGGTGGGAGAGGGAAGCGTAGCCAGTCCCGAAATCATCAAGGGCGATAGAAACCCCAGCGTCACTCAGCCGGTTCAGCACCTGCCCGACGCGGTCGGCATTGCGGCCCAGAAAGACCGATTCGGTAACTTCCAGCTCGATTATCGCCGGGGGCAGGCCGGCTTGCGCCAGTCGCTCCAGCAAATGATCGACGAAATTGTCATCATTCAGGTCCGCGCCCGACACGTTGAGGGCAACATGGCCGATCGGCAGCCCGGCGTCGCGCCAGCCGACGCAGTCGGCAATGATTCCGTCTATCATCCGGCCGGTTATGGCAGGCCCCAGTTCGGGATGTTCGAAGGCGGCGGCGATGTCGGCTGGCATGATGACCGTGCCATCGGCGGTCGGGCAGCGGAACAGCGCCTCGAACCCGACGATCGCGCCGGTATCGAGTGCAATTTTGGGCTGATACCAGGGGCAGGGATGTTCCTGCGCCAGAATATGGCGGGCACGGTCGAGCATGGCCGCTTCCCGATCCCAGCTTTCCAGCAGGTCCGGCCCAAATATTATCGCGCGGCCCCGCCCATTATTCTTGGCATGATAGAGGGCGATGTCGGCATGTTTGACCAGGGCCGTCACATCCTCGCCATGGTCGGGGAACAGCGCGACGCCGATGCTGACGCGGCATTCGATAGGGCGACCGCGATAGTCGAGCGGGGCGTGGAGATGATCGGCGATGCGTGCCAGGATGGGTTGCAGCGTGTCGGCGTCGGGCAGGCGGGTAAGCAGCACGGCGAATTCGTCACCGCCCATCCGCGCGACCAGATCGCCCGGTCGCAGGGCGTGGCGCAACCGTCCGGCCACCGCGCACAACAGCGCGTCGCCGGCATCATGCCCGGCCGTGTCGTTGACCCGCTTGAATTCGTCCAGGTCGATCAGCAGCACGGCCAGTTGCGCCCGGTCATTCGACGCGGCCGTTGCTTGCGTGACGGCAGCCATGAAGTGCGCGCGATTGGCAAGGCCCGTCAGCGCGTCCGTCATGGCCAGGCGCTCCAGATGCCGTTCGGCCTGCTTGCGTTCGGTAATGTCGACCACGCTCGTCATGAAGCAAGGCTCGCCATCGATCACGATCGGGCGGGAGGACAGGAGCGCATGGCGAAGCGCGCCATCGGCGCGGCGTAGCCGACACTCGAAATTGTCGACCGCCTCGCCGCGCTGGAGCATTGCGAACAGTTCGTCGCGCACCGGCAGGTCGACATAGGTCTGCTCGACATGGCCAAGGTTGATATCATGTCCTGCCGCATAGGCATCGGTGGCAGCGCGGTTGAGGCGCAGGATATTTCCGTCATAGCGTGTGACGAGCAAGGGCAGCGGCACGGCCATGAACATCCGTTCCAGCGTGTCGCGACTATTGGCCAGTTCCAGCTGCACGGCGTGTGCGACCTGCCCGGCGGTCCATTCCTGCCGCTGGAGTCGGTTGTTCCGGGCGATCGCGATCCACATGCCGCAATGGAGCATCAGCATGGCCAGAACCATGCCGGGCGTGGTGGAGGAAAGCGGGGCAGGGGCAAGATAGCCGATCAGCAGCGCGATACAGCACCCCAGTCCGCCGCCGACATTGCCGCGAAAGCTAGTGGGAACGACGAGGTAGAATACCAGCGGCAGCATGACGAGGACGAAGATGGCGATGTCACTGCGCGAACTGACGAGGAAGGCGACGCCGATGGCTGTCACGACCTGCCAGGCGAAGCAGATGCGCTCGACCGCCGGAAAGCTGGTCATCCGGCGGCATAGCGACAGGCAGACGATGGACCAGACAATCACCGTCAACCGTGCAGGCACCGCGATCCAGAAATGCGGCGTCCCGGCAAAGCGCCAGTCGCTTATCAGGAACAGAATATTCAGGACGATCGAGAGGATGAACAGGTTGCGGGCATGGCGTCGCGATTCGGGCAGGCGTTCGGCCTGGAACGCCGCTTCCCGTTCGGCTAGGCGAAATTCGCCGCTGATGGTCGAAAGCCCGGTCACGCCCTGTCCAGTTGACGCACCCCAATGGTGCCGGGGCGCAAGATAGGGCAGGCAAGGTTAGTAATTCCCTAACCAGCGCCTGTCGGACCCGCTCGGTCAGCGCTACGGGCAGAGTGTCGGCACTATGCTTGACCCTTTGCCCCGGCATCGCTATAGGCCCGCCTGCCCAGCGGTCTGCCGCGTAGAGACTCGTCTCCTCGCATCATCCCACGCGGGCAACACAGAGCTGAACATTACCGGATGCTCTTGCGGCTCCAGGGGGGTATTGCACCCGCCGGGGCCTTTGCTGTTTGGAAGCGATATGTTTCCCGGCGGCATTGAACGCAGGGGTGTTGCGGTAAAGTAACTGAAAAAGGTGAAGGGCTTCATGCCAACAATCAACCAGCTGGTCCGCAAGGGCCGCGAACCGCAGAAGGCCAAGTCGAAGGTCCCTGCCATGGATGCGAACCCGCAAAAGCGTGGCGTTTGCACCCGCGTCTATACCACGACCCCGAAAAAGCCGAACTCCGCGCTCCGCAAGGTGGCCAAGGTTCGCCTGGTCAACCAGCGCGAAGTCATCACCTATATTCCTGGTGAAGGTCACAACCTGCAGGAACATAGCGTCGTGCTGATCCGTGGCGGTCGTGTGCGAGATCTTCCGGGCGTGCGTTATCACGTTCTTCGCGGCGTTCTGGATACCCAGGGCGTCAAGGATCGCAAGCAGAGCCGTTCGAAGTACGGCGCCAAGCGTCCTAAGTAAGGGAGACTAAAATATGTCACGTCGTCGTCGCCCCGAAAAGCGCATCATCCTGCCCGATCCCAAATATGGCGATCAGGTTCTGTCGAAGTTCATGAACTCCATCATGCAGGACGGCAAGAAAGCCGTTGCTGAATCGATCGTTTATGGCGCCCTGGAAACCGTCGAGGCTCGCGCCAAGAAGGATCCGATCGGCATGTTCCATGACGCGCTCAACAACATCAAGCCGGGCATCGAAGTCCGCAGCCGCCGCGTTGGCGGTGCGACCTATCAGGTTCCCGTCGAAGTGCGTCCTGAGCGTTCGCAGGCTCTGGCCATCCGCTGGCTGATCACCGCTGCGCGCAACCGCAGCGAGACCACCATGGCTGCCCGCCTGTCGGGTGAGCTGATGGATGCAGCCAACAACCGTGGTAACGCGGTCAAGAAGCGCGAAGACACGCACCGCATGGCGGAAGCGAACCGCGCCTTCTCGCACTATCGCTGGTAAAAAGATTGGCGGGGCGGCGGTCGATCGACAGTTGCCCCGTTTATCGCTCTTAAAAATCCATCCGTTCGTCGTGGGCCTACCCATGGCGGACGGATTGGTTTAGGGGCCACGCAAGAACACGAATCCCCAACCGCCGGTGCGCCGGCAACGGAGAAGCATCATGGCCCGCAGCCATCCGCTCAAACTGTATCGCAATATCGGCATCATGGCCCATATCGACGCCGGCAAGACGACGACGACCGAGCGTATTCTTTATTATACCGGCAAGTCCTACAAGATCGGCGAAGTCCATGACGGCGCCGCGACGATGGACTGGATGGAGCAGGAGCAGGAGCGCGGGATCACGATCACCTCGGCTGCGACGACCTGTTTCTGGAACGGCCACCGCATCAACATCATCGACACCCCCGGCCACGTCGACTTCACGATCGAAGTCGAACGTTCGCTGCGCGTGCTCGACGGCGCGGTTGCCTGCTTCGACGGCGTTGCCGGTGTTGAGCCGCAGTCCGAAACCGTGTGGCGTCAGGCGGACAAGTATAAAGTCCCGCGCATGTGCTTCATCAACAAGCTCGATCGCACCGGTGCCGACTTCTATTATTGCGTGCAGTCGATCATCGATCGTCTGGGTGCGCGTCCCGCCGTGCTGTATCTGCCGATCGGCACGGAAAGCGATTTCAAGGGTCTGGTCGACCTGGTCGAAAACCGCGCGATCATCTGGAAGGATGAATCGCTGGGCGCTGAATTCTTCTTTGAAGAAATCCCCGCCGACATGGCTGAAAAAGCCGCGAAATATCGCAGCGACCTGATCGAGCTGGCCGTCGAGCAGGACGACGCTGCGATGGAAGCCTATCTTGACGGCACCGAGCCTGACACGGCGACGCTCAAGGCGCTGATCCGCAAGGGCGCGCTCAACCAGTCGTTCGTCCCGGTGGTTTGCGGTTCGGCGTTCAAGAACAAGGGTGTTCAGCCCCTGCTCGACGCCGTCGTCGACTATATGCCCAGCCCGCTCGACATTGAGGACGTGCAGGGCGTCAAGATGGACAGCAACGAGCCGGACAGCCGTCCCGCGACCGACGACGCGCCGTTCAGCGCGCTGGCGTTCAAGGTGATGAACGATCCGTTCGTGGGTTCGCTCACCTTCATCCGCATCTATTCGGGTACGCTCGTCAAGGGTACTTACCTGAACTCGGTGAAGGATAAGAAGGAAAAGGTCGGGCGTATGCTCGAAATGCACGCCAACGAACGTAAGGACGTTGACGAAGCATTTGCCGGCGACATCATCGCGCTGGCCGGCATGAAGGAAACCACCACCGGCGACACGCTGTGCGCCGAGCGTCAGCCGATCGTGCTGGAGCGGATGGAATTCCCTGAGCCGGTTATCGAACTGTCGGTGGAACCCAAGACCAAGGCGGACCAGGAAAAGATGGGCATCGCGCTCAATCGCCTGTCGGCCGAAGATCCCAGCTTCCGCGTGTCGACCGATCACGAATCGGGCCAGACCATCATCAAGGGCATGGGCGAGCTTCACCTGGAAATCCTCGTCGACCGTATGCGTCGCGAGTTCAAGGTCGAAGCCAATGTCGGTGCGCCGCAGGTGGCCTATCGCGAATATCTCGCGAAGAAGGTCGACATCGACTATACCCACAAGAAGCAGTCGGGTGGTTCGGGTCAGTTCGGCCGCATCAAGGCGACCGTCATTCCTGGCGAGCGTGGTTCGGGCTATCAGTTCTTCGACGAGATCAAGGGCGGCAATATTCCCAAGGAATATATCCCCTCGGTCGAAAAGGGCTTCCGTGAGACGGCGCTGACCGGTCAGTTGATCGGCTTCCCGATCATCGACTTCGAAGTCCATCTCTATGACGGCGCCTATCATGACGTCGACTCGTCGGCTCTGGCGTTCGAAATCTGTGCCCGTGGCGCGATGCGCGAAGCGGCGCAGAAGTCGGGCATCAAGCTGCTCGAACCGATCATGAAGGTCGAAGTCGTGACCCCGGAAGACTATCTGGGTGACGTCATCGGCGACATGAACAGCCGTCGTGGCCAGATCCAGGGCACCGACAGCCGCGGCAACGCACAGACTGTCGATGCCATGGTCCCGCTGGCCAACATGTTCGGTTATGTGAATACGCTGCGCTCTTTCACCCAGGGTCGGGCCAGCTATTCCATGTCGTTCTCGCACTATGATGAAGTGCCGCAGAATGTCGCTGACGAGGTGAAGGCCAAGATGGCCTGAAAATCCTGATCCGCCCCGTGCAAACGGGGCGGTTAGGGCTTTCATTATGCGAATTTGCTGCTATGGACGCGCCTTCGCAAGGCGCGGCCGAGCGGTCAAACCCATCGGATTTGATTAGAAGGTAGGATAAAATGGCGAAAGCTAAGTTTGAGCGGACGAAGCCGCATTGCAACATCGGCACCATCGGTCACGTCGACCATGGCAAGACCTCGCTGACCGCAGCGATCACGAAGGTACTGGCCGAAACCGGCGGCGCGACCTTCACGTCGTATGACAATATCGACAAGGCGCCTGAAGAGCGCGAGCGCGGCATCACAATTTCGACCGCCCACGTCGAATATGAAACCGAGCAGCGCCACTATGCGCACGTCGATTGCCCCGGTCACGCTGACTATGTGAAGAACATGATCACCGGTGCCGCCCAGATGGACGGCGCGATCCTGGTCGTGTCCGCCACCGACGGCCCGATGCCCCAGACCCGCGAGCACATCCTGCTCGCCCGTCAGGTCGGCGTGCCGCAGATGGTCGTGTTCATGAACAAGGTTGACCTGGTCGACGATCCAGAAATTCTGGAACTGGTCGAGCTGGAAATCCGCGAGCTGCTGTCGTCCTATGACTTTGACGGCGACAACATCCCCATCATTCCGGGTTCGGCTGTTTGCGCCCTCAACGGCACCAACAACGAAATCGGCCATGACGCCGTTCTGAAGCTGATGCAGTCGGTCGACAGCTGGATCCCGCAGCCCGACCGTCCGGTCGACAAGCCCTTCCTGATGCCGATCGAAGACGTGTTCTCGATCTCCGGCCGTGGTACGGTTGTGACCGGCCGCGTTGAAACCGGCATCGTCAAGGTTGGTGAAGAAGTCGAGATCGTCGGCCTCAAGGACACCCGCAAGACCGTCGTCACCGGCGTTGAAATGTTCCGCAAGCTGCTCGATCAGGGTGAAGCTGGCGACAATATCGGCGCGCTGGTTCGTGGCGTTGGCCGTGAAGACGTTGAGCGTGGCCAGGTTCTCTGCAAGCCCGGCTCGATCAAGCCGCACACCGAGTTCGAATCGGAAGTCTATGTTCTGTCGAAGGAAGAGGGTGGCCGTCACACGCCGTTCTTCGCCAACTACCGTCCGCAGTTCTACTTCCGCACCACCGACGTGACCGGCGAAGTCGTGCTGCCTGAAGGCACCGAGATGGTCATGCCCGGCGACAACGTGAAGCTCGGCGTCAAGCTCATCGCCCCGATCGCGATGGAGCAGGGTCTGCGCTTCTCGATCCGCGAAGGCGGCCGGACCGTCGGTTCGGGGGTTGTCTCGGCAGTCACCAAGTAATATAGGCAGCGAGCCGCGCGGGTCACCTGATTCGCGCGGCTCGGATTTTAACCGCCTCGGACCGATCCTCGCCGGCTTTGCGCTAGAGGGTCTAAACGGGGCGGTTTGTTTTTTGGCTCTTTCGCATCGGTAGTAGGACATGGACAGCAACATCCGCATTCGCCTCAAGGCGTTCGATCATCGCGTGCTCGATCAGGCGACCGGCGATATCGCCGACACCGCCCGCCGCACCGGCGCCCTCATTCGCGGCCCCATTCCTTTGCCGACGCGCATCGAAAAGTTCACGGTCAACCGTGGCCCGCACGTCGACAAGAAGTCGCGCGAACAGTTCGAAGTCCGCACTTACAAGCGTATGCTTGACATTGTGCAGCCGACGCCGCAGACGGTCGACGCGCTGATGAAGCTGGACCTGGCTGCCGGCGTGAACGTCGAGATCAAGCTGGCCTAAAGCCAGCAAGTCCCTGCTGACCGAAAGGTGAGCAGGGTATCGGGTATTCCGCCCCCTCTTTCTTTTAGGGAAGGGTGGAAGCTCAAACGACACAAGGGATACCGCGCGGCTCATGCCGTGGCCCTGGTCCCCCGTCGCTGTTCCCGAATAGGGGGTGGCATCCAACCCAGACGGGGTGATCTACAAGCAAAGGGTTGGCCGCGAAGGAGAAATCCTGAGCGGTTTTTTCGTTGGATACGCCCGCTGATAAGGCGGGCCTCTATTGGGAGTATGGATCATGCGCACTGGCGTGATCGCGAAGAAAGTCGGGATGACCCGCCTGTTCCAAGAGGACGGGCGTCATGTTCCGGTTACGGTTCTGGCCCTTGAAGGCAACCAGGTCGTGGCTCGGAAGGATGTGGACAGCGACGGCTATGTGGCCGTGCAGCTGGGTGCCGGCACCGCGAAAGTTAAGAATGTCGCCAAGCCGCAGCGCGGTCACTTCGCCAAGGCGGAAGTGGAGCCTAAGGCACGTCTGGTCGAATTCCGTGTCGCCGAGGATGCACTCCTCGATGTCGGTGCAGAAATCGCCGCTGACCATTTCATCGCCGGCCAACTGGTCGACGTGGCGGGTCACACGCAGGGTAAGGGCTTTGCCGGCGCTATGAAGCGTTGGGGCTTCGGCGGTATGCGCGCCACCCACGGCGTGTCGATCAGCCATCGTGCCCATGGTTCGACGGGTAACCGCCAGGATCCGGGTCGCGTCTTCAAGAACAAGAAGATGGCCGGTCACATGGGCGATCGTGAACGTACCCAGCAGAATCTGGAAATCGTGCGCACCGACGTCGAGCGTGGCCTGATTTTCGTCAAGGGCAGCGTTCCGGGCGCCAAGGGCACCTGGCTCACCGTCAAGGACGCGGTCAAGGTCGCTCGTCCGGCGGATGCACCCTATCCCGCCAGCCTGAAAAAGGCTGACAACAGCAATGACGCTGCGAACACCCCGGCTGAAGAAGCCGTGGCGACCGACGTCACCGAAGGCCAGGAGGGCTAAACCATGAAGGTCAAGGTACAGACCCTCGACGCAGCAGAAGCTGGCGATCTGGAGCTGAACGATGCCGTTTTCGGTATCGAGCCCCGCGCCGACATCCTGCATCGCGTCGTCACCTGGCAGCTCGAAAAGCGTCGCGGCACCGCTCGCGGCACCCGTGAGCGTAGCGATGTTGCCCGCACCGGCAAGAAGTTCGGCCGCCAGAAGGGCGGCGGCACCGCCCGTCACGGCGATCGCCGCGCGCCGGTGTTCATCGGCGGTGGTAAGGCCCACGGCGCCCGCGTCCGTGACTTCAACCCCTCGCTGAACAAGAAGGTTCGCGCGCTGGGTCTGAAGATGGCGCTGTCGTCGAAGGTCAAGGCCGGAACGCTGACGATCATCGACAGCCTGGATGTTGCCGAAGGCAAGACCAAGGCGCTGGTCGCCAGCCTCGCCAAGCTGAACCTCACCAAGGTGCTGTTCATCGACGGTGACGCTGTGAACATCAGCTTTGCCAAGGCATCGGCCAACATCATCGGCGTGGACCTGCTCCCTGCCGTCGGCGCCAATGTCTACGACATATTGAAAGCCGACTCGCTGGTGCTCACGCGCGCTGCGGTCGAAAAGCTGGAGGCCCGTTTCAATGGCTAAAAAGCAAGCCGGAACCGTCGACAACCGTCATTATGACGTCGTCGTCGCGCCGCACATCACCGAGAAGTCGACGCTCCTGAGCGAAAACAACGCCGTGGTTTTCAAGGTCGCCAACACCGCGACCAAGCCGGAAATCAAGGCCGCTGTCGAAGCACTGTTCGGCGTGACCGTCAAAGCGGTCAACACGCTGGTGCAGAAGGGCAAGACCAAGCGCTGGAAGGGCAAGCCCTACAAGCGTTCGGACGTCAAGAAGGCGATCGTGACGCTGGCCGAAGGCCAGTCCATCGACGTCACCACCGGTATCTGAGGCGCGGACCATGGCACTCAAGCACTATAACCCGACCAGCCCCGCCCAGCGCGGCCTGATCCTGGTCGACAAGTCGAGCCTGCACAAAGGGAAGCCCGTCAAGGCGCTGACCGAAGGCAAGCGCAAGACCGGTGGCCGCAACAACAAGGGTCATGTGACCTCGCGCGGTATCGGCGGCGGTCACAAGCAGCGCTATCGTATCATCGATTTCAAGCGTCGCTTGTGGGACGTCGAAGGTACGGTCGAGCGTCTGGAATATGACCCCAACCGCACCGCCTTCATCGCGCTGGTCAACTATCCCGACGGCACCCAGGCCTATATCCTGGCGCCGCAGCGTCTGGCCCCCGGTGACAAGGTCATCGCGGCGAAAAAGACCGACGTGAAGCCGGGCAATGCGATGGAACTGGGTCAGATGCCGGTCGGCACGATCATCCACAACATCGAAATGAAGCCAGGCAAGGGCGGTCAGCTCTGCCGTTCGGCAGGCACCTATGCCCAGCTCGTCGGTCGTGACCGCGGCATGGTCATGGTTCGCCTGTCGTCGGGTGAACAGCGCTACATTCGTTCCGACTGCATGGGCACCATCGGTGCCGTCAGCAACCCGGACAATGGCAATACCAACCTCGCCAAGGCAGGCCGCAACCGTTGGAAGGGCATTCGTCCTCTGACCCGCGGTGTTGCCAAGAACCCGGTCGATCACCCGCATGGTGGTGGTGAAGGCCGGACCTCTGGCGGCCGTCATCCGGTCACGCCCTGGGGCAAGCCGACCAAGGGTGCCCGCACCCGCCACAACAAGGCGACGGATAAGATGATTATCCGTAGCCGCCACGCGAAGAAGAAGAGGTAAGCGAGATGGCTCGTTCCGTCTGGAAAGGTCCGTTCGTGGACCTCAGCCTTCTGAAGAAGGCGGAAGCCGCGCAGGACGCGGGTGGCCGTGCGCCGATCAAGACCTGGTCGCGTCGTTCCACCATCCTGCCGCAGTTCGTTGGTCTGACGTTCAACGTCTATAACGGCCGCAAGCATGTTCCGGTCTCCGTGAACGAGGAAATGGTGGGTCACAAGCTGGGCGAATTCGCTCCGACCCGCTTCTTCCCCGGCCACGCTGCCGACAAGAAGGGCAAGCGCTAATGAGCAAGGAAAAAGCTCCGCGTCGCGTCGCCGACAATGAAGCGCTGGCCGTTGGCACGCAGATCCGTGGTTCGGCCCAGAAGCTGAACCTGGTCGCCACGCTCATCCGCGGCCGCAAGGTCGAGGACGCGCTGAATATCCTCGCCTTCTCCAAGAAGGCGATGGCGGTCGACGTGCGCAAGGTGCTGGCTTCGGCCATCGCCAACGCCGAAAATAATCACAATCTGGATGTCGACGCACTGGTCGTCGCGGAAGCATCGGTAGGCAAGGCGTTCACGCTCAAGCGCTTCCATGCCCGTGGCCGCGGCAAGTCGACCCGGATCCTCAAGCCTTACAGCCGCGTGCGTATCGTCGTGCGTGAAGCTGGCGAAGAAGCGGAGGCGTAAGCACATGGGTCACAAGAGCAATCCGATCGGTCTGCGTCTCCAGATCAACCGTACCTGGGACAGCCGCTGGTTCGCCGAAGGTGCCGACTATGGTCGTCTCCTGCTGGAAGATCTCAAGATCCGCCAGTTCATCTTCAAGAACATGCCGCAGGCCGCGATCTCCAAGGTCGTGATCGAGCGTCCCGCCAAGCTGTGCCGCGTGTCGATCTATGCCGCCCGTCCGGGTGTCATCATCGGCAAGAAGGGTGCGGACATTGAGAAGCTTCGCAAGAAGCTGGGTGCGCTGACCTCGTCCGACGTGTCGCTGAACATTGTCGAAATCCGCAAGCCGGAAGTCGACAGCCGTCTCGTCGCGCAGGGCATTGCCGACCAGCTGGAACGCCGCGTGGCATTCCGCCGGGCGATGAAGCGGGCGGTTCAGTCCGCGCTGCGTCTGGGTGCCGAAGGCATCAAGATCACCTGTGGCGGCCGTCTGGGCGGCGCGGAAATCGCGCGCGTCGAATGGTATCGCGAAGGCCGCGTTCCGCTGCACACGCTGCGTGCGAACGTCGACTATGCCGAAGCCACCGCGCATACCGCCTATGGCGTGTGCGGGATCAAGGTGTGGATCTTCAAGGGCGAGATTCTCGGCCATGATCCGTTCGCGACCGACCGGCTCATGCTGGAGGCTCAGACCTCCGGCGTGCGTCCGGCGCGCTGATTTTGAATAGGGTATAGCGTCATGCTGCAACCGAAGAAAATGAAGTTCCGCAAGACCTTCAAGGGCCGGATCAAGGGCGATGCGAAGGGCGGCACTGCGCTGAACTTCGGCGCCTACGGCCTGAAGGCCATGGAGCCGGAACGGATCACCGCGCGCCAGATCGAAGCGGCCCGCCGCGCGATCACGCGCCACATCCGCCGCCAGGGCCGTCTGTGGATCCGCGTGTTCCCCGACGTTCCGGTGACGAAGAAGCCGGCCGAAGTCCGTCAGGGCAAGGGCAAGGGTTCGGTCGAATATTGGGCGGCCCGCGTCGCCCCCGGCCGCATTCTGTTCGAGCTGGACGGCGTGCCCGGTCCGCTCGCAGCTGAGGCTTTCTCGCGTGCCGCGATGAAGCTGCCGATCAAGACGAAGGTTGTCGCCCGCCTCGGCGACACCTCGCATCTGGAGGGCTAAGGTCATGGCGAATGTTGCTGACCTCAAGACCAAGACGGACGACGAGCTGTCGACCGAGCTGAACAACCTGAAGCGCGAGCAGTTCAACCTGCGTTTCCAGGCGGCCACCAACCAGCTGGAAAAGCCCAGCCGGGTCAAGGAAGTCCGCCGGTCGATCGCTCAGATCAAGACCCTGCAGACGGAGCGTAACAGCTCCGCTGCCAAGTAAAGGAACCACACGATGCCCAAGCGCGTGCTGACGGGAACTGTGGTTTCCGACAAGACCGACAAGACGGTGGTCGTTCGCGTGGAGCGCAAGGTAAAGCACGCGCTCTACGGCAAGATCATTCGTCGTTCGAAGAAATATCATGCCCATGACGAGGGCAATGTCTACAAGGAAGGCGAGACGGTCCGCATCGAGGAAACCGCCCCGATTTCCAAGCTCAAGACCTGGAAGGTCATCGAGCGCGTGGACACCCACAAGTCGCCGGAAACGGCGGCCTGAGGGATAGGTCACCGACTCTTTGAGTCTAATTGCGACGCGGGGCTGGCCTTTTCGTTCAGAAGGGGTTACAGGCCCGCGCTTCGCGTATGACTCCAAGGGTCCAGGCACGAAATTCGGAACCGCCGGAATTTTTCCGGTAGGCCAAATAAGAAGGAACCGGATCCATGATCCAGATGCAATCCAATCTTGACGTCGCGGACAACAGCGGCGCCAAGCGCGTCCAGTGCATCAAGGTGCTGGGCGGGTCGAAGCGGCGCTTCGCCGGCGTTGGCGACATCATCGTCGTCTCCGTCAAGGAAGCGGCTCCGCGCGGCAAGGTCAAGAAGGGCGACGTTCACCGCGCCGTCATCGTGCGTACCGCCAAGGACATTCGTCGGGCCGATGGTTCGGTGATCCGTTTCGACGGTAACGCCGCTGTGCTGATCAACAAGAACGAGGAGCCGATCGGCACCCGTATCTTTGGCCCCGTGGTTCGTGAACTGCGTGCCAAGAAGCACATGAAGATCATCAGCCTAGCCCCTGAGGTGCTGTAATGAGCGCTGCTAAGATCAAGAAGGGCGACAAGATTGTCGTCCTGGCTGGCAAGGACAAGGGCCGTACCGGCGCTGTCCTTCAGGTGATGCCCAAGGACGACAAGGTTCTTGTCGAAGGCATCAACGTGCATGTGAAGCATCGCAAGCCCGACCAGTCGAACCCGCAGGGCGGCATCGAGCGCAAGCCTGCGCCGCTCCACATCTCGAACGTGGCGGTCGCCGATAAGGACGGCAAGCCGACCCGCGTTCGTTTCGAGGAGCGCGACGGCAAGAAGGTTCGCGTCGCCGTCAAGTCCGGTGAGGTGCTGTAATGGCCGACATTTATATCCCGCGCTCCAAGGCGCTCTATGACGCCGAGATCATCAAGGCGATGACCGAGAAATTCGGTTATAAGAACGTCATGGAAATCCCCCGGATCGAAAAGATCACGCTCAACATGGGCGTGGGCGAAGCGACCCAGGACAAGAAGAAGGTCACCCAGGCCGCCGAGGAAATGGAACTGATCGCTGGCCAGAAGCCGGTCATCACCAAGGCGAAGAAGTCGATCGCGCAGTTCAAGCTGCGTGAGGGGATGCCGATCGGTGCCAAGGTCACGCTGCGCCGCGAGCGCATGTATGAATTTCTGGATCGCCTGATCAACATCGCGCTCCCCCGCGTGCGCGACTTCCGTGGTCTGAACCCCAAAAGCTTTGACGGCCGTGGCAACTATGCCTTCGGCATCAAGGAACAGATCATCTTCCCGGAGATCAGCTATGACCGCGTCGACAAGGTGCGCGGCATGGACATCATCGTGACCACCACCGCGAAGACGGACGACGAGGCGCGCGAGCTGCTGCGCCTGTTCGGTTTCCCCTTCCCGCAGGAAGAAGAGAAGCAGGCGGCTTAATCGGCCCCGCTTCTCTCCCAACGCATTAGCTAAGGAAGAGAACTTAAGTCATGGCGAAACTGAGTTCGATCAACAAGAATGAACGTCGCAAGAAGCTGGTGAAGAAATATGCCGGCCGTTATGCGAAGCTCAAGACGATCGCAAATGATACCAATGCTGACGACGGTGATCGTTTGATCGCCCGTCTGAAGATGGCGGAAATTCCCCGCAACGGTAACCCCACTCGCGTGCGTAATCGCTGCGAGCTGACCGGTCGCCCGCGCGCTTATTACCGCAAATTCCGGCTCTGCCGTATTCAGCTGCGTGATCTGGCCAACAAGGGCCTGATCCCCGGCGTCACCAAGTCGAGCTGGTAAGGATATCATCTCATGGCATTGACCGATCCCCTGGGTGATATGCTCACCCGCATCCGCAACGGGCAGCAGGCGAAGAAGGACAGCGTTATGTCCCCCGCGTCCAAGCTGCGCGCCCGCGTTCTCGACGTGCTTCAGCGCGAAGGCTATATCCGTGGTTATTCCGAGGAAGCGCTTGGCGCCCACCCCGGCCTGCGCATCGAGCTGAAATATTTTGAAGGCCAGCCGGCCATCAAGCATGTCGCTCGCGTGTCCAAGCCTGGCCGCCGCGTCTATTCGGGTTCCAAGGAACTGCCGGTAGTCCGCAATGGCCTGGGCATCACCATTGTCTCGACGCCCAAGGGTGTTCTGTCCGACGCGGAAGCGCGCGAACAGAATGTCGGCGGCGAAGTGCTGGCGGAGGTGTTCTAATGAGCCGCATCGGTAAAAAACCGGTCGCGATCCCCAATGGGGTGACCGCGACCATCGAGGGCGGGCAGCTCTCGGTGAAGGGCCCCAAGGGCACCCTCGCCATGCCGCTGCGCGACGAGATCAGCTACACGTTGGAAAATGACGGCATTTCGGTGCAGCCAGCCAACAAGACCAAAGCGGCTCGCGCCTTTTGGGGTATGCAGCGCACGCTCGTCCAGAACCTGATCACCGGTGTGACCGAAGGCTTCACCAAGAAGCTGCTGATCACCGGCGTCGGCTACCGCGCCAACTCGCAGGGCAAGAACCTGAAGTTGCAGCTGGGCTACAGCCACGACGTCGATTACGCGATCCCCGAAGGGATCGAGATCAAGACCCCGGATAACACCACGGTCGAGATCATCGGTATCGACAAGCAGAAGGTCGGACAGGTTGCGGCCGAGATCCGTCGCTGGCGTAAGCCCGAACCCTATAAGGGCAAGGGCATCAAGTACGACGGCGAATTCATCTTCCGCAAGGAAGGGAAGAAGAAGTAAGATGGCAAAGCTTTCCCTCTTCGCGCGGCGTCGTCGCCGCGTTCGCACCGCCCTCAAGGCCGTGTCGGGCAATCGCCCGCGTCTGAGCGTTCACCGTTCGGGCCGTCACATCTACGCCCAGGTCATTGATGACGCCGCCGGCACCACCGTCGCCGCCGCCTCGACCCTGGACAAGGACGTGCGCGGCAAGACCGGCGCAACCGCTGATGCGGCTGCCGACGTTGGCAAGCGCGTGGCGGAAGCCGCGACCAAGGCCGGCGTCACCCGCGTCGTGTTCGACCGCGGCGGTTTCCTTTTCCATGGCCGCGTCAAGGCGCTGGCCGATGCGGCCCGTGAAGCCGGGCTGGAGTTCTGAGCATGGCTGACGAAAACACCATTGAAGTCGCTGCGCCCGTCGACGGTGCAGACGCTGCACCGACCGAAGGTCGCGGTCCTGGCCGCGGTGCCCGTGGCAACCGTGGCGGCGGCGATCGCAACCGTGGCGGCGGCGATCGTGGCGGCCGTGGCCGTCGTGACGATCGTCGTGGCGGCAACCGCGACGAAGATCAGGGCGAAGAACTGATCGAGAAGCTGGTTCACATCAACCGCGTCAGCAAGACCGTCAAGGGCGGCAAGCGCTTCGGTTTCGCCGCTCTGGTCGTCGTTGGCGACGGCAAGGGTCGTGCGGGCTTCGGTCATGGCAAGGCACGCGAAGTGCCTGAAGCGATCAGCAAGGCGACCGCCGCTGCCAAGAAGGCAATGGTTCGCGTTCCGCTTAAGGAAGGCCGCACGCTGCATCATGATGGCCTTGGCCATTTCGGTGCGGGCAAGGTGACGGTCCGTTCGGCGCCTGCCGGTACGGGTATCATCGCCGGTGGTCCGATGCGCGCCGTGTTCGAAAGCCTGGGCGTTGCGGACGTCGTGACCAAGTCCAACGGCACGTCGAACCCCTATAACATGATCCGGGCGACCTTTGCGGCGCTGGGCGAGCAGACCAGCCCCAAGTCGGTGGCGCAGCGTCGCGGCAAGAAGGTCGCTGACCTGCTTCGTCGCGGTGGTGCCTCGGTCGAGTTGGCCGCTGCCGACGCCGAAGCGATTGCGGAGTAAGCGATATGGCCAAGATCAAGATCAAGCAGATCGGTTCACCGATCCGCCGTCCCGCCGACCAGAAGAAGATTCTGATCGGTCTGGGCCTGGGCAAGATGAACCGCGTGGTGGAACTGGAAGACACGGCGGAAGTCCGCGGTGCCATCCGTAAGCTGCCCCACATGGTGCAGGTGGTCGAAGGCTAAAGCCCTTCGATCCGACGAAATCAAGCGGGAGAGGGGGAAACCCCTCTTTCGTTTTTTCTAAGGCTGGGCTATCGGCCCTGCCTCTTTGGTTCCCCACCTGGGGATAGCGCGAACATAGCGAAAGCGAGTGCAAGACATGAAACTCAATGACATCCGTGACAATGATGGCGCCCGCAAGGGCCGTATGCGCGTTGGACGCGGCATCGGTTCGGGCAAGGGCAAGACCGCCGGTCGCGGCCAGAAGGGCGCCAAGGCGCGTTCGGGCGTCGCCATTAACGGGTTCGAGGGTGGCCAGATGCCGCTCCACATGCGCATCCCGAAGCGCGGCTTCAACAACATCTTCGCCAGCGATTTTGCGATCGTGAACCTGGGCGCGGTGCAGAAGGCGATCGACGCCGGCAAGCTGGACGCCAACGCGACCATCGATCATGCCGCACTCAAGGCCGCTTCGCTTGCCCGTGGCGGCAAGGACGGCGTCCGTTTGCTCGCCAAGGGTGAACTGACTGCCAAGGTCAGCTTCCTGGTCTCCGGTGCGTCGAAGGGCGCTCTGGAAGCGGTCGAAAAGGCCGGTGGCAAGGTTGAGGTGATCGAAGTGGTCGCCGCTGCTGACAAGGCGAAGGCCAAGAAGGGTACGGCGCTCGCCGCTGCCAAGGCTGCCCGGAAGGCCTAATCCGCCGTCCCAGACTTGCATGTATGGCCCCGCTGCCCGATATGGGTTGGCGGGGCTGTGCGCATCTGGGGGTCTATTTGTCGCTTGCGCGGCAACTCCCCGTTCGACACGGCTAACCCGTCCCGCTAAGGGATGAGCGATTCCGCTCCGGGGCCTTGGCGCTCCGGCACGCATGATTTGAAGGGCAGCCACCATGGCATCGAGAGCCGACCAGCTCGCATCCAATCTCAGCCTCGCGAAATTCAGCCAGGCGACCGACCTCAAGAAGCGCCTGTGGTTTACGCTGGGCGCGCTGATCGTGTTCCGTTTCCTCAGCTTCGTGCCGCTGCCCGGCGTCGATCCGACGGCCCTGTCGCAGCTCTACAGCCAGACGCAGGGCGGCATCCTCGACATCTTCAACACCTTCTCCGGTGGCAGCCTGTCGCGCATGAGCCTGATCGCGCTCGGCGTCATGCCCTATATCACCGCCTCGATCGTGGTGCAGCTGGGCGCGTCGCTCTCGCCCAAACTGGCGGCGATCAAGAAGGAAGGCGAGAGCGGGCGCAAGAAGCTCAATCAATATACCCGCTATGGCACGGTCGGCCTGACCGCGGTGCAGGGCTATTTCATTGCCGTCGGGCTTGAAGGCTTTGGCGCGCAATCGGGCGTGGCCGCTGTCATCGAACCGGGCATGTTGTTCCGCCTGACCGCCGTGGTCTCGCTGATCGGCGGCACCATGTTCCTGATGTGGCTGGGCGAACAGATCACCTCGCGCGGCATCGGCAATGGCGTGTCGCTCATCATCATGGCGGGCATCGTCGCCCAACTGCCGGTGACGCTCAGCAACCTGTTCAAGTCGGGCAGCGAAGGCACGATCTCCGGCCTGCTGATCTTCCTGGTCATGGTGATGGCCGTTGGCCTGGTCCTTCTGATCTGCTTCATGGAGCGCGCCCAGCGCCGCGTCCTGATTCAATATCCCAAGCGCCAGACGCGCCAGGGCTTGATGCAGGCGGATCGCAGCCACTTGCCGCTCAAGGTCAACACCGCTGGCGTGATCCCGCCGATCTTCGCCAGCTCGCTGCTGCTGATGCCGCTCACCATCTCGCAGTTCGCGGGCCAGACCGTCGCGGGTGAGAGCAAGCTGGGCGATTTCGTGCTGACGCTGAACCAGTATCTGTCGCACGGCAGCCCGGTCTATATGGCGCTGTACGGCCTTGGCATCGTGTTCTTCTGCTTCTTCTACACCGCTGTGGTGTTCAACCCGGAAGAAACGGCCGACAATCTCAAGCGCAATGGCGGCTTCATTCCTGGCATCCGTCCGGGCAAAAATACCGAAAATTACCTGGATTATGTGCTGACGCGCATCACGGTGATTGGCGCGGCCTATCTCGCGTTCATCTGTCTGGTGCCGGAGTTCGCCATCGCACGGGCGGGAATTCCATTCTACCTTGGTGGGACTAGCTTGTTGATCGTCGTCAATGTTACGGTCGACACGGTGACCCAGATTCAAAGCCATCTGCTCGCCCATCAATATGGGGACCTGATCAAGAAGGCGAAGCTGAAAGGCCGTATGCGCTGATCGGCGCAGAACGGCTCTGGGCGCACAACAGGGGAGAATGCGCGCAATGAATATCATTCTGCTTGGCCCTCCGGGCGCTGGCAAGGGGACGCAGGCCAGCCGTCTGGTCGAAAGCCGGGGCATGGTCCAGCTGTCGACCGGCGACATGCTGCGCGCCGCGGTAAAGGCGGGCACGCCCGTAGGGTTGCAGGCCAAGGCGCTGATGGAATCGGGCGCGCTGGTGCCTGACGAAGTCGTATCCGGCATCATCGGCGAGGCGCTGGATGCGCTCGCCCCCGACACCGGGGTCATCTTCGACGGCTATCCGCGGACGCAGGCGCAGGCCCATTCGCTCGACGCCATATTGGAGCAGCGCAGCCGTTCGCTCGACCATGTCGTCGAACTGGAAGTCAATGAAGACGCACTGGTCGAACGCATCACTGGCCGCTTCACCTGCGCCAGCTGCGGCGAAGGCTATCACGACACGTTCAAGACGCCCAAGGCTGAAGGCGTCTGCGACAAGTGCGGTGGCACCGAATTCAAGCGTCGTCCCGACGACAATGAGGAAACGGTGCGCACCCGCATGGCCGAATATCGCGCCAAGACCGCACCGATCCTGCCGATCTACGAAGCCCGCGGCATCGTGTCGCGCGTCGATGGCATGGCGGACATGGACGATGTCAGCGTCGCGATCGCCGCCATCTTGGACGGCGGCGTCGCCTGAGCTAGACTGCCCTCCGCACACAAAGGGGGAGGGCATGATGCGCATGATCGGATTATTGGCATGGGCTGGTGCGGCGATGGCTGCTCCAGCCCATTCTGCTGTAACGGCGACCACCGATATCGGTTTTGCGACGCAAAGCAGCGTCGAGATCGCGGCGGAGGCTGGCGCGGTCTATGCGTTGCTTAGCGCTCCCGGCCGCTGGTGGAATGACAGTCACACCTATAGCGGCGATTCCGCCAATATGACGCTCGACCCGCGCGCTGGCGGCTGCTTTTGCGAAACCATGCCTGATCCCTCCGGCAAACCCGGCAGTGTCGAACATGGCCGGGTCATCTATGCCGTGCCGGGCAAACAGTTGCGCCTCTCAGCCGCGCTGGGGCCGCTCCAGAGCGAAGGCGTCGTTGGCACGCTCGACTTTACGATCCAGCCAAAGGGCAAGGGGGTTCAGGTCATCATGACCTATGTGGTGGGGGGCTATTTGCGCGGTGGTCCAGCCGTGATGGCGCCGATCGTCGATCAGGTGCTGAACGAACAGTTGCAGGGCCTGAAACGGGCTGCCGAGGCGCACTGACGGCCTGACTGATGCGATCTGGCAAACTATCGGCAACAAAAGAGGGTTAAGGCACGATAGTTAACCACGATGTTAACTGATTTATTGCTGACTTGTTGCTATACCGCAGCATGACCGGATCGCCTCCCTCCCGCACTCGCCTGACCGAGCTGGACGCCTTGCGCGGCATCGGGGCGTTGTGCGTGCTGATCTTCCATTATTCCACCCGCTTCCACGAGCTGTTTCCGCAGGCCAGCCATGTCCCTTTCAGCTTCCCCGGCGGAAACTATCGGGTGCTGCTGTTCTTCACCATTTCGGGCTTTGCGATCTTCTTCACGCTCGACCGGATCGGATCGGTCGCGGACTTCATCGTCAACCGCTTCGCGCGTCTCTATCCCGCCTATATCGTCGCGATGCTGCTGACGCTGGGTATCGAATATCTGGCGCATGCAACCCAGTTGCTGGTTGGCCCAGTGGCGATCCTTGCCAACTTCACCATGTTACAGGGCTTCGCCTTCATGCCCGAAGTAGACGGCGCCTATTGGACGCTGACGGTGGAGATCGGCTTCTATGTCTGCATGATCGCGCTGTGGCGCTTTGCGGGCCTCAAGCGGCTTGAACCGGTGCTGGCGGCATGGCTGGCGGTGCGCTGGCTCTATTTCGCGTGGCCCGATATGCCTGAACGCATCATCATGCTGCTGGTGCTGCGCTATCTGCCCTTTTTCGTCATCGGGATGCTGTCCTACCGCGTCTGGGCCGGACGGCGCAGCTGGTGGCAACAGGCGCCTTATATGTTATTGGCCCTGGCATCGGTGGCGACGATCGAGACGTGGGACGTGACCATCGTCGCTTGCGTCCTGATCGCGGCCTTCGCGGCGCTGATTGCGGGGCGGCTGCATTTCCTCAGCCTGCGCCCGCTCGTCTGGCTGGGCGGGATCAGCTATTCCTTCTACCTCATCCACCAGCATGTCGGCTTCATTGTCATGCTGGAGGTTGCCAAGGCAGGCTATAGCCCCTGGATCGGCTTCTTCGCCGCCTTCGCCGTGGCGCTGCTGCTGGGGACAGCGATCAACCGCGTGGTCGAACGGCCAGTGGGGGAGGCGATCTTGGGCTGGTGGAAACGCCGCCGCGAACGGGCAGCGGTCGCCATCGTCCCGGCTTGAAAAAGGGCGCAGCCAGATAGTCCGGCCGCGCCCCTCCTGATCTTACTTGGCGACGGGCGCTGCCGCTGCCGCATTTTCAGGCAGGCCGCCCATCTGCGTCACCATCTTGGTATAGGCGTCCAGATAGGCCAGCACGATCACCTGACCGATGTCGGTATTCTGGTAACCGCCCCCACCGACCGCAGCCAGACCACCCATCCAGCCAAGGCCGCCACCGCCGCCAAAGCTCAGGTCCGATTTGCGGAAATAGCCTTCCGCCATCACTTCTTCTTCGGTCGTGCGGGCATTGACGACCGACAGCATGACATTGGCCTCGCTCTTCTTGATCGAGATGCCGCCGAGCAGCGCGCCGCCGATCCGGCCGCCGAGCATCCCGCCCAGCATCCCGCCAAAGGCATTGCCGCCGCTATTCTTGTTGGTGGTCACAATGTCAGGCTGGATGAAATAGTCCGCCGCTTTGACCTGACCCTTGCCCAGATTGCTGCCCGACTGCAATTCGCCCGAATCCGCCATCGCGCGTTCCAGATTGCGGCTCGCCATTGAACGGCCGCGATTGACGATGCCGAAACAGCCCGATTGCTGGACGAACAGCTTGATGATCGCTTCGGGGCTGCCCAGATTCAGTTCACGCCACCACTGATTGTCCGGCTCGACGATCGCGACGGTGCCCAGGCGCTTGGTGCAGCGGGGGATTTCCATCTGCTTTTTCGTCTGGGCCTGGCGACCGGACGATCCCTTGTCGGCGGCCATGGCTTGCGGCGCGGCCAGCGCCAGGCAGAGCGCCGCTGCGGTCACCCTCTTAAATACACGCATTTTCAAGAACCCCGTTTGTTGCTTGATCTGAATTTGTACGCGCCCGATATTTTGCCTGAGCATATCATAGCGCCGTCCGGCTTCCAAGCGGAGTGGGGCCAAGTGACGACCATTGTCATCTTATCGGACGGGCCTTTCGCGATCCTGCTGACAGGGCCGATGACACCTGCTATCGGCGCGCAATGACTGAGCTTAGCCACATCCGTAACTTTTCGATCATCGCCCATATCGACCATGGCAAGTCCACGCTGGCGGACCGGCTGATCCAGCGGACCGGCGGCCTGACCGACCGCGAGATGAGCGCCCAAGTCCTTGATAATATGGACATTGAGAAGGAGCGTGGGATCACGATCAAGGCGCAGACGGTGCGCCTGGACTATGTCGCCAAGGACGGTCAGACCTATGAGCTGAACCTGATGGACACGCCGGGGCATGTCGACTTCGCCTATGAGGTCAGCCGCAGCCTTGCCGCGTGCGAAGGCGCGTTGCTGGTCGTGGACGCGGCGCAGGGCGTGGAAGCGCAGACGCTGGCCAATGTTTACCAGTCGATCGAGCATGATCATGAGATCGTACCGGTCCTCAACAAGATCGACCTGCCCGCCGCGGAACCGGAAAAGGTGCGCAAGGAAATCGAGGATGTCATCGGCCTCGACGCATCCGAAGCGGTGCTGGCCAGCGCCAAATCGGGCATCGGCATCGACGAGATACTCGAAGCCATCGTCAAGAAAATCCCGCCGCCCAAGGGCGACCGCAACGCCCCGCTGGAAGCGATGCTGGTCGACAGCTGGTACGACCCTTATCTCGGCGTCGTCATCCTGGTCCGCGTCGTCAATGGCGTGATCAAAAAAGGCCAGGCGATCAAGTTCATGATCGGCGGCACCGAACATCTGATCGACCGTGTCGGCTGTATGCGCCCCAAGATCGAGGCGCTGCCCGAACTGGCGGCGGGCGAAATCGGCTTCATCACCGCGCAGATCAAGGACATCACCGAAACCCGCGTTGGCGACACCATCACCACGGTGAAGAACGGCGCGCTGAAACCGCTGCCGGGCTTCAAGGAAGTGCAGCCGGTGGTGTTTTGCGGCCTGTTCCCGGTCGACGCCAATGATTTCGACAAGCTGCGCGACTCCATCAGCAAGCTACGCCTGAACGACGCCAGCTTCAGTTTCGAGATGGAGAGCAGCGCGGCGCTGGGCTTCGGCTTCCGCTGCGGGTTCCTCGGCCTCCTCCATCTGGAGATCATCCAGGAGCGGCTGACGCGCGAATATGATCTGGACCTCATCACCACCGCGCCGTCGGTGGTGTACAAGATCCAGCTCACCTATGGCGCGGGCGAGATCGAACTGCACAATCCCGCCGACATGCCCGACCCGACCAAGATTGACGAGATTGAGGAGCCGTGGATCGAGGCGATCATCTATTGCCCCGACGAATATCTCGGCTCCATCCTGAAACTCTGCCAGGACCGGCGCGGCATCCAGAAGAACCTCACCTATGTCGGCGGCCGCGCGCAGGTGACCTATGAACTGCCGCTCAACGAAGTGGTGTTCGATTTCTATGACCGGTTGAAGAGCATCAGCCGCGGCTATGCCAGCTTCGATTATCACCAGATCGGTTATCGCGAGGGTGATCTGGTCAAGATGAGCATCATGGTCAATTCGGAGCCGGTCGATGCGCTCAGCATGATCGTCCATCGCGGCACCGCCGAATCGCGCGGACGCGGCATGTGCGAGCGGCTCAAAGACCTGATCCCCCGCCATTTGTTCAAAATCCCGATCCAGGCCGCGATCGGCGGCAAGGTGATCGCCCGCGAAACCATCGCGGCGATGCGCAAGGACGTGACCGCCAAATGCTATGGCGGCGACATCAGCCGCAAGAAGAAGCTGCTCGACAAGCAGAAGGAAGGCAAGAAACGGATGCGCGAATATGGGAGCGTCCAGATTCCGCAGGAGGCGTTTATTGCCGCGCTGCGGATGGGCGACGAGAACTGACCGACCCCCACGCCGCCCTGACCGGCCAACTGGACCGGATCGAGCGGGCGGCGGCGTTTCTGGCCAATGGCATGTCGCTGGGCCTGTGCCCCGACGCGGCGATACAGCGGCGTGGCGCGATGCCCGCCAAACTGATCGGCAATGGCCTGCGCGAACTGGACCTGTTCCTGACCGATATGATTGTCGAGGCGCAGCGGGTCGACCGGCTGGGCGCGCGGGCTGGCGCTGATCCCGGCGTGCATCCGGGACGACGGATATTCAGCGCGGCCGAAGCCTGGCGCCGGGCAGGCAAGCAACTGGGGCTGGCGGGCGTCGAGCGCGGGCGGCTGCGCATGATGCGCGCGGCGCAGAACCGGCATTGCTATGGCGGGTTACGCGACGGTGACGGCGGCGCGGCGATGCAGGCCGCCTGCGCCGACTATGCGCGGCTGGCGGGGGATGTACTGGCGGCGGTGCGGAGCAGGGGGCTGAGTCGCCCCTATCAGCCCTGACCTGAAACCGTCAGCAGCGACGAAATCGCCACAACGACCTGCGCGGGGACGAAGGGTTTGGCGATCATGATGCTGTTGGGAACGCCCTTTGAAAACCATTCATGATCGCTGGCGGCGCTGACATAGACGATAGGCAGCATGTTGAGCAATTCACGCGCTTTTCGGGCAACGTGCCAGCCTTCCGGCCCATCGCCCAGATTGATGTCGGTAATGATGCCGTCCAGTCGGTCGGCTTGCGCGGCCAGCACGTCCAGTGCCTGCGTGCCATTATCCGCCACCAGCAGCTGAAAACCCGCTTCTTCAAGGGCGGACACGAGCATTTCCTGAATGAGGATCTCATCCTCCACATAGAGTAATAGCGGCGCGGTCGGCGCAGTCGTCATGGTCAAGCGTCCCCGGTGCTGCGCTGTGCGCGATGCACGATCGACACCAAAGTGCCGGGACGGGCATCGCTGATGGTCACCGTCGCCCGCAATTGCTTGGACAGGGCTTCGACAATCCCCGTACCCAGGCCCGGCTCCGCGTCCTTGGCGGGCATACCAACGCCATTATCGCCCACGGTCAGCTGCCATCCCTCTCCGTCAGACGCATAGCCTACGGTGATCAGTCCCTTATGCACCTTGCGCGGAAAGGCGTGTTTGAGCGCGTTGATCACCAGTTCGGTCACGATCAGGCCCAGGCTGACCGACACGTCCGCCGTGGTGGTCGATTCGTCGATGGTCGGGGTGATCGCCAGGCGGCGGGGATCGGCGATCATCGACGCGCCGATGCTGTTGCACAGATCGGTGAAATAGGGGCGCAGCGCCACGTCGCCGACCGATGTTGTCGCCAACTGCCGTTGCAGGGTGGCGATCGACATGACGCGATGATGGGCGTTGTTGAGGTGGGTGCGCGCCTCGTCCGACTGCACCCGGCGCGCGCTTTGCATCAGCACGCTGGCGATGATCTGAAGGCTGTTGGCGACGCGATGCTGCAATTCCTGAAGCAGCACCATTTTTTCGCGGACAAGATCATCCTTTTGCCGCTCCGCGAGGCGGATGGCGGTGACGTCCGTGACCGACAGCAGCAGGCGCGTCTCACTGCCCGAATAGTTGAGCAGCGTTGCATTGAGGATGAGATTGAGGTCGCCGGAGCGACGATGCAGCAGCAGTTCATAGGCGTCGATCGCTGCGTTGCCGGACAGGGTCGCGATCAGGAGCGATCGCAACTGCAATATGTCCCACTCGCCCCCGCCAAGCGTCGCAATCTCCATGCCCACGACTGCGTCGGTCCGCAGCCCGAACGCCATGCAGAATGTATCGCTCGCCGCCAGGACGACCAGTTGGTCATCGAGAAGCAGGAGCGGCGTGCTGGAGGATCGGACGATAGCCAATCCCAGGCTGTGCGTTGAGTCTGGCGGAGAAGCCGTAAAAAATTCCATGGCCGAAGCCTTCGGAAACCAGAGGCTCGCGGGGCGAAAGCCGTACCCTGGATATAATGCCAAGCTGTAGGCATAAAGCCCGCATCCGTGGCTTTGAGCCGGAAGTTTAGCACGGCGCAGCCTTTTAGGTGCATCAATTCGGTGCTTTAATTTTGGCGGTCTGACAAAGGCGGAAATGCAGCCGTCAGCGCGCCCCGCCCAAGCACCAGTTGATCGGCTTGGGCGACCAGGGCCGGGCATGGCCCTTGAGGATCATCAACTGGCCCAGCGACACGCCGTCGCGCACCAGCAGTCTGGCCGACGGATCGGGATCTATCGGATCGGGCTGGGCGTCGAACGCGCCGCCGTTGATCATCGCGGCCAGCGCGGTGCGGCCCTGCTGCGCCAGTTCGGCTTCGGCCGGACATTGGGCATCGGCCTGGCTGGGGACGCTGATGTCGGCCACGCGATAACGTTGGCCTTTATAGGCATAGCTGTCCGCCGAGAGGATGCAGGCGTCGCCGGTCAGGTCGTCGCAACTCTCGAACCGTTCGGAAATGGTCGTCGGGCCAACGACCTCGGCATGTTCGGGGGCGGGCAACATATCCTTGAACAGCAATATGGCACCGCCCGCGATCAGCAGCGCGACCAGGATGATGCCCACCGGCACGATGCGGGTGCGGCTTTCCTGCTTGTCATGCAGCCAGGCACCCGACGGGTCGGGTGTGCGATCGCCCAGGTCGTAGAGATTACGTGCCATGATCGGTTTTCCACTATTCTGTGTAGTATTAGCTGATCTCTCGCAAATATTTCGTTAACCAACCCAGCGCAGGTCGGGGACCGGCGGCTTGACGATGGCGCGGGGGCATGGTCAAACCGGCGTGTTCCCGACGCAGGAGGCGGCATGAGCGAGGGCTGGTTATATGATGAGCATCCCGCGATGTTCCGGGCGCACCCCGTGCTGTTCACGCTGCTGCTGGTGTCGGTGGTCGGCATCCTGGCCATTGCGGTGTGGTGGGTGATACATAAGGGTGAGCGGCTGGCGCTGAGCGAGCGCGAAGTCCTGATGGAGCGTGGCTTGCTGGCCAAGCAGCGCACCGAAGTCGCGCTGTCGAGCATCCGCAGCGTGCGGATCACGCAAAGCCTGGGCCAGCGCATCTTCGACGTCGGCCATGTCGAGCTGTTCAGTGCGGGCGACGTCGCCGAAATCGCGATCAAGAATATGCCGCGGCCCGGCCGAATCCGCGCCATTGCCGCCGCGCGCAACCTGGATCTGTTGCCGCAGAGATAGGTTGCTTCACGCTACCCCTTGACTTTGACGCATATATTTCAACGATAGCAGATTGAGGGACCGGCAGAGTTCCCAGCCGCAGAGGACGCCAGAAACAGCAACGCCGGGCCGCATCATGTGGTGCGGCGCGGACAAGGGGTCGTCTGCATGGGCTTGCGAGTGATGCCGTCATTGACGGAACTGACGGTCGAGCAGCGCGCAGAGATACGGCTGGCCTGCGGTTTCGCCTGTGTGCGGTGCGGGGTGACCATCTATCGCTATCTGGGCCTGCCCGACAGTAATGGCGCGACCTTGCTGTGCCCGACCTGCCACGGGCTGGTCGAGGAAGGGCGGCTGACCGCGACGCAGGTGCAGAGTTTCCACGCCAATCCCGTCGTGCGCCAGCGCCATTTTGCGCGCGACCGGCTGCCCTTTTCCGCCGAACTGCCGCAGCTGATCGTCGGCGGATCGCGGTTGCTGCGCGACACACCGATCCCGATCACGCTGGACGGCGAACCGATCCTGATCTTCGCCCCGCCGCGCCGGACCAATGGCGCGACGCGGATCAGCGTGCGGCTGGGCGCTCCTGATGGCGAGCCGGTGCAGGTGATCGACGGCAATGAATGGTTGCCCATCAATGGCAGCTGGCACTTCCTGCTGCGCGGCGACCGCTATTCGATGATGGCGTCGCGCGGCGATGGCCTGGCCGTGCTGCGCATCGTCGCGCGCAACCGGATCGCGGTGGAACATCTGCGCACGACCATCCGGGGGCGGCGGCTGGAGGTGACGCCGGACTGGCTGGAGATTGACGGCAAACGCTATGTCGACCGTATCGGCAGCGGGACGCTGATCGGGCTGGAGATGTAGGGGTTTTGACAGCGGGGGCGGATAGGGGCAAGGGCTGGTGATGCAGCTTTCCCATTTCGATCCCGCCCTGTTCCTGCGCGACTATTGGCAGAAGAAGCCGCTGCTCATCCGCAATCCGTGGGGGGAGTGGCGCAATCCGCTGGAGCCGGACGAGCTGGCGGGGCTGGCGTGCGAGGAAGGCGTGGAATCGCGGCTGATCACGCTGGGCGATGATCGGCTGGCGATGGAGAGCGGGCCGCTGCCCGAAACCCGGTTCGGCCAGCTGGGCGGGCGACCCTGGACATTGCTGGTGCAGGCGGTGGACCATCATGTGCCGCAGGTTGCGGCGCTGATCGACCCGTTCCGCTTCGTCCCCAACTGGCGGATCGACGATGTCATGGTCAGCTACGCCACCGATGGCGGCGGGGTGGGCGCGCATTTCGACCAATATGATGTGTTTCTGGTGCAGGGGCTGGGCCGCCGCCGCTGGCAGGTCGGTGGCCTGTGCGATTCCGCGACGCCGCTTTTGCCGCATGACGATCTGCGCCTGATCGCGGATTTTGTGCCGGAACAGGAATGGATATTGGAGCCGGGCGACATCCTTTATGTGCCGCCGCGCGTCGCCCATCATGGCGTCGCTGTGGGGGATGATTGCATGACCTATTCGGTCGGCTTTCGCGCGCCGTCGCGCGCCGAGCTGGTCGAACATTGGTCCGAGACGCTGGTGGACGCCATGCCGGACGAGGATCGCTATGCCGACCCCGATCTGGCGCGGCCGGCAAATCCGGGCGAAATCGCGCCCGCCGCGATCGACCGGTTGCACGGGCTGGTGACAGAGGCGCTGGCCGACCGCGACGCCTTTGCCCGCTGGTTCGGCCAGTATAGCAGCAGCCCCAAATATCCCGACACTGACTGGCGACCCGAAGAGCCGATGGAAGCGGGCGATGTCGCCGCGATGCTGGCGCAGGGGGCGGCGCTGTGCCGCAATCCCGCGAGCCGCTTTTCCTTCGTGCGGCAGGGCGACGGGCTGCTGCTGTTCGTCGATGGCGAATGTTTCGATTGTGCTGGTGACACGGCGGCGCTGGCCGAGATGGTCTGCGCGCAGGATCATGTGACGGTCGATCCGTCCGATGCCGGGCTGACGTTGCTCACCGCGCTGGTCAACCAGGGCAGCCTGGCATTTGAGGAAGAGTTTTAGGCCATGACGCTGATATTATTCAACAAGCCCTTCAACGTTCTGTGCCAGTTCACCCCCGAAGCCAATGGGCCGGAGCGGCAGACGCTCAAGGATTTTGTCGATGTGCCGGGCGTCTATCCCGCCGGGCGGCTGGACACGGACAGCGAGGGGCTGTTGCTGCTGACCGACGATGGCCGCTTGCAGGCGCGGATCGCCGACCCCCGCTTCAAAATGCCCAAAACCTATCTGGCGCAGGTGGAGGGCGAACCGGA
Organism: Sphingobium sp. FG58; assembly: GCF_057809055.1. Lineage (NCBI taxonomy): Bacteria > Pseudomonadati > Pseudomonadota > Alphaproteobacteria > Sphingomonadales > Sphingobiaceae > Sphingobium > Sphingobium sp. FG58. Next base: position 372,072 of record NZ_JBMDJF010000001.1, on the reverse strand, counting down.
CGAGGCGGCGCTCGACGTGCTGCGGCGCGGGGTGACGTTGAAGGACGGGCGAACCTTGCCCGCCGAGGTCGAACGGATCGACGATCCGGCGCTATGGCCCCGCGACCCGCCGGTGCGCTTTCGCAAGACCGTCGCCGATTGCTGGATCAGCCTGAAGATCAGGGAGGGCAAGAACCGGCAGGTGCGCCGCATGACGGCAGCGGTGGGACATCCCACGCTCAGGCTGGTGCGCTGGGCGATTGGCGAATGGACGCTGGAGGGGGTGCAGCCGGGGGAATGGCGCGAAGTTGGGTGAGGGGGCCGCAAACGACCAATTTTTGCCGTCTATGCCGCTTGCGGTGCTCCCCAGAAGCAGACACATATAGCTGGCATATTCAACGTGAGGAAATATGAAAGCGGCATTCTGGCGTTTCGCACATATGCGTTACCAAGCGCGAAAGCCTTCGCTTTTCACTGATATGGCCGCCTTCACTTGGTTCGCCTTCTTTGCGCTGGTGTATGGATGTGCCTTGCTGGCAGGTTGGAGGCCGGACATCTTGGAAGCCGTCGCAGGCACCATATTGGTTGGCGTTCCGTTCGTTGGCGGTGTGCTTCATCGCCGTATCAGGCTGGAGGCCGCAAAATCACCAGATGCCCTTTATCGAAAGCGTATTGAGGCGGACAGCTGATCAGTCAGCCGTCGACCATTTTCGGACAGCATTACTACTGCTGCAAGACCCCTTCATCGGACATATGGAAGAGCCGTGTTTCTTCTTTGAAGCCCAGCGCGCGCCATATGCGGATGGCGTAGCGGCCCACTTCATCGCGATCCTCGGTCGCGAACATGTCCACGTCACCTAACAGGCGCAATAAGCGTTTACGCACGGCTTCTTGATCAAGCGGATCAGGCATGGCGCGAATATCTAAAATCGCCGCGTCAACAGCATCTTGTAAAGGCCTGCGATCCTCCGGTGTGTCCGCGCCAGTGTAATGGCCGTAAGGCTTAAATTTTGATTGTTTGAGAAGCGTGGTCAACGCGGGCCGCTCTGGAGGCGGTGAAGCCTTGGCGCAACCTGGAAGAGTCAGCAGGATTAGGGCGGTGTATTTGAAATGGCGTTGCATACAATCACGTTATCAATGCCTATGTCGGCTTTCCAGTCCCGGGAAGCCGAAAGCCGACCGTCCCCTTTCCACCCAACTTAGCCAGAAACTATCGTCCGTGAAAGGTAGGGGATTTTTGTAGCGCATGTCCCCTCTCCCGCAGGCGGGAGGGGGTTAGGGGGTGGGCTTGCGCGAGGTTGCGTTGGCCCACCCCGCTGCGACTAAGGCGCTGCGCGCCCAAGTCTCGCTGCCCAGCGGCGGGTGAACAGTCCCCCGGACTGTTCAGGTCATGCCGGGGGCATGACCGACCCGACGCTCGCTTGCGGGAGGGGCGTAAATCACGCCGCCGCGCGGCGTTCTTTCAGTTCTTCATTCAGCATTTCGGCCAGCAAAAACGCCAGTTCCAGGCTCTGCGCCGCGTTCAGGCGCGGGTCGCAGTGGGTGTGGTAGCGATCCGCGAGGCCTTCGTCGGTGATGGCGATGGCGCCGCCGGTGCATTCGGTGACGTTCTGACCGGTCATTTCGGCGTGGATGCCGCCGCCAAAGCTGCCCTCGGCGCGGTGGACGGCGAAGAAGCCGCGCACTTCGGCCAGGATGCGCTCGAAAGGCCGTGTCTTGTAGCCATTGGCCGCCTTGACGACATTGCCGTGCATCGGGTCGCAGGACCAGACCACCGGATGGCCTTCGCGCATCACCGCGCGGACCAGCTTGGGCAGGCCCGCCTCGATCTTGTCATGGCCATAGCGGGTGATGAGCGTGATCCGCCCGGCTTCCCGCCCAGGGTTCACCACATCGAGCAGGCGGATGAGCGCGTCCGGCTCCAGGCTGGGGCCGCATTTCATGCCGATGGGATTGCCGATGCCGCGCAGATATTCGACATGGGCCGACCCTTCGAAACGGGTGCGGTCGCCGATCCACAGCATGTGGGCGGACGTGTCATACCAGTCGCCGGTCAGGCTGTCCTGTCGGGTCAGCGCCTGCTCGAACGGCAGCAGCAGCGCTTCATGGCTGGTGTAGAAGCTGGTCCCGCCCAATTGCGGCACGGTTTCCGCCGACAGGCCACAGGCGCGCATGAAGTCGAGCGCCTGGCCGATCTGGTCGGCCATCTGTTCAAACTTCGCGGCCCAGGGACTGCGGCCCATGAAGTCGAGCATCCAGCCATGGACGCGGTCCAGACTGGCATAACCGCCGGTCGAGAAGGCGCGCAGCAGGTTGAGCGTCGCGGCCGACTGGTTATAGGCCTGCACCATGCGCTGCGGGTCCGGCTCGCGCCCTTCCGCGGTGAAGGCGATGTCGTTGACATTGTCGCCGCGATAGCTGGGCAGCTCGACCCCGCCGATCGTTTCGGTATCGGCCGAGCGGGGCTTGGCGAACTGGCCCGCCATGCGGCCGACCTTCACCACCGGCAGCTTCGAGGCGAAGGTCAGCACCACCGCCATCTGGAGCAGCACGCGGAACGTGTCGCGGATATTGTTCGGGTGGAACTCGGCAAAGCTTTCGGCGCAATCGCCGCCCTGAAGCAGGAAGGCTTCGCCGGCCGCGACCCTGGCCAGGTCCGTTTTCAGGTTGCGGGCCTCGCCTGCAAAGACGAGCGGCGGAAACTGGCCGAGCTGGGCTTCCACGGCGGCCAGCGCCTGCGTGTCCCGGTAAGCGGGCATCTGAATGCCCTTATGCGCGCGCCAGCTATCCGGCGTCCATTTCGCCGCCACGACGAGTCTCCTAAAATGAACCAAAAAAACAGGGGCCGCACCTACGCCGCCGCGCCGTTCAAGGCAAGTTTATAGCAGTCTTGCAGCGCCCATGCGCAATGATCCTTTCGATCAGACTGATCGAGCGGCTATTTCTGGCATGGATAGCGGTCGTTGAGCGCCACGCTGACCAGTACGGAGGCGGGGCCGCGCCGCTGGTCGGGCCAGCGTTCGAGATAGGCGACGACGGTGCGGCGGGCGTCGTCGGCGCTCATCTTGTCCGGCCAGCAGATCGGGCGACCCCGGCCGATGAAGCTGTCCTTGCGGATGCCATCGACCACGCCGACGATATAGGCGGTACAGGCCAGCGCATATTCGGGCGCCTTGTTGCGGCATTTGGCGAGCAGCGATGTGCCGCTTTCGAACATGAAGGTCTGCGCGCTGGCGGGGTTGGGGGAAGCGGCGAGTGAAGCGCCAGAAAGGATGAGGGAGACGAGAAGCGCACGCATATTGGGTTTCCAAGCAACGGATCAGAGTTGATCAGCGACACTATAGCATAGTGCTCCCGCGCAGGCGGGTGCCCAGTCGCGGTGCCGGAACTGGGCTCCCGCCTGCGCGGGAGCACATGGACTTTGCGTCAATCCTTTCGCTTCGCCGTGAAGGCGAAGGTCAGCGCCACCTGCGGGGTCAGGCCGCCGCTGCTCTCGCCATTGCCGACGCCAAAGGCGGCGCGGGCGATGGTCGCGGTGCCGCTGACCTTGCGGGTCGTGCCGTCGCCCGACAGGGTGAAGCGGATCGTCTGCGGTTTGGCGACGCCTTTGAGGCTGAGCGTGCCGGTGGCGCGATAGGCGTTCGCGCCCGTTTTCTCCGCGCCCTTCGCGGTGAAGGTTGCGGTCGGGTGGGCAGCGACCGCGAAAAATTCGTCGCCCGGCAGCATCCCGTCCTGATAGGCATCGCCGACGCTGGCGCTGGCCATGTCGATCGTCACCTTGATGTCGGCGGTTTCGGGATGGTCCGGGTCCATGACGATCGCGGCGGTCCATTTGGCAAAGCTGCCGCTGATCGTCTGGCCATCATTGCCGACGGAAAAGCCGATTTTGCCGCCGGGTTGTACGGTCCAGGCGGGGGGTGGGCCGACGGGTTCTTCCGGGGCGGCTTCGGTGGCGTTGGCGGCGGCGTTGTCCGGTGCGGCCTCCACGACATTTACGGGTTCGGCGATATTTTCCGGTGCTTCGGGGGCTTCGACCGCGGCGGCGGCCTTTGGCGCGGGGGCTGGCAGGATTGCCTTGCCGACGACCAGACCCAGCAGGATCAGCGCGGGCAGGGCGATCAGCAGCGCGGTCGAGCGGCCCGGTATCATCCGCCAGATCAGCCCGTCGCGTATCAGAAAATGGTGGCGCAGCGCGCCCGCGACATGGAGCAGGAACAGCGCGATGCCGAGCCAGGCGATCAGGCCATGGCCGCCCTCCGCCAGCTCATGCATACTCGCGGGCAGCGGCAGATCGGGCAGGGGCAGGACGCCGAACAGCAGGGTCGGCACCTTGACCTTGGCGGTGGATACCAGCGCCCATCCGGTCAGCGGCGCGCCCAGCATGAAGGCGTAGAGGCCGACATGCACGCCCGACGCCAGCGCGCCCTGCCAGCCGCCCTCCAATTTGGCCGGGCGTGGCTTCCAGTAGCGCACGACGATGCGCAGCAGGGTCAGCAGCAATATCGTGATGCCGACCGACTTGTGCCACTGGTAAAGCGCAAAGCCCCGCGCGCCCAGATCCTCCAGCGCCCAGCCGACGCTGATCTGGAAGGCGAGCAGGGCGGCGATCGCCCAGTGCAGGATGATGGCGACAAAGCTGTAGCGTTGCATGAAAACCCCGGCAGGATGGACTTGGCGCGGAAGCTATGCCGCGCGCGGGGCGAAGTCCATCGCCCTGCCGGGAAACGCTGCGTTGCCTATGGCTTGAGGGTGATCGCCTCGGCATCCGCGTCGGGCAGGGATGCGCCCATGACCTTGGCCAGCGTCGGCGCGATGGCGCGCATGTCGATCAGGCCCAGATCCTTGTCCCGTGCGATGCCCTTGCCCATGATCATGAAGGTCGCGCGCAGATTGGCGGGGCCGGGGAAATAGCCGTGCATCCCCTTGACCGGGCTGCGGGCCACCACCGGCGCGGTGGCCCCGCGGAATATATCGGTGACATAGCCGGGGGCGAGGTTGATGTAATAAGCCGCCTGCGGATTGCCGCCCATCGCCGCGATCTGCGCCTTGTCAGCGACCTGTATGATGCCGTTGGCCGGATTGGCGGCGAGCGTGTCGAGCAGCGCCTTCACGCGCACGGTCAGCGCCGCGTCGTCAGGCCGGGCCAGCATGATCGCGGCCGATCCGCCTGAAATCCAGGGCATGGCCAGCCAGGACGCGACCTTGCCATCCTTGTCCAACGTGATCAGGCCCGCGTCGATGAAGGGGCGGTAGAGGTTGATCGCTGTTTGGGTCGCTTCAAAGCCATGGTCGCTGACCAGCGCGACGACGGCGTCGGGATGGGCCTGCATTTCCGCGGCCACCAGATCGCCGACGATCGCATCGATCTTTTCCAGCACGGCCCTTGCGGCGGGCGTGTCCGGTCCCATGGCATGTTGCTCATGGTCCAGCGCTGTCAGATAAACGGTCAGGAATTGCGGCTTGTGCGCGGCGATCAGCGCAGTGGCGAAACGGCCGCGCAACTGGTCGCCGGGCAGGCTTTCGTCGATGCCCATGGCATAGAGTGCGCCGACTTTCGCCTCCAGTTCGGTTTTCAGGCCGGGCGTTGCCAGCGCGTCGAGCAATTTGGCGTCGTCGGCGTGACCGGTGCGCCAGATTTGCGGCAGGTTCCACGTCACGCCCTTGGCCGCGACGCTGACCGGCCAGTGGATATTGCCGGTGGACAGGCCCGCCCTGGTCGCGGCCTCCCACAGGGTCGGCACCTTGATGTCCTGCGCATACCAGTACCAGCCGCCCTGGTTGATGCCGGTGGGATCGAAACTGTTATTGGCGACGATGCCATGCTTTGCCGGGGTTACGCCGGTCATCAGCGTGGTGTGGCTGGGATAGGTCAATGTCGGCAACACGCCGGTGACGCCAGACGCATGCGCGCCCTGCGTCACGAAGCGGCGCAGATTGGGGAGGGAAAGGCCGCGCTTGTCCGCATCCAGCACGTCGCCGGGGCGCAGCCCGTCGATCGAGATGAGGAGGACGGGGTCCGCCAGCGCCGCGTGCGGGATGCAGGCGGCGAGAGCGGTGGCGAGGAGCGCGGTCTTTTTCATGATGATAGTCCCAACTGCCGTTCGCTTCGAGCGTGTCGAGAAGCGGATAACGCTGTGCGCGACGTTTCTCGACTTCGCTCGAAACGAACGGAGCTAGTTGTTTAGAACCCGGCCTTCAGCGTGGCGAAGAATTGCTGCGGCGCGCCGACCAGCAGGGTTTGGGCGTCGCCGCTATTGCCAAAGCCGCCCGACCCGATCGTGCCGACATAGCGTTTGTCGAACAGGTTGGTGGCGTTGAACTGCACCTCCAGCGTGTCGGTGAAGCGATAGCCGAGCGAGGCGTCGACGATCAGGCGGCCGGGGACCGAGGCGTCGTTGGTGTAGCTGTAGAAGCGACGCGACATATAATTGAGGCCGACGCGGAAGAAGCGCTGGCCATCGTCATAGTTGAACTCGCCGCGCGCCATATGCTTGGGGCTGTCCACCACGGTCTTGTCCTTGATCGCCGCGACCAGCACGCCGTTGCCGTTCACCACATCGTCGCGATAGGTCGCGTCGGTGTAGCTGTAGCTGGCATAGAGGCCAAAGCCGCCGCCCAGCTTCAGGTCGCCCGCCGCCTCGACGCCGATGGCGCGGACGCCGCCGACATTCTGGAGTGCCGACGGGTTGCCCTGGATTGCCGATCCGACCTGCACCGCGAGCAGGCGGTTGCGGAAGTTGACGAGATAAGCGCCCAGCGTACCGTTGAAGACCGGCGTATTGTAGCGCAGGCCCAGTTCATAGGTGTCGGACTGTTCGGGCTTCAGATCATCCTTGATCGCGTCGAAACCGGCCTGATTGGTCGAGAAGGGACCGGTCGTGGTCGCGCTGGCAAAGGCGCGGGTCGACTGGCTGAAACCGCCGAAAACTTCCGCTTCGGGGCTGACCTTTACGACGAAACCGGCGGTGGGCTGGAACCAGTCCTGCGCCTTGATCTTGCCCTGCGGGAAGCTGGCCTGCACGACGGCCTCGGCCTTGTTGGTGACTGAAAAGCCCTTCCACCCCAGGTTGATCGTCACTAGCCCCAAATCGATCTTGTCCTGCACATGATATTGGAAGGTGTCGGTGGTGAAGTCGAATTCCCACTGGGTCGCGAAGGGGTTCTTCGGATAGTCGCGGAACGACAGGCCGGGTTCCGTGCGGCTGGCAAAGGCGTAGAAGCGGCGGGCCTGGTTGAACTTGTTATTTTCATACCATGCGCCGAGGTTCAGGGTCTGGCGACCGATCGTGAAATCGACGCTGCCGAAGCCGCCGATCCGGTCCATTTCATATTCGGTGGTGCGCACCGACATGGGAACGCCATTGGGGCTTTGCACATAGGGGGTCGCCCACAGGCCCATACCGCTGTTATTGTGGTAATAACCCTTAAGGTTCAGCCTGGCCTGTTCGCCCAGCGGCGTGGTGAAGCCGATCGCGCCGAGCCAGTCCTTGCGCAGGCCGGCCGCGTCATAATAGGCGTCGTCGGCGCTGGTGACATTGCCGGGATAGGTCTGGCCGGTGGCCACCGATGCGCCGCTATAGTCGAAACGGCCATCGGGGAAGGGCGATCCGCCGCTGTTGCTGACGCGGTCCACGTCGTTCAGGCGGGCGGCATAGTCGATCGCGCGGGCATAGTCGGGATAGGTGTTGTCCCAATCCCAGCCGAGCCGATTGATCATGCCCATCGACATGTCCTGATAATCCTGTTCGCGGCGGTCCGAATAGCTCAGCCAGCCGTCAATCTGGGCCTCGCCTACGGGCACGATCACCTTGGCATTGCCCATATGCTGGTCCTGCGTGCCCTGACCCTTATATTTGTCGGTCGATCCGTAGCCGTAGGAGACATAGCCGCGCACGCCATCCTTGGTCCCCAGATTGAGGCGGGCGAAGGCGCGGATCGTTTCGTTGCTGCCATAGGTGAGGTTGCCCTGCGCGCCCAGTTCGCCGGTCGGGTCGGCCGAGAAGGTCTCGACCGTGCCGCCCAGATTGCCGGTCGCCTGCGTGCCGAGCGAACCGGCGCCCTGCGACACGCGCACGCTGCCGATATTTTCGCTGCTGATGGCGCGGGTGATGTGCAGGCCATTATGGTTGCCATAGCTCATGTCGCCCAGCGGGATGCCGTCGAAGGTGAAGCCCAGCTGGTTCTGGTTGAAGCTGCGGATGGTGACGCGCTGCGACCATTCATAATTGCCGAATGGGTCGGCGGACTGGAAATTGACGCTGGGCAGCTTCTCGATGGCTTTGAGCGCATTGGTGCCGGGCGTCAGCACGACGATGTCGCGCGCCTTGATTTCCTGCACCTGGCGGGTTTCGCCGCGACCAAAGACGATGATCGTCGCATCGTCCGGCGCTGCCTCTGCGGCGGGCGTTGCCGTCTGGGCGAAGGCGGGCGTGGCGGCCAGCATGGTGGAGGCGAGCAGCAGGGCAGTGGCAGGACGCATGAAATTTCCCCTTGGATGACCGTGATCGGCTTGGTCCGGGGCCGTAGGCGCGTGATGTTGCACTGCAATGAGAGGAGCTTGACGAATTGGCGTCGTCTGCGTGACAGTCTTGTGATGCGCGCGCATCTTGCGCTAGATTGTGTCATAAAGGTCGCAGTCGCGCCATTTTCGCGGGCGCGATTGCATCACTCGCCAGCATGGCTATGGCATTGCCATCCCTATCTTATTGGAAAGCAGGACATGGCCAAACCCGAATCCTGGCGTTTCAGTCCCGAAGCCTATCGCTTCGTTACCAGCATCGACACCCGCTTTCAGGATCTCGATACGATGGGCCACATCAATAATGTGGCGATTTCCGGTATCTTCGAGACCGCGCGTATCCGTTTCCACCATCATATGGGCCGCCATCCGCAGGAACAGGGCGTGCGCTGGCTGGTGGCCAATGTGAACCTCAACTTCATCGAGGAATCGCACTTTCCCTACCCGTTCGACGTCCATTGCGCGATCGGCCATATCGGCCGGACCAGCTGGACGATCAGCTCGGCCGGGTTCCAGAAAGGCGTCTGCGTCGCCACCTGCGACACCACCGTCGTCACCCATGGCGCCGAAGGCCGCCGCGAGATTGACGAGACGCTGCGCGAGGCGATGGAACTGAATTTCATCCGCCAGCCGGGGTGATGCGAACTAAATTCGTTCTTTTACGCCATCGTCATTCCCGCGAAGGCGGGAATCCATCTCCCACCCTATCATCTTGATTTTAAGTCAGGAGATGGATCCCCGCCTTCGCGGGGATGACGTGAAAAAATCTGTGAAAAACGATCTTCACAACGGTCTGTTCAGAGGGGCGGGCGTGTCAGGTCCCGACCATGACGACTTCAGCATTCACCCAAATCCGTGCATCCGCCGGGACCATTGGAAGGCGATGACCGCGCCCTTGACCGGCTGGATCATCGCGACCGCCAGCAGCAGCGCCAGGCTCGGCCAGATCGCCGCCTGCCAGCCCAGCGGAATGTCGAGTGCGCTGTTCACCTCGATCATCAGCGGCACGAGTATGTGGCCGAGCAGCAGGATGACGATGTAGGAGGGGAAATCGTCGGCCTGATGCGCGTCCCAGCGTTGGCCGCAATGGGCGCAGGCGGTTGTCGGCTTGAGGAAGCGGGCGAACATCCGCCCTTCGCCACAGGCCGGGCAGCGCCCGCGCAGCGCCAGGCCGATGGCGGCGCCAAGCGGACGATCGGGGGCGGCTTTGGGGGTCTGGTCGGGCATGAAAGTACAGGTAGGCACGATGATAGCGGCGTGCAACGCAGCATATTCCCACTGGTGGATTGATTTTGCCATTTGCATCCCCCGGACGCTGGGATGGGTCTGCAAATGGCAAAATCGTAAAATCCACCAGAATCAATAATTTCTAGTGGCCCTGGAAGATTCTGACATTCGAGCGCGACTTGGCCTCAAAAGGTGTCGAATGTCAGAATCGGGCCACTAGTTACCCTTTCGCCCGCGCAAAAGCCTGTTAATAAGCCGCCATGCGTCTCCCCGGTCCGTCCGAAGTCTTTGCCCTGTTCGACGATGCGCGCGTGCGTGGCGCTGCCCCGGCGCGGCTCTATCGCGATCCGGTGGGCATCATCGCGGCGCACAGCATGGACGAGGTCCAGCCCGCGCTCGACCGGCTGGCCGACGCGCGCGAGAGCGGGCTGCATGTCGCTGGCTATATGGCCTATGAGGCCGGCCTGGCGCTGGAGGAGCGGCTCGCGCCGATCGCCCGCCGTCGTCAGGCGGACAGCAGCGCCGGGCCGCTGCTGTGGTTCGGCCTGTTCGAAGGGGTGCGGCTGATCGCGCCGGGGACGCTGCCTGACCTGCTGCCCGATCCAGCCGGGGCCAGCGTGACGCCACCCCGCCCGCTGATCGACGAGGCCGAGTATCGCGCGGCGTTCGACGCGGTGCAGGACTATATCCGCGCGGGGGACATTTATCAGGCGAACCTGACCTTCCCCTGCGAAACGAGCGTCATCGGCGATCCGCTGGCGCTCTATGCCGCGATCCGCCCCCGCGCGGCGGCGGGCTATGGCGGGGTCATCCGCACAGGCGGGCAGGCTTTGTTGTCCTTTTCGCCCGAACTCTTCTTCACGCTGGTGCGCGGCCAGCTGACCGCACGGCCGATGAAGGGTACGGCGACCCGCCATGCCGATGCTGAACAGGACGCAGCGCTGGCCCAATGGCTGCAAAGCGACGCTAAGCAGCGCGCGGAAAATCTGATGATCGTCGACCTGTTGCGCAACGACCTGTCGCGCGTGTCGCGCGCGGGCAGCGTGACCGTGCCGGACCTGTTCAAGGTGGAGACTTATCCCACCGTCCACCAGCTGGTGTCGACCGTGCGCGCGCGCATCCTGCCCGGCCTGTCGCCGGTCGATGTGCTGCGGGTGCTGTTCCCCTGCGGATCGATCACCGGCGCGCCCAAGGTGCGGGCGATGGAGATACTCGACGCGCTCGAACCCCATGCGCGCGGCGTCTATACCGGCTCAATGGGCTGGATCGACCCGGATGGCGACGCGGCGTTCAACGTCGCGATCCGCACGCTGACCATCGATGAAGGCGCTGGCGTCGGACGGCTTGGCCTGGGGTCTGGTCTGGTGGTGGATTCAGAGGCCGGTTCGGAATGGGCGGAATGTCTGGCCAAGGGGCGGTTTCTTGCTGGCGCTTGACATATTTGCCCCCAACGGCTTGGAATAATGGCAATGTCACTGGCCGATGGACGCTATGATCTGCTCGAAACCATGGCCTTCGATCCGCTCGAAGGCATCAGGTTGCTGGAGCTGCACCTTGCAAGGTTGAAGGCGAGCGCCGACGCGCTCGGCTTTGCCTTCGATCGCCATGGCGTGCGCAACGAATTGCAGGCCGCGACCTTCCGCCTGCGCGACCATAGCCGGGTGCGGTTGATGGTGTCGCGCGGCGGCGCGGTGGCGATCGAGGTGCGCGACCGGATCGCCTGGCCCGCCGCGATCGTCCCGGTCAAGGTGGTGCCGCGCCATGCGCCGGCCGATGACCTGCGGCTGCTGCACAAGACCACCGACCGGTCGCTCTACCGCGATGCGCTGGCGCGCGGCGGCACCTATGAAGTCGCGCTGATCGACGCGCAGGGTTACCTGACCGAGGGCTGCTATTCCTCGATCTTCGTCGAGCGCGGCGACAAATTGCTCACCCCGCCGCGCTCGCGCGGCCTGCTGCCGGGCATATTGCGCCAGAGCCTGATCGACATGGGGGAGGCGGTCGAGGCTGACCTGCGCCCGCATGATCTCGACAATGGCTTCTTCATCGGCAACGCCGCGCGCGGCATGGTCGCGGCGACGCGGGCGCATTAGCCACATCATTCTGCCGTAAATCCATTAAGCCTGAACTGGCCGGTTGCCCCTGCGTCTGTTGCGCACTAAGGACCGCCGCGTCCGCTTATGTTGCGGACGTTGGGGATTCTTTCGAAAGATTATTGCCATGAGCCAGACTTCCGCCGCCCTTGGTCGTATCCAGCCTTCCGCCACGCTCGCCATGAGCGCGCGGGTGAATGCGCTCAAGGCGCAGGGCGTGGACGTGATTGGCCTGTCGGCGGGGGAGCCGGACTTTGACACGCCCGATTTCGTCAAGGAAGCGGGCATTGCCGCCATTCGCAACAATCTGACCCGCTATACCGACGTGGACGGCACCGCCGACGTCAAGGAAGCGGTGATGTTCAAGTTCCAGCGCGACAATGGCCTGGCCTATAAGCGCAGCCAGATCACGGTGAACTCCGGTGGCAAGCATACTTTGTTCAACGCGCTGGTCGCGACCGTGGATGTGGGCGATGAAGTCATCATCCCCGCGCCTTACTGGGTCAGCTATCCCGACATCGTGAACTTTGCCGGCGGCACCCCGGTGTTCATCGAGGGGCCGGCGAGCCAGGGCTACAAGATCACCGCCGCCCAGCTGGACGCCGCGATCACCCCGCGCACCAAATGGGTGATGCTGAACTCGCCGTCCAACCCCAGTGGCGCGGCCTATTCGGCGGCGGAGCTTAAGGAACTGGCAGATGTGCTGCTGCGCCATCCCCATGTCCTCATCATGACCGACGATATGTATGAGCATGTCTGGTACGCGACGACCCCCTTCGCCACCATCGCGCAGGTCTGCCCGGAACTCTATGACCGCACCCTGACGGTCAATGGCTGCTCCAAGGCTTTCTCCATGACCGGCTGGCGCATCGGTTTTGCCGGTGGTCCCGAATGGATCATCAAGGCGATGGGCAAGCTGCAATCGCAGTCGACCAGCAACCCCTGCTCGATCAGCCAGGCGGCTGCCGTCGCCGCGCTCACCGGGCCGCAGGATTTTCTGGAGGATCGCAACGCCGCCTTCAAGAAGCGCCGCGACATGGTCGTCGCGATGCTCAACGATGCGCCGGGCCTCGATTGCCCCACGCCCGAAGGCGCTTTCTACGTCTATCCCGACGCCAGCGGCGTGATCGGCAAGGTGACGCCCAAGGGGGTGACGATCGACAGCGACGAAACGCTGATCGGCTATTTCCTGGACGAAGCCAAGGTCGCCGCCGTCCACGGTGCCGCCTTCGGCCTCTCGCCTGCCTTCCGCATCAGCTATGCGACGTCGGACGAGGTGCTGAAGAAGGCCTGCACCCGCATCCAGGAAGCCTGCGCTGCACTGAAATAATCCTCCCCAAGCTTGCTTGGGGAGGGGGGGCGCTGGCGAAGCCAGTGGTGGAGGGGCAGGGCGTCCAGACGCCACCCCCCCATTCCCACACAAACAGAAACGGTCCTTTTCCACCCGCGCCGTCTTGCAGAGGGCGCGGGAGGCTCTATATGCACGTTGCATAGTGAAACTGATTTAAGGCGACACCCCGTTCGTCGTTCTGATCCTTAGCTTTGTCGAAAGCCGCACCCGTGCGGCGCGATATTCAGCAAGGGGCAAGACAGCGGCGTGTAACCGGTCGGCCTGAACAGCCGGAACCAAAGAATAAGAAAGGCACAGGCCATGATGGCGTTTTTGAAATCCGAATTGTTCCTGCGCTTTCTGGGCGGGTTTGCGATCGGTGCCGTCGGGATGCTAATGCTCCAGCCCGATGAACAGCCGATCCTCAGCTCCCCCGCGATTGCCGCGACCAGCACCAATCATGCGGCGCTCTGACGGCATCAGCCTCGCCATTCTCGCGGCGCTCGCCGTCGCATCCCCGGTGCGCGCCGAGCGCCCGGTCCTGGCCCCCGTCGCCACCATCGACGCCGCACCCACCCGCAAGCTGGAAACCGCCGTCTTTGCCGGTGGCTGCTATTGGGGCGTGGAGGGCGTCTTTTCCCATGTGAAGGGCGTCCATCTGGTCAAGTCCGGCTTTGCCGGTGGCCCGGCCAACCGCCGCGTCGACTATGATATGGTCAGCGGCGGCGACACCGGCTTTGCCGAAGCCGTCCGCGTCACCTACGATCCCAGGCAGGTCAGCTACGCCACGCTGCTGCGCATCTTCTTCTCGGTCATCGCCGATCCCACGACGCTCAACTATCAGGGACCAGACCATGGCACCCAATATCGCAGCGCGCTGTTCCCGCTGAACGCGGAACAGGGCAAGGCCGCGACCGCCTATCTGGCGCAGCTCGGCAAGGCAGGCCTGTGGCGCGACCCGGTGGTGACCAGGGTGGAGCGCTTCACCGGCTTCCAGGACGCCGGGACCGACCATCAGGACTTCATGATGAAGAACCCGCGCCATCCCTACATCCTGCGCTGGGACGCCCCCAAGCTGGCGGCGTTCAAGGCGATGTTTCCGGCGCTGTATCGGGACAAGCCGTCGGCTTGATACGTCTCGCGGTAATGCCAGTCGCGTCCGGCTCCTCGATCACCGATCATGCCCATGCGCCGGGAACCTTGCGTCTCCGCCTCCGGTGACGATCGCTAAGGGGGCTTGAGGCCTCGCGCAGAAGTGCGTTGAAGCTTTCTCCCTGACTTTATACTAGTGTGGTGGATTTGAAATTCGCCACATTTTTCGGCAAGGTGGGGAGCGAATTTCAAATCCCTAAACCACACTAGAATCAAATATTTGCTAGTGACCCTTATGAATCTGAAGTTCGTTCAACGCCTGCCAGACAAGGTGACGAACTTCAGATTCGGGTCACTAGCGCCGGATCGGCCAATCGCTTCGCGCCCGGCAACTGCGCCCAGCAGCATATATAAAAGTAGATCGTCAGGATTTTTGAGTCGTCATGAATTATCGTCATTCCTTCCATGCCGGTAACAGCGCCGACGTCGTAAAGCATAGCCTGCTGATCGCCCTCGTGCGGGCATTGCAGCAAAAACCGGGCGCGCTGACGCTGATCGACACACATGCCGGCTGCGGTCTGTATGACCTTGACGGGGATGAGGCCCAACGCACCGGCGAGTCCACACAGGGTGTGCAGCGGGTCTTTGCCGACGCGAACCCCTTGCTGAACGACTACCGCGCCGCCGTACAGGCGGTGAATGCCGGGGCCGAGCAGCAGCACCTCTACCCCGGCTCGCCGCGGATATTGGCGCAGCTTCTGCGCCCGCAGGATGTTCTGATCCTGAACGAAAAACATCCCGCAGACGCCTATGCCCTGCGCGGCGTGATGCGCGGCACTTCCGCCGCCGTGCATGAGCGCGATGCCTATGAGCTGTGGCTGGCGCTGCTGCCGCCCCGAACGCCTCGCGGCGTGGTGGTGGTCGATCCGCCCTATGAGCAGCTGGACGAACGCGCGCGCATCACCGCCACCCTCGCCGCCGCTCACCGCAAATGGGCGCATGGCGTGACGATGATCTGGTATCCGCTCAAAGACCGCGCCACGCATTGGCGCTGGAAGCAGCAGTTACGCAGGCTCGGCATCCCGAAATTTCTGGTGGTGGAGCATTGGTTGTACGATCATGAGCAACCCGGCATCTATAACGGCGCGGGCCTTTATATCGTCAACCCGCCCTACGCCTTCACGCAGACGCTGCCGCCTCTGCTGGAAGCCCTGCGCGCCGCGCTAGCGCCGGAGGGGCATAGGGGCGAGATCGCGAGCGACTGGTTGGGCGATTAAATCACCCCGTCATCATCCCTCGCGTCCAAAGGCAGAATCGCTACACGGCAGGCTGCAAACAAAGCATCTCGCGAGATTCGCGCGTTGTGCGAGGTTGGCTGGTGACCATTGCTGCTTATGCCCCACATTCGCCGGTGAACGCTGGCAGGTCTGCTTTTGGCCGATTGCAGAATGTCGGGTTTCGGGCCTCATGGGCGACAAATGCCATCTTCAGGACTGCGGATGATATGTGTGTCAACGCCAGCCCCTATCATCACATAGGTGACGGGATAACCGCTATACGGCGAAATTATCGACGTAGTTTCAATGTGTTGTTGCAACGAATCTTCGGTCAGTCAAATTCGGTAAGGACCGGCAAAAGACCAACGAGCAATCGCGAGGGTACATGGCCTACCGGCTACCGCTTAACTGCCGAGCAACTTGTCAGTTAAAACTGAAAATCCTTGCTGGCGTTGTCCCTCCGAAACCGAAGTCGCCCGCTCAATATGCGCCCTTATATCTGCCGCAGGCTGGTCTATGAGAAACCGCACTAATGGTGAGATCATGTCTTTACGAGATTTTCCAGCGATATGCTTAATGCCAATCAATTGAGCAAAATGCCTAATATCCAATGCAGCAGGAAGAGTATCTCTAGATTTTAGTGCTTCATAAAAAGGAAATACTAGATCGTATTTTTCGGGATTGCTTATGAGTAGGCTATCAAGTTCGTCACCAATAAACGAGTATGGCAACTCTCCATCATCGCCCCTACCGGCGGGGATTTTTGAATTGGTGGCTTTTTTTGGTGCCTTGTTCTTTGATAATATCTTGGCCAAAGCTAATTGAACCCGTTCCTCCCCAAAGTTTGAAACGAGACTTTCAAGTAGTTCGTTTAGAAGTTTCGGACCTGAAAATCGCGTCATAGCCCTATCCTGCCAAAAAACTCGCCACAAAACGCTGAAAACTCGTCTTTTACGATCTGGTGCGTCCCACTTGTTGTATCTATCGGCATTCCTTCACGCGCAGCACGAAAGTATGAGTCAGAATGCGGAATATCGTTATTAAAGACATACCATCCATATTCGGACGCTTTGACTTCAACGTCTTTGATAGCTAGGCTATTTTCGCGTTTTGTAACGTTGCGTATGTAATCGTTGAAAACAAGCCCGCAAACCTCAATAATAGAATCTTCGTGGCGCATACGAAATGCAGCAATGCTTCTGTTAAGAAGCGGAAATCCAATTGAAGCGAGAAATTCTGCTCTGATAGGTACAAGAATAAATCGACTACAGTGATATGCGGCATCAGTTAGTATCGAGTCTGTAGGAGAGCAATCAATAATTATAAGATCGTAATTGCTCTCTATCTTCGCGACAAATCGAGGCAAAAGTGTCTCTTTTCCTGTCGGATTACGTAATGTCCATGACAACTCTAATCGCGATGGTACAATATGAAGAAGGCTTCCGTCAGGGTATTCGACTCTTTTGTAAATGGCTTTAACTGGGTCAAGAGTCTTTGGGCTACCCGAAGATGTTCCGGTTGGCGTGAACTGCTCGAATATATCTGCTACTGTAAGCCCGCCTTTATCTAGGTAAGATACGTAGGTTTGGGGGGACATGATCGACTGGCTGGCGTTGGCTTGGGGATCAAGGTCGATGAGAAGAACTCTCTTATTTAGTTCTCTCGCTGCATACCAAGCGATCTGGCTGGCCAAAGTTGTTTTTCCAACTCCGCCCTTCATGTTAATCATCGAAACGCAAACGGCCATCTGGTCGGCTCCCCTTAAGCGAGGGAAAGCAGTAACCCTCTGTTTGGCCCGTTGCTAACATGACGGCTACCAATTGGATAGGCTTGACGCAGCCTCGCGAATGTTCCGCGATTGCGGATAGGCCATCGTCCAGCGCAGCCAATGCGCTCACGTTATCCCATTGCCCGCTTATCGTCACGCGCACTCAATCGCGCTTGGAACGTGTCCTTTGCCAGTCCTTTCTCGGAACCCGGCCTTTCCCGTTCGAAGGTCCAGCTTCCACTATAACTAGTTGAAATCAGGCTAGAAAAATGGTGGCCGCGGCAAGGATTGAACTTGCGACCCCACCCGTGCGAAGGGTGCGTTCCACGCGCTCCTGAACGAATGGCACCTTGTGGAAGCCAACATTACCGCCATGGACGTCCGCAATTGGCGCATACCACCAATGCCCAGCCGATCGAAACACCCTTCAACCAGCTTCTGTCCTACAACCCCACACCTCTGCTAAGGTCATCCTGGCTCTTTCAACCGTGCATTCACGCCCCTGCGTCGCAAATAATAAAATTACAAATGTAGGAAATCATATGTCCGATTTACCGGGAAATATGCGAAGTTAAGCCCTGCATTTCCTATTTCCGGCCGCCCGGATCAGCGCCAGCGACAACGAAAAAGGGCGGCGCCTCGCGGCACCGCCCTCTATCTTTCAACCCGGCAACGCCGCGCTTATTTCGGGGCCAGCACCATCAGCATCTGGCGACCTTCCATGCGGGGATAGGCTTCGACCTTGGCGACTTCGGCGACATTTTCCGCGACGCGCTGGAGCAGGGCCATGCCGAGTTGCTGGTGGCTCAGTTCGCGGCCACGGAAGCGCAGGGTGATCTTCACCTTGTCGCCGTCGCCGATGAAATCATGCACCTTCTTCATCTTCGTGTCATAGTCATGATCGTCGATGTTCGGACGCATCTTGATTTCTTTGAGTTCCTGCGTCTTTTGCGTCTTGCGGGCGATATTCGCCTTTTTCTGGGCTTCGTACTTATACTTGCCGATGTCCAGAAACTTGCAGACCGGCGGGTCCGCGGTGGGCGATACTTCGACCAGGTCGAGGCCGACATCGGCCGCCTGTTCGATCGCTTCCTGCGTAAACATCACACCCAGATTCTCGCCTTCCCCGTCAATCACGCGGACTTTGGGGACCGTGATGAATTCATTGTAGCGAGGGCCGGATTTCGGCGGCGGCGCCAGCGGGCGGCGCATCATTGGGGGACGTATAGCAGTATCTCCTATGGTCGTTGCAAAAACGAGTGGCTCTTAGCGGCTTTTTGGCAAAGCGCAAAGGGGTCCGTGATCCTCAGTCAAGGAATCACGAACCCTGTGGCATTGCTGCCGCTACAGCATATCGGGCGCGCGGGCTTCATTTGCAAGGCGGGAAATCGCCTCGTCGAGCGAAAGGAAGCTCTGGCCGTCGCTGCCCAGCACGCGCAGCGCGACCTTGCCTTCCTCCGCCTCCCGCCGGCCCACCACCAGCAGGTTGGGGACTTTGGCCAGGCTATGTTCGCGCACCTTGTAATTGATCTTCTCGTTGCGCAGGTCCGCTTCGGCGCGAATGCCTGCCGCGCGCAGCTTGGCCAGCACCTCGCCCGCATAGTCGTCCGCGTCCGACACGATGGTCGCGACCACGGCCTGCACCGGGGCGAGCCAGGCCGGGAAGCGCCCGGCATAATGTTCGATCAGGATGCCGATGAAGCGTTCATAGCTGCCGAAAATGGCGCGGTGGAGCATGACGGGGCGATGGCGTTCGCCATCTTCGCCGACATAGCTGGCGTCGAGTCGTTCGGGCAGGACGCGGTCCGACTGGATCGTGCCGACCTGCCACGTCCGGCCGATCGCGTCAGTGAGGTGCCATTCCAGCTTGGGCGCGTAGAAAGCGCCTTCGCCCGGCAATTCTTCCCAGCCAAACTCCGGCGTGTTGAGACCCGCAGCGGCGACGGCGGCGCGCAGTTCATTCTCCGCCTTGTCCCACATTTCCTCGCTGCCGAAACGCTTTTCGGGGCGCAGGGCCAGCTTGATCGAGTAGGTGAAGCCGAAATCCTTGTAGATGCGGTCGGCCAGCGCGCAGAAGGCGCGGACTTCCTCGACAATCTGATCCTCGCGGCAGAAAATATGCGCGTCGTCCTGCGTGAATTGCCGCACCCGCATCAGCCCGTGCAGCGCGCCATGCGGCTCGTTGCGGTGGCAGCAGCCATTTTCGTAGAAGCGCAGCGGCAGGTCGCGATAGCTTTTGATCCCCTGGCGGAAGATCAGCACATGCGCCGGGCAGTTCATGGGCTTCAATGCCATCCAGTCGGCATCATCCGACACCAGCGGGCCTTCATCGTCCACGTTCGGCACTTCGTCGGGGATGACGAACATATTTTCGCGATATTTGCCCCAATGGCCCGACGTTTCCCACTGGCGCGCGTCCATCACCTGCGGCGTCTTGACCTCACGATAGCCCGCATCGTCGATGGCGCGGCGCATATAGGCCTCCAGCTGACGCCAGATCAGATAGCCCTTGGGGTGCCAGAACACGCTGCCATGCGCTTCCTGTTGCAGGTGGAACAGGTCCATCTCTGCGCCGAGCTTTCGATGGTCGCGCTTGGCCGCTTCTTCGAGGCGCGTCAGATGTTCGGCCAGCTGTTTCTTGTTAAGCCAGCCGGTGCCGTAGATGCGGCTGAGCATCGCGTTATTCTGGTCGCCGCGCCAGTAAGCGCCCGACACCCGCGTCAGCTTGAACGCCGACGGATCGAGCCGCCCGGTCGAGGCGAGGTGCGGGCCACGGCACATATCATACCAGCCGTCGCCGCTATGATAGACGGTCAGCTCCTCGCCCTGCGGCAGTTCGGCGGCCCACTGCGCCTTGAACGTCTCGCCCGCCGCCTGCCATTGCGCAATCAGCGTGTCGCGGTCGATGACTTCGCGGCGCAGCGGCTTGTTGGCGGCGATGATCTCGCGCATCTTCGCCTCGATCGCGGGCAGATCCTCGTCGGTGAAGGGGCCGCGTTCGGGGTTGGGCGCGAAATCATAATAGAAGCCGTCGTCAGTCGACGGGCCAAAGGTGATCTGCGTGCCGGGGAACAACGCCTGCACCGCTTCGGCCAGGATATGCGCGAAATCGTGCCGCGCCAGTTCCAGCGCGTCGGCTTCATCCTTCGCCGTCACCAGCGCCAGCGTCGCGTCCTGCTCCAGCGGGCGGTTGATATCGCGCAACTCGCCATCGACCCGCGCGGCAATCGCCGCCTTGGCCAGCCCCGGCCCGATTGCCGCTGCAATATCCGCCGGGGTAGTGCCGGGCGCGACTTCGCGCACGTTACCGTCGGGCAGAGTGATTTTGAGCATGGCGGACACAGG
Organism: Sphingobium sp. FG58; assembly: GCF_057809055.1. Lineage (NCBI taxonomy): Bacteria > Pseudomonadati > Pseudomonadota > Alphaproteobacteria > Sphingomonadales > Sphingobiaceae > Sphingobium > Sphingobium sp. FG58. Next base: position 351,443 of record NZ_JBMDJF010000001.1, on the reverse strand, counting down.
ATTTCCTTGAAAGGCGAAGCATAGCGCGGCCGCAAATGCCGCGCCTTCCCCATAAATGGGCGGTCTGGCCTGTCAAGGGAAGGGGAGGCGTGGGATGCCGTCAGGCGATCAGCAGCCGCGCATCATCGCTGGTCGCCTGCATGAACGCCACAGGCCCGCCAACATCGACGCCGGGCGGCAACGCATCGGCAGCCATTCCGCACAGCGCCAGCCCGCTCTGGCAGGCGCTGATGGTGACGCCCAGCGCCTGCGCTTCGGCCAGCAGCGTGGCGAGGGCGGGCAATCCCGCCGCGCGATGTGCGTCGTCCTGTGGCGCGCTGATAGGGGTGCGCAGCAGCGCCACCGCATCGAGTTGCAGGAAAATCGCCGCCGCCCCGCCCAGCGCCGCCTGCGCACTGGCCAGCACCAGCGCGCCGCGCAGCCGTTCGGCGTCAGCGGTGGTGACGATAATTCTTAAGGGACGCATAGTTGCACGGCGCAGGCCGGGCAGGCGGGGTCTTTGGGGACATCCAGCGTGCGGAACCGCATGGACAGAAGATCGGCGATCAGCAGCCGCCCGGCCATGTCCGCGCCGAACGGCACGAGGGCGCGGATCACCTCCAGCGCGGCCAGACTACCCATCGCGCCGGTCAGCGCGCCGATAACGCCGGTTTCGGCGCAATTGCGTTCCGGCGCATCTTCGGGCGCGCCGACCAGGCAGCGATAGCAGGGCTTGTCCGCTTCCCAGCCGCGATAGGTGGCGATCTGTCCCTCGAACGGCCCGACCGCCGCTGACACGAGCGGGATGCGCAGCCGTTGCGCCGCGTCGGCGACCGCCAGTCGGGTCGTGAAACTGTCGCTGCCGTCCAGCACGACGTCCGCGTCGCGCAGCATCAGTGTGGCATTGTCCGCGTCGATCCGCGCGTTGATCGGGATCAGCTTGACGTCCGGGTTCAGCCGCGCGACCGCCGCCATCGCGACCTCAGCCTTGGGCGCGCCGACATCCGCCGTGCCGAACATGACCTGCCGTTGCAGGTTGGACAAAGCCACCGCGTCATCGTCGATCACGCGGATGGTGCCGACGCCAGCGGCGGCGAGATAGAGGATCGCCGGGCTGCCAATGCCGCCCGCGCCGATCACCGCGACATCGGCGGACAGGAGCCGCGCCTGTCCCGCACCGCCAATTTCCTTCAGGATGATATGGCGGGCATAGCGCTCCAGCTGATCATCGCTCAGCGTCATGGCGCGTCGGACCAGAGGAAGCGGACCTGCGAGCGCATCCAGCTCGGCTCGGCCTGGCCGGTCTTGGGGAAGCTGTTGCGCAGCGTGCCCAATATGCGGTTGCTGACGAACTTCTCGACGCCGGGACAGGCCATATTGACCGGCGCGACCTTCAGGACTGTGCCGTCACCTGCGAGCAGGAACAGCATGTCGATTTCCAGCAGGCGCGACCCCTCATAAGGCACGGCGCCCCTGCATTCGCCCCTGCGATAGAGTTTGGCGACATCTTCGGACCAGCGCGGCGAAATCTTGCGCCCCAGCCAGCCTTCGATGACCGGAGCATTGGACAGATCCTGCGGCATGGGCGGCAGAGCGTCGGCCACCGGGGCCGCAGCCAGCATCAACGAAAGCAGCATCGTCATTGCGTATCACACTCCTGTCGAACCAAAGCCGCCCTGTCCCCGCGCGGTATCGTCCAGCATATCGACCTCTGTGAAGCTGGCAAGCTGCACCGGCGCGACGACCAGCTGGGCAATACGGTCGCCGCGCTGGATCGGGAAGGGGGCGTCGCCCAGGTTGATGAGGATGATCTTCAATTCGCCGCGATAATCGGCGTCGATCGTGCCGGGCGTGTTGGGCAGGCTGATGCCATGTTTGAGCGCAAGTCCGGAGCGGGGGCGGACCTGTATCTCATAGCCTTCGGGAATCGCCATCGCAAAGCCGGTGGCGACGGCATGACGCCCGCCCGGTTGCAGCAGCAATTCCTCCGCCGATACCACATCCATGCCCGCCGCATGGGCGGTGGCATAGGCGGGGACGGGCAGGCCTGCGCCATGGGGCAGGCGCTTGAGTTGAATATCAATCGGAGCGAGGGGAGAGGGCATCGGCGACCTTTGCGATAAGTTTGTCTGCGACCTGGCCCTTGGGCAGGGCAGGCCAGGTTTCGATGCCGGAGGCGGTGACGATCTGCACGGCGTTGGCGTCCCCGCCCATCACATCGCCCGACACGTCGTTGGCGACGATCCAGTCAGCCCCCTTGCGCGCCAGCTTGGCCTGCGCATGACCCGCGATATTCTGGGTTTCGGCGGCAAAGCCGATGAGTAGGGCGGGGCGCTGGGCGTGATGGCCCAGTGTTGCAAGAATGTCCGGGTTTTCGACCAGCGTGAGCGGGGCAGGCTGGCCGGAGCCGTCTTTCTTGAGCTTCTGATCGGCGGCGTCCGCGGTGCGCCAGTCGGCGACGGCGGCGACCATGATCGCGGCGTCGGCGGGCAGCGCGCTTTCGACCGCGCCTAGCATCTCGCGCGCAGTCTGCACATCGATGCGGGTGACGCCTTCGGGGGTTGGCAGATGCACCGGCCCGGCCACCAAAGTCACCCGCGCACCCGCCCGCGCGGCGGCGGCGGCGATGGCGAAACCCTGCTTGCCCGACGATCGATTGGCGATGTAGCGCACCGGGTCGATCGGCTCATGCGTGGGGCCGGCGGTGATGAGGATATGCTTGCCGCGCAAGCTAACCCCGTTCGGTTCGAGCGAAGTCGAGAAACGCTGCGCACCCTCCGCAAAATCCGGCTGCCCTGCCAGTGGATCGTCGCCCTTGGGCAAGGCCAGCAATCGCTCTACCTCCGCGACGATCCGCTCCGGTTCCGGCAGCCGCCCGGTGCCAAATTCGCCGCACGCCATCTCGCCATCGTCGGGCGTCATGATATGGACGCCATCGGCATGAAGCCGCTCCAGATTGCGCTGGGTTGCGCGATGATGCCACATCCGCACGTTCATCGCAGGCACCGCCAGCACTGGCTTGTCGGTTGCCAGCAGCAGGGTGGTGGCCAGATCATCGGCTATGCCGTTCGCCATCTTGGCGAGGATATTGGCCGTCGCGGGCGCAACCACGACCAGGTCGGCCTGACGGCTCAATTGAATATGGCCGATTTCCTGCTCGTCTTTCAGGTTGAACAGGTCGGTAAAGATGGGATTTTCGGTCAGCACACCCAGCGACAGCGGCGTCACGAATTCCTGCGCCGATTGGGTCAGCACCGCCCGCACAGTCATACCGCGCTTGCGCAGCAGGCGGACGAGTTCGAGCGCCTTATACGCCGCGATACCGCCGGAGATGATGAGGAGGATGCGGGGGGTCATTGGGCAAGATTATCCAGCTCTGCACGGCACAACGCATGGAGTGCATCCAGCTTGGTCGTTGCCGTGTCCCATATGCGCCAAGGTATGATCGCGGGATAGTCGTGGCTGATGACATTACGCATCTGGTAGATCGCAGCCCATGGAAGGGCCGGGTGCCGCGCCTTGATGTCAGCCGACAGCTTATGGGCTGCCTCGCCGATGTGCAGCAGACGGAAGGATGTCAGATCGATTTCGTCCTGATCGCGCAAGAATGCCTCTTCCGTCACCGTCGTCAGCCGACGGCGGATATGGTCGATCAGTTCGACGATCAACTCCAGTCGATCAATGTCGCGATTCAGGGCCACGCTCAGAAAATGGCGACCATGTCCGATTCCGCCGCTGCGCGGATTCGGGGTCTCATAGCCACACGTTCGACAAGATCGACCGGACTCTGCATGAAGTCTGCGATCCGTAGCTGCACGTCGATAAATTCGAGCAGACCCATGCGACTGTTGCTGTCAATATCGCACATCAGATCAACGTCCGAATCCGCACGCGCATCGCCCCGCGCCACCGACCCGAACAGGGCCAGCGAGGTAATCCCTGCAGCGCGCAGTTCCGCCTCATGCGGTTTGATCCGGGCAATGGCTTCTTCGCGGGTCATAGCGATGAAGATAATAGCAATGTCGCCCCAACGCCAGCCGCCGCGGCCAACACTGCCACCAGCGTGTAGCGCCATCCCCCGCCGACGCGGATCAACTTGACCTCGCTCAGCGGTGGCGGGGGTGGTGCGCCGCCTTTTTCGGGGAAGGCGTCCTCGATCCGGCGGACCAGCGCGGGCAGACGCTGCAACGTCCGCCAATTTTCGATCAGCGTGTCGGCGGCCTTGGCCTCCGGCCCCAGTTCGTCGCGCAGCCAGCCCTTCACATAGGGACCGCTGGTTTCCCACAGGTTGATGTCCGGGTCGAGCGAGGTTGCCACGCCCTCGACCATCACCATCGTCTTTTGTAGCAGCAGCAGGTGCGGCTGGGTCTGCATGTCGAAATCGCGGGTGATGGCGAACAGGCCGTCCAGCATCCCGCCGACCGACAATTCGCGCACCGGCTTGCCGCGCATCGGTTCGCCCACGGCGCGGAGCGCGGTCGCGAATTCGGCGACATTATGGTGGGCAGGCACATATTGCGCCTCGAAGTGAATCTCGGCGACGCGCTTGTAGTTGCCGGTGATCAGGCCGTAGAGAATTTCGGCCAGCCACATGCGCGCGCGCCGGTCGATCCGCCCCATGATGCCGAAATCGATCGCGACGATGTCGCCATCGGGGCAGACGAACAAATTGCCCTGGTGCATGTCGGCGTGGAAGAAACCCTCCGCAATCGCCTGACGCAGGAAGGCGTTGACCAGCCGCGCCGCGATGGCGGGCAGGTCATGCCCCGCCGCGATCAGCGCGTCCCGGTCGCTAATCTTGATGCCGTCGATCCAGGCCATCGTCATGACCTTGCCGGTCGTGCGGTCCCAGTCGATCGCGGGGACGCGATAGCCCGGTTCCGCGACCATCGCTTCGGCGAGTTCGGACGCGGACGCCGCCTCGCGCCGCAAATCCAGCTCGCGCGCGGTCCAGCGCTTCATATTGGCGATGACCATGCGCGGGCGCAGCCGGGCGATCTCGCCGCCCAGTTGCTCGACATGGGCGGCGGCCCATTCATAGGTCTGTATGTCGCGGTTGAACTGTTCGGTGACGCCGGGGCGGATCACCTTGACCGCGACGTCGCGCCCGTCGGTGGTCAGCGCTCGATGGACCTGCGCGATGGACGCTGCGCCGACCGGCACTTCATCGAACCGGGCGTAAATCTGCTCCAGCGGCTTGCCGAAGCTCGCTTCTATCTCGGCCCGGATCGTCGCGAAGGGGACAGGAGGCAGGGCATCCTGCAAGCGCAGCAGATCGAGCGCAGCGACGTCGCCCACCAGATCGGGCCGGGTCGCCAGCGTTTGCCCCAGCTTGATCGCGGCCGGGCCGATCGACTGGAACGCATCGGCATAGCGGGGCTGCTTGGGAACCCGCGCGCCGAACCGCGCCAGCCGCACCAGCCGTCGCACCGGCGCAGGCGTCATCGGATCACGCTCGATCCCGCGTAACGCGCCATGGCGCGCCAGCGTGCGACCCCATTTGAGGAGCCGCCAGATATGGGTGATGTGGGCGGTCATGCTGGAATCAAATCTTCCAGCCCGAATGGATCGCGACCAGCCCGCCCAATATCGGTTCGACTTTCGTGTTCACGAATCCGGCGTCGCGGATCATACTCTCGAATTTGGGCATGGGCGGAAAGCGGCGGATCGATTCGATCAGATAGCGGTAGCTGTCGGCATCATTGGCGAACAGCTTGCCCAGTTGCGGGACCAGCTTGTGCGAATAGACGTCATAAACGTCCGAAAAGCCCGGCCATGTCGTGGTCGAAAACTCTAGGCAGAAGAAGCGCCCACCAAATTTCAGCACCCGGTGCGCTTCCGCCAATGCCTTGTCGATATGGGTGACGTTGCGGATGCCGAAGGCGATCGTATAGGCGTCGAAGCTGCGGTCGGAAAAGGTCAGCTCTTCGGCATTTTGTTCCGACCAGAGCAGGCCTTCCAGCCCCTTCTCCTTCGCCCGCTCCATGCCCACGCCCAGCATTTGCGGGTTGATGTCCGACACGGTCACATGGGCGCCATGTTTGTGCATCCGAAAGGCGATGTCGCCTGTGCCACCGGCCATGTCCAGGATCGCCTCGCCGGGCCGCGGTTTCACGCGGGCAACGAACTGGTCCTTCCACAGCCGGTGCGCGCCCATCGACATGGCGTCGTTCATCAGGTCATATTTGGCCGCGACGTTGGAAAAGACCTCACGGACCATGCCCTGTTTTTCGGCGGCATCGACGTCCCGATAGCCAAAGGATGCTGTTTCGCTCATGGGATGATCCTCTAGACAGAGATTGCGCGTCGTTCCAGCCAAGAAGCTGGGAATTGGCAACGGCTTTGCCTAGATGGTCCTTATGCCAGAACTTCCCGAAGTCGAAACCACCGTGGCGGGGCTGCGATCCGTGCTGGAGGGCGCGGTGCTTGCCCGTGTCGAACCGCGCCGTGCGGACCTGCGCTTTCCGATCCCTGTGGACCTGCGCCAGCGGCTGACCGGGGCGACCGTGACGGCGCTCACGCGCCGGGCCAAATATGGGCTGATCGCCACCGACCGGGGCGACATGATGATATTTCACCTCGGCATGTCGGGTCGCTGGCGAGTGGACCCGACCGAAATCGGCACCCACGATCATCTGATTCTGGAAACCGGGGCAGGGCGGTTGCTGGCGCTCAACGATCCGCGCCGCTTTGGCTCGGTCGATCTGGTGCGCAGCGATGCGTGGGAAGCCTACAGCCCCTTCACTCGGATGGGACCGGAGCCGCTGGGACCGGATTTCGACGCGACGGTGTTGGCGCGCGCGCTGGCGGGCAAGGCGACGTCGATCAAGGCGGCGCTGCTCGATCAGCGAATCGTCGCGGGGCTGGGCAATATCTATGTGTGTGAAGCGCTCAACATCGCGGGCATCGCGCCGACCCGCGCGGCGGGCAAGATCAGCCGCCCGCGCCTGACCCTGCTGGTCGATGCGATTCGGGAGGTGCTGGCCGCCGCCATCGTTGCGGGGGGATCGACGCTGCGCGATTATGCGCGGCCCGATGGGGAATTGGGCTATTTTTCCAAACAATGGCGTGTCTATGGCCGCGAAGGAGAGATATGCCCGTGCGGCGGCACGGTGCAGCGCCGGGTGGATGGCGGTCGATCGACCTTTTTCTGCCCGAAATGCCAGAAGTAGGATGCTGCCGACCGGTTGACGACCGGAATGAACCGCTGTAAGGCGCGCACCTTCACGAGGCGGGTTGGCGAGTCCGACTGGTCTCTTTTCATATATTGACGAGAACCGAGGACTCTAAATGGCCAATACGCCGCAAGCCAAGAAGCGCATCCGCCGCAACGAACGTCGCGCTGCCATCAATGGCGCCCGCATCAGCCGGATCCGCACCCTGGTGAAGAAGGTGGAAGCCGCGCTTGCCACCGGAGACAAGGAAGCCGCCGCTACCGCGCTGCAGACCGTGCAGCCTGAGCTGGCGCGTGGTGTCGCCCGTGGCGTGCTGCACAAGAATACCGCTGCGCGCAAGTTCGGTCGCCTGACCAAGGCTGTCAGCGCACTCGCCTGAACCCTTCCGGGTCAGTAACGGCACAGACAAGGCCCGCCCCATCGTTGGGGCGGGCTTTTTGTCGTTCCGTCAGCGTCGGTCACAGGCCAGTCATATTGCAGACACGCGCATTTCCCGCGATTCGATGCGATGCAGCATGGCTGCAAATGTGTAAGCTACTGAAAAACAATGATAATTTCATTGTCCTTCATTTTCCGTGGGTTTGCCGAGTCAACGGCTTTATTTCATTTTTTTGAATGCCCCCGCCCTTGATCCAACCCTGCACCCCTGTCTATTTTTGAAATCCGGCCGCCATCGAATCACCTTTGGGCGGTCGTCATGTGACTGGTTGACGCATCATACTCGGTAAAGCGGGGGCTTTTCCGATCGGGTGTCGTGCGTATTTTTTCCTGCCCATAACCGGGGGGCAGCGGGTAGGGTCGGCGAAGTCTATGAAGGATCATGCGTTAGTGACAGCTTGGCAGGACGGAGAGGGGAGCCAGGCTGATTCCAGCCTTGAGGCCGCCTGGGCCGCTATCCGCGCCGGGCTGCGCCGCGACATTGGCGCGCGCATGTTCGACCAATGGTTGAAGCCCGTGCGGCTGGGCGACTATTGCCCCGAATCGCAGACGCTTGACCTGCTCGTCGCCACCGATTTCAGCGCCAATTTCGTGTCGGGCCAATTTGGCGATCGGCTGCGCATGGCATGGCGCGCGGCCAATGTCGGCGTGCGCGACGTCCGCCTGCATCGCGCGGCCGATGCGACCGGACCGCGCCTGCTCGAAGTCGTCCCTGTCGAACCGGTCGCCGCGCCCGCGCCGCAGCCGGTCGCCTCCAATTTCCTGCCGCGCCATGGCTTTGCCGATTTTGTTACCGGTGACAGCAACCGCCTCGCCTGCTCGGCGGCGCTGGCGATGGCGGGGGAGGCCGAACCCCGTTTCAGCCCACTGTTCATCCATGGCGGCACGGGGCAGGGCAAGACCCACCTGCTCCACGCCATTGCCCGCGCCTTTTCCGACCATTCGCCCGCAGCGCCGGTTCTCTACATGTCGGCCGAACGCTTCATGATGGAATTTGTGAACGCGATGCGCGCCAATGAGACGATGGCGTTCAAGGCGCGGCTGCGTGCCGCCCGGCTGCTGCTGATCGACGATATCCAGTTCATCGCGGGCAAGGGATCGACGCAGGAGGAATTTCTCCACACGATCAACGACCTCATAGATTCGGGCGCGCGCATCGTCGTGACCGCCGATCGTCCGCCCCAGCGGCTCGAATCAATCGACGCGCGCATCCTGTCGCGCCTTGCGGGCGGGCTGGTCGCCGACATATTGCCCGCCGACCTCGACCTGCGCCTCGCCATATTGGAAGCCAAGCGCGCCGTGGCGGGCGATCCGCCGGTGCCCGACGCGGTCATCGATTTCCTCGCGCGCTCGATCCGTTCGAACGTCCGTGAGCTGGAAGGGGCGTTCAACAAGCTGGTCGCCTATGGCCAATTGACCGGCCGCGCGATCGACCTGGATTTTGCGCAGGGGATGCTGGCGGACGCGGTGCGCGCCAATGCCCGGCGCATTACCGTCGATGAAATCCAGAAGGTGTGCGCGGCCCATTACAAGATCGACGCATCGGAAATGCGCTCCAAGCGCCGCGCCCGCGCCGTCGCCCGCCCGCGTCAGGTCGCCATGTATCTGGCCAAGAAGATGACACCGCGCTCCCTGCCCGAAATCGGCCGCATCTTTGGCGGGCGCGACCACAGCACCGTCATCCACGCCGTCCGCACGATCGAGGGATTGCGCGAGAGCAACCCGGACATAGACGCCGACGTGCGCGCGCTGCTGCGCCAGCTGGAGGGCTGACCGGCGCGCTGAGAGCGTAGGTTGGTTGTGTTCCCGCGCAGGCGGGAACCCAGTCCAGACGTCTGATCCGGGTTCCCGCCTGCGCGGGAACACACTTTCGGATCGAGTATCGAGACTCTAAACTGAGGGCATGATTCGCGCCCTCTTCCTTCTCCTCGCCCTCCTCCTGCCCTTGCCAGCCATGGCGCAGGGCGACGTGCGCGTCGCGATCGACACCGGCGTCGGGCGGATCATCGTGGCGGTCCATGCCGACAAGGCACCGGTGACCGCCGCCAATTTCCTCGCTTATGTCGACGGCAAGCGGCTGGACGGCACCAGCTTCTATCGCGGCGTCGGTGCGGCGGATTATGGCTTTGTCCAGGGCGGGGCGCAAAATGATCCCAAGCGGCTGTTGCCGCCGATCAAGCATGAACCCACGACCCTTACGGGCCTCACCCATGACGACGGTGCGCTGTCGATGGCCCGCTATGCACCCGGCAGCGCGACAGCCGACTTCTTCATCGTGCTGGGCAAGATGCCCGCCATGGACGAGCACCCGGATGCGGCGGGCGACAATCAGGGCTTTGCCGTGTTCGCCCATGTGGTCGAGGGGCTGGACGTGGTGAAAGCCATCCTCGCCGCGCCCAAATCCGCGACGGCAGGGGAAGGGGTGATGAAGGGCCAGATGCTCGAAGCCCCGGTGAAGATCCTAACAGCGCGCCGGGTGCCTTAACGCAGGGATGCGGTATTCCCGCGCAGGCGGGAACCCAGTCCTACGCTCCGAGCTGGACTCCCGCCTGCGCGGGAGCACGCTGTGGTTATTCTCTGGCCTCACCCTGATGATCCACGATCCGCGCCACCGCCATATCCGCCGTCACATTGCCGACGGTGCGGAAAATGTCCGGCACCGTCTCCACCGCCAGCAGCAGCGGCAGCGCCTCGACCGGCACACCCATGGCCAGGCAGATGGGACCGGTGGTGGTGAAGAAGGTGATCTGGCTGGGCAAACCGACCGCGGCCAGGCTGACGATCGCGGCGACCAACACGCCCAAGACCAGCTGCGTCGGCCCCAGCGCCACCCCGTTCATTGCGGCGACATAGAGGGCGACGCCCAGATTGGCGGGCGGGCTGGTGATGCGGAACAGCGATATGGCGAGCGGCAGGACGATCGAGCGGCTGGTCTCGCGCACCGCCAGCGGCCCATCGCTCGCCTGGATCATCGCGGGTAGCGATGCGATCGAGCTTTGGGTCGAAAAGGCGATGGCTTGCGCGGGCAGGACAGCGCGGGCGAATCGGCCCGGCGCGATCCGGCCCAGCAGCACCGCCAGCGGATAGACCAGCAGCGTGACGATGACGCAGATCAGCACGATGAAGCCGATATAATGGAGCAGCGCGCCTGCGGTCGCGAGACCCGACCGTGCGCCCGCCACCAGCGCCAGCGCGAATACGCCGATCGGGGCCAGCCATAGCACCCAGCCGACGACCACCAGCAGAGCATCGGCCAACGCCTCGAACAGGCCGGTCAGTTGCACGCGGCGGGCGTCGGCAATGCGGGTGACGGCAAAGCCGAAGATCAATGCGAACAGCACTACCGCGACCACCTGGCCATCAGCCGCCGAGCGGATCGGATTGGTCGGGATGAAGCCCAGCAGCCATTGCGCCGACGGGCGCACATCCGGCACCTCCGCAATCCCTTCCGCCCCGGTCAGCGTCCCGACCGCGCCGGGCGGCACGGGCCAGAGATGCAGCATCAGCGGTCCGACCAGCGCGGCCACCGTGGCCGACGCGGTGAGCAATATGGCGAATAACAGGATCGCCCGCCCGGCCATGCCGCTGGTCCGCGCGGTCGTGGCGGCCTGCGCGATGCCGGTCACCAGCAATGCGAAGATCAGCGGGATGAGCGGCATCTGAAGGCCATTGAGCCAGGCCGACCCCAGCGGCTGCGCCAGCGCGACCACGTCGCTCTCCCAAGCCCCACCCCATTCGGTCAGCGCAATGCCGCAACTCAAACCCAGCAGCAACGCGATCAGGATGCGGACGGTCAAGGACATAGGCTTAGCTTCCCCCACGCAATGATGCGCGGCGACAGGCTAAAGGCTGTTGTGGCCAAGAGGACAGGAAAAAATGCGCACCCGCGCCTTCTCCCCATGGGGAGAAGGATATGAAGCCTTACCGAACGCAGTGAGGTTAGGCGCAGTTGGAAGAGGGGGTTCGACGCTGGTGTGGCGAGCTTCTATGAGGTCAGCACACCCTCTCCCAGCTACGACTAGGGCAGCAAGCTGCCAAGTCTGCGCAACCCTCTCCCTTGAGGGAGAGGGTTGAACGCCCCAAAAAAGAAGGCCCGGCGACCACATAAGATCGCCGGGCCAATCGGGTCAGGCTGGGAGCCGCCCCGTAACTTGCGCCTGCCTCAGCCCTTTTTTTCGGGCGGCAGGGTGATCTTCACATCCTCGCCATTCTGGCCGGGGAAGTTGGTGAACATCGCGTCGATCAGGTTGGGGACCAGATAGGTCAGCTTGTTGGACAGCGATCGCGCGCTGGCCTTACCCTCGAACAGGCGGCGATTGTCGGCGGCGCGATCAATCTTCATGCTGAGGTCGCTGGTATAGACGGTGTAGCTCGACACATCGTTAAAGCCGCTGCCGCCGAACAGCCAGGGATCATAAAAGCCATAGCCCCATGGCCGACCCCAACGGCCGCGCATCCCCCAGCCGCCGCCATACATGAAGGGGTCTGCGCCCCAGCCGCCGCCAAAGCCGGTCGAGCGTATCTTCTCCCGGCCATTATCGACATCATAGGCTACGCGGACGATCAGGTCAGCGCTGGCCGGATCGCTGGCTGCGACATAGCCGGTCTGGCTCAGCCGCTGGCCAACCAGCGCGGCATAATGGGAAAATTCAAGGCCGCCAGCCAGTTGCGGATTATCCGCGACGATCGTGAAGCTCTGGCCAGCCGGGGCCGGGAGCTGCTGAAAGCGCGCCACATCAGCCTTGAACGGGGTGGCGCAGCCAGAAAGCGCCGCCAGCGCCAGAGCGGGCGCCGCGAACATGCCGAACTTCTTGAAACGGGTCATTTTTCTGCGTCCTGTACCAGGCATGGAGCCTAATGAACTATGTGCGCCGTGCGATAGCAAAACGCAACTGAACATCATTTGAACGCACGAAGTAACCGAACGGGCGCAAAGCATGTTCTGTCAGGTCAGGGACGTCGCCGACCGGCCAGACCCGTCAACGCCTCAGATTCTGTTTGAGAAATGCGCAGGCACATTCCTCAACAGGCTCTCAGCGCATCAACCCCATCACATCATAGGCCGCACGCAGCGTCGGTTCTGCCGCTGCCGCCGCCCTGGCCGCGCCCTTGTCCAGGATCGCGTCGAGCGCCGCATCCTCTGTGCGCAGCTCCAGGAAACGCTCGCGAATCGGACGCAGCGTTTCGACCAGCACTTCGCCCAGCACGGGCTTGAACGCGCCAAAGCCTTTGCCTGCAAATTCGGCGCAGACCGCGTCGGTGGTGCGACCGGTCATCGTCGCCAATATGCCGACCAGATTGGCGGCTTCCGGTCGGCCAGCCAGCCCTTCGGCTGTCTCAGGCAGCATGTCCTGATCGCTCTTGGCCTTCTTCACCTTGGCCATGATCGCATCATCATCGTCGGTCAGGTTGATGCGGCTGAGGTCGGACGGATCGGACTTGGACATTTTCGCCGTGCCATCGCGCAGCGACATGATGCGCGCGCTTTCCTTGGGGATGATCGGTGCGGGCAGGGTGAAAACGTCTGCGCCGAAATCCGTGTTGAACTTGGTCGCGATGTCCCGGCACAGTTCCAGATGCTGCTTCTGGTCCTCGCCCACCGGCACATGGGTCGCCTGATAGAGCAATATGTCGGCGGCTTGCAGCACCGGATAGACGAACAGGCCGACGGACGCGCCTTCGCGATCCTTGCCCGCCTTGTCCTTGAACTGGGTCATGCGATTGAGCCAGCCGATCCGCGCGGTGCCGTTCAATAACCAGCAGAGCTCCGCATGGGCGGGGACGCGGGCCTGGTTGAACAGGACAGACCGGTCGGGGTCGATCCCGGCGGCGACCAGCGCGGCGGCCATGTCGCGCACGTTGCGGATACGCTGTTCGCGCCCCTCATGCACGGTGACGGAGTGCATGTCGGCGAGGAAGAAGAAGCATTGCGAATCCGAGTCCATCTCGTCCTGCATCTTCACCCAGTTGCGGATCGCGCCCAGATAATTGCCAAGGTGCAGATTGCCGGTGGGCTGGATGCCGGAAAGGACGCGCATGGGTCGATTAACTCGCTTTGGGCGCACGGCGCAGGGCGCCACGCAATTCGCTGATACTGTAGGCCCGGACGATCAGGGCCGCCGCCCCATAGACCAGACCGCCAATGCCGCACAACAGGCCAAGCGCGATGACGCGCTGGGTCACGCTGCCCGCCATATAGGGATCGACCAGCGGATTGAGCAGCAGCAGCGCCCCGCCCATGATCGCGCTGGCCAGAATGATGCGCAGCGCCTTGCCCCGGAACCGCGCGTCCATTCGCAACTGATCGCGGCGGTGGAGCAGCCAGTAGAGGATCAGCACATTGACCCAGGCGGCGATCGCGGTGGAGATGGCCACGCCGACATGGCCGAACGGCCAGATGAGAGTGAGGTTGCCGACCAGATTGAACAGCATGGAGAATACCGCGACCCGCACCGGCGTTTTCGTGTCCTGCCGCGCGTAGAAGCCGGGCGTCAGCACCTTGATAAGGACATAGGCGGGAACGCCCAGCGCAAAGGCGGCGAGTGCGCCTGCCGCGCCGATCGTGTCCGTCGGCGTGAATGCGCCATGCTGGAGCAGCCCGCGGATGAGCGGCGTCGCTGACAAGCACAAAGCGACGGCAGCGGGCAGGGCCAGGAACAGCGCCAACTCCATCGCCCGGTTCTGGGTATGGCTGGCGGCCTGTTCATTGCCCGACCCGATCTGGCGCGAGAGGGCAGGCAGGATGGCGGTGCCAACGCCAATACCGATCAGGCCCAGCGGCAACTGGTTCAGCCGGTCGGCATAATAAAGATAGCTGACCGCCCCCTGCGGCAGGAAGCGGGCGGCGAGGCTGGTCGAGATCAACAGGTTGAACTGGATCGCGCCCGCGCCCAGCGCAGCCGGGCCGATCAACGCCAGCAACCGGCGCACCTGCGGCGAGAGGCGCGGCCGCTGGAGACGCAGCACCACGCCTGCACGGCGGCAGGCCCAGATCAGCCACAGCAGTTGCAACAACCCGGAGACGGTGACCGCAATCGCCTGCGTATGCGCGGTCTCGATCGGGGTCGCGCCGCGAAAAAACACCACCGCGCCGATCATGCAGAGGTTGAGCAACACCGGGGCGGCGGCATTGATCCAGAAGCGGTCGAGCGAATTGAGGATGCCGCCGAGCAGCGACACAAGGCTGATCAGCGCCAGATAGGGAAAGGTGATGCGGGTCAGTGTGACGGCCAGATCGAACTTGGCCGGGCCGCCATCGGGGAAGCCCCCGGTCATCGCCCAGACCACCGGCGCGGCCAGCAGCATCATGAGGCCGGTGAAAAGAACCAGCACCGGAAACAGCACCGACAAGATCTGCCCGGCAAAGGCGACCGCGACCGCCTTGCCATTGCCCGGTGCGTCCTTGTCCCCTTCCGCCATCGTCCGGTTGAACATCGGCACGAACACGGCGGCAAAGGCACCCTCGGCAAAGAGTGCGCGGAACAGGTTGGGCAGGCGCCAGGCGATCAGAAAGGCGTCGGACGCCAGCCCCGCCCCCAGAAAGCGCGCCACCAGCATGTCGCGCACCATCCCCAATATCCGGCTGACCAGCGTCAGTCCGCCGATGGTGGAGGTGGCTCTCAGCAGGCCCATGGCGGTTCTCCGGCAATCCGACCCCCGTTCGTCCTGAGTAGCCATTGAGCGAAGTCGAAATGGCGTATCGAAGGATCAAGCGCCGCGTGTGATGCTTCGATACGGGCCTTCGACAAGCTCAGTCCCTACTTAGCACGAACGGTTGAAGATGGATGTCAGGCGTGACCGGCAGGCTCGCCCGCGGTCGTTTCCATCTGCTGCGCCTGTTGCAGATACAGCGCGCCAAAGTCGATCGGGTCGAGCAGCAGCGGCGGGAAGCCGCCGTCGCGGATCGCATCGGCCAGCACCCGGCGGGCGAAGGGGAAGATGAGGCGCGGGGCTTCGGCCAGCATGAAGGGCTGGACCTGATCCTCCGGCACGTTGCGCATCCCGAACAGGGCGGCATAGAGCAGCTCGACGGCAAAGGCGGTGCCTTGCGGCGCAACGGCCTTCACCTCGATCTTCAGCGAGACTTCCAACACTTCTTCGCCGACCTTGTCGGCGCCGATGTTGAACTGGACGTCGATCTGCGGCTGGTCGGGCCACTGGTAGCAGGCCGGTGCGTTCGGATTCTCGAACGACAGGTCCTTCACATATTGGCTGATCAGCGCGATCTGCGGCGCGGTGTCGGCGCCGTTGACCTGGGTGTTCACGGTGTAGTTGGTGTCGACTTCGTCGGCCATCGTCTGTCCTGGCTTTCCCTGTTGTCCGGCGGGCGGCAAGCCCCCCTTTGCGATGACCCGCGCGCTTAGCAGGGGCGGAAGGGCAGGGCAATGCCACGCCGTGCAACCCCCTATTTGAAGTTACGTGCAAACATGCCTATGTTGGTCGGAACATTGTCCCCACACAAAGGGTATAGCCTTCCGTGTATGTGATTGTCATCCTCGCCATGATCGCCGGTTTTCTGGCGCTGCGGCTCTATTCCGTTCTCGGCAAGCGTACCGGGCACGAACAGGAGCCTGCGCTGCGCCCGGCGGAGGACCGCGCCAAGGTGACGGTCCTGCAACCGCGCCCCGCCACCGAAATGGCGGGCGATTCGGTGCGTCTGGCTGATGGACTGATCGCACCGGGGGCTGAAATGGGTGTCCGCGCGCTGATCGCCGCCGACCGCAGCTTCGACGTGCCGCAATTCGTCGATGGCGCGAAAAGCGCCTATCGCATGGTGCTGGAAGCCTTCTGGCGCGGCGACCGCGATGAACTGGCCTGGCTGTGTGACGAAGATGTGCGCGCGTCGTTCGACGAAGCGATTACCGCCCGTGAGGCGGAGGGGCATGTCCTCGACAACCGGCTGGTCCGCATCGAAAAAGCCCAGATTGTCGAGGCGTCGGTCGATGGCCGTATCGCCCAGGTCGCGCTGCGGTTTGAGGCCGACATGGCCGCCGTCACCCGCGACAAGGACGGCAATGTCGTCGCTGGTTCGATGACCGACGCGGTCGGCACCAACGATATCTGGACCTTCACCCGCGACATTCGCAGTGCCGATCCCAACTGGAAGCTTAGCGAAACCGACGAAGCGTGATCGCGGCATGAGTTTTCGGCATTCGGCGGGCGCGCTGATCGCAGCGCTGGCGCTGTCCGCTTGCGCGGGTGGCATGATCCCACCATCGGCCAGTGGCCCCGCCGCCCCGTCGCGTCCGGTGCCATCGGGCGAGGCGACCCGCCCGACTCCTGCAACTCCGCGCCCGACGCTGCCGGTCGAAGTCCCTGCCGATCCGGCGTTGGACAGCAGCACGGCGGCGGGCCTTGGCGTCACGCGCGGTCCCGATATCGCCAGTCTGATCCCGTCGGGCGAACGGTCGCGGCTGGCGCTGGAAGCCTTTCGCATATCCTGCCCCACGCTGATGCGCCGCACGGACCAGAGCGGCCTGACCAAGGGGTCCGACTGGAACAACGCCTGCGCGGCGGCCTCCAGCTGGCCCGAAGCCTCGGCAAGCGAATTTTTCTCCCGCTATTTTGAAGCAGTGCAGGTCGGCACCGGCGCGGCCTTCGTCACCGGCTATTATGAACCGGAAATCGCCGGGTCGCGCACCCGCCAGCCCGGCTATGAAGTGCCGATCTATCGCCGCCCCACCGATCTGATCGACGTCGATCTCGGCCAGTTTAGCGAGAGTCTCAAAGGCCGCACGATCCGCGGCAAGGTGTCCGGCACCAAATTCATCCCCTATGACGAACGCGCCCAGATCGTGGCGGGCGCGCTTGCCGGGCGCGGGCTGGAACTCGCTTATGCCGCGGATCCGGTCGAATTTTTCTTCCTTCAGGTTCAGGGCAGCGGGCGGCTCAACCTGCCCGACGGCAGCGTCATGCGGATCGGCTATGACGGGCAGAATGGCCGCGACTATAGCGGCATCGGTAAGCTGATGAAGGATCGCGGCCTGATCCAGGCCGGGTCGATGCAGGATATTATGCAATATCTACGCGCCAACCCGGTCGAGGGCGCGGGAATCATGAACGAAAATAAGAGCTTCGTCTTCTTCCGCGAACTGACCGGCGCAGGGCCGATCGGCGCGCTGGGTGTGCCGGTGACGGCGGAGGGGACGGTTGCCGCCGACCCCAAATTCGTGCCGCTTGGCGCGCCGGTCCTGCTCTCGCTCGACCGCGCCGAACCCAATGGCGTGTGGATCGCGCAGGATACGGGCGGCGCGATCAAGGGGGCCAATCGCTTCGACAGTTTCTGGGGCGCGGGCGCGCGGGCGCGGGGCATCGCGGGCGGCATGTCGGCACGCGGCAGCGCGCTGGTGCTGCTGCCGATCGGCTCGGCGGCGCGCCTCGTCCGGCCCTGACCGGCCGTTCGATGGCGCGGCGGCACCTGTCCCCCGATGAAGCCGCGCTCTGGACCGCGCTGACCCGATCGGTCCGGCCGATCCGCCCGCATGGGCGTGTGACTCCGGCGCTGCCGACCCAACCGGTGGCTGTCGCCGTCAAAACAGGGTTAACGCCGCCCCCACGCTTGACCCCGGCCCCGGCACCCATCCGCACCCCCGCGGCGGTGCTGGATAGCGGTTGGGAAAAGCGGATTCGCGGCGGCACGATCAGCCCGGACATGAGCATCGACCTGCACGGCCACAGCCTGTCAGCGGCGCATGTCCGGCTCAATCAGGCGATCGCGTCGGGGCTGGCGCGGGACGCTCGCGTCCTCCTCGTCGTGACCGGCAAGCCGCCCAAAAACGCGGCGGACGGGGCATCACGGCGCGGCGCGATCCGCGCGGAAATCGGCCATTGGCTGGAAACCAGCCCCTATGCCGACCGAATCGCCAGCGTCCGCGTCGCCCATCCGCGCCATGGCGGCGACGGCGCGCTCTACCTTGTTTTACGCCGGAAAAAATAACGGCTTTCGCGGCTTTCGCTGATCTTTTCTTAACCACCGTCCTTCATATCCAGCGGATCATGATCCTCTTTCGGGATCACTTGCGGGGGTAAGGAGGCAGATGCACGGCGTTACGTTGAAAAGCCGCGCTGCTGCCTTTGCCTGCGCCGCAGGGGCGCTGGTGTTCATTCTGTCGCTGGTGCTGGGTTACACGCCGGGCGCGCAGGATGACATTGTCCAGATCGGCCGCGCGCTGATCATCGCCATTCTTTGCGGCACGATGAGCTGGGCGTCGGCAAGCCGCACCATTGCGACGACTGCCGCCGCGATCGACGCCGCCACCGAACGCCTGCTTGCCGCCGCCCATGGCGATCTCCAGTCGCGCGTGCCACGCGAAATCGGGCTGGAACTGCCCGATCTGTCGGTCGCGCTCGAAAGCCTGTTCAGCCAGGTCCGCACCAATCTCGACCATGTCCAGGCGCTTGCGCTGTTTGATCAGGTGACGGGCCTTGCCAACCGCACCAGCTTCTGTCGCCAGGTCGAACGCCAGCTGGCCGAGCGCGAGGAGGGGGGCATGGCCGCCCTGTTCTTCATCGATCTCGACGGGTTCAAAAGCGTCAACGACACGCTGGGCCATGCCGCAGGCGATCAATTGCTCGCGCGTGTCGCGGGGCGCCTGCGCGAAGTGGTGATGGCGCAGATCGGCGCAGGGATGGGCGACGCGGTCATCGGTCGTCTGGCCGGTGACGAATTCACGATGTTCTTCCCCACCTTGTCGGGCCACAACGCCGCCGCGCGGATCGCCCGCGCCATTCAGTTCGCACTTGGCGAACGGTTCGATCTGGGCAGCCAGCATGTCGATCTGGGCGCATCGATCGGCATCGCCTGCTATCCCGACCATGGCGACACGCTATCCACCCTGCTGCGCGCGGCCGACATCGCCATGTATCATGCCAAGCATGAAGGGCGTGGCCGTGCGGAAATGTATAGCGACGCGCTGGCGCTGGAGGCATCCGATCGTGCCGATCTGGAGCGCGACCTGCTGCTGGCGCTGGAGCGCGACGAATTTCTGCTGGAGTTCCAGCCGCAGATCGACGTCCTGACTGGCCGCGCGGTCACCGCCGAAGCTTTGGTGCGCTGGGCGCATCCCGAACGCAATATCGTCATGCCCGGCGCGTTTGTGCCGGTGGCGGAGGAAAGCGGCGCGATCGTCGCGCTGGGCGACTGGGTGATGAACCGGGTGTGCGAAACCGCTGCCCGCTGGTCCCGCGCAGGCATCCATCAGCGGATCGCCGTCAATATCTCGACCCGCGAACTGGGGCAGGCCGATTTCTTCCTGCGCCTGCGTCACGCCATCGCCACGCATCAGGTGCCAGACGGGATGCTGGAGCTGGAAATCACCGAATCGCTGGCAATGGAGATGGAGCCGCGCGTGCTGGACCAGCTCGCCGCGCTGCGCCGCGACGGGGTGCGCATCGCCATCGACGATTTCGGCACCGGCTATTCCAACCTGTCGCGATTGAAGGAACTGCCGGTCGACCGGGTCAAGATCGACCGCAGCCTGGTGCGCGACATCGCGACATCGGCCGAAGCGCGCACCATCTGCTCCGCCGTCGTGGGCCTTATTCAGGGGCTGGGCATGGAAGTGGTTGTCGAAGGCATTGAGAACCAGGCGCAGATGGACATGCTGCGCGTCATCGGCTGCACCCTGTTCCAGGGCTATCATCTGGCGATGCCGACGGGGGAAGAGGATTATCTCAGCCGTTACACGGCGCAGCCTGCCGCGCTGGAGCGGGGGGCGGGCTGATTGATCCTCCCCTGCAAGGGGAGGTGGATGGCCGTAGGCCAGACGGTGGGGTGTCACCCTCCCGATAGGGCGACACCCCTCCACCATTCGCTACGCGAACGGTCCCCCTCCCCTTACAGGGGAGGATGGTTTACCCGCTCTCCCTCAGCCCAACGCCCGCTCCAAGACCAGCCGGTAAATCTGCACCAGATCATGCAGATCCTGCACCGCGACGGCCTCGTCCAGCTTGTGCATGGTCGCGTTGTTCAGGCCGAACTCGACCACCGGACACAGGCGCGAGAGGAAGCGGGCGTCGGATGTGCCGCCCGTCGTGGACAGTTCGGTGTCCACGCCCGTTACCTGCCGAATCGCGCCCGACACCAAGCTGGACAATGTACCGGGCGCAGTCAGGAAGGGTTCGCCGCTGATCTTGGCCATCACCGTTCCGCCTTCGGTAGCCGCGATCGCGCTGATCCGCTCTACCAGCGACGCGCCACTATGCTGGTCGTTGAAGCGGATCGAGATGCGCGCATTTGCAGCACCCGGAATGACATTGGTGGTCGGGTTGCCGACCTCCATGTCGGTAATCTCGATATTGCTGGGCTGGAACCAATCGGTCCCTTCGTCCAGCACCAGCGCGTCGATCGCGGCGAGGATGCGGACCAGGCGAGGCACGGGATTGTCGGCCAGATGCGGATAGGCGACATGGCCCTGCGTGCCTGCGACGCTGATCCACATATTCACCGACCCGCGCCGTCCGATCTTCACCACATCGCCCAGCCGCGCGGACGATGTCGGCTCTCCCACGACGCACAGGTCCGGGCGCAATTCGCGCGCCGCCATCCGTTCCATCAGCGCCAGCGTGCCATAGACGGCAGGCCCTTCCTCGTCCCCGGTGATGATCAGGCTGATCGTGCCGGGCAGATCGTCGGGCAGGGTGGCCAGCGCCGCGACGAAGGCGGCGATCGATCCCTTCATGTCCACCGCGCCGCGTCCGTAGAGCAGGTCGCCGCGAATCTCCGGCACGAACGGATCGCTGGTCCAGCCGGGGCCGGGCGGCACCACGTCCAGATGCCCGGCAAAGGCGAAATGCGGCCCCGCGCCGGTGGTGCGCCACGCCAGCAGATTTTCGACCGGCCCGTCGGGCGCTTCGCCCACGATGAAACGGTCCACGGTAAAACCCAAAGGCAGCAGCATATCCTCCAGCGCGGCGAACACCGCGCCGGTCGCGGGGGTTACGGACGGGCAGGCGAGCAGGCGCTGGGCGAGCGCCACCACATCATCATTGGCTCTGGTCATGGTCATGCCCGTGCGTTAGCGAAAGCCATGCCGCTTGGCCAGCAGCAGCAGGAGAAGAGGCCATGCCCCGGATCGATCCAGAGACAATCGCGCAGACCAATGCCACAGGCTATCCCCCTCCGCACAACAGCGCGGTGGCGGAACGATGGGTCCGGCGGCTGGGACCGGCCCATGGCCTGACCGACTTTGGCGTCAGCCATGTCGTGCTGAAACCCGGCGGCGCCTCCGCCCAGCGCCACTGGCATGAGGATGAGGATGAGTTCGTCGTCATGCTGGCAGGGGAGGCGGTGCTGGTCGAGGATGACGCCCGCACGCTCATGCGCGCAGGCGATATGGCGGCCTTTCCCAAGGGCGAACCAAATGGCCATCATCTGCTGAACGAAAGCGATGGCGATTGCGTATTTCTGGCCTTTGGGCGGCTGCCAACGGGGGATTGCCATTATCCCGACATAGACCTGTTGTGGACGGGTGGCGGCTATCGGCGCAAGGACAGGAGCAGCTTTTGACGATTGCCATGGATCGCCGCGCATTGATGGGCGGGATGGGCGCATTGCTGGTCGCCGCCAAGGCACCCCCGGTTGCGCCGCCAGCGCTGGTCAAGCCACCGCGCCTGCGCCCCGGCGACACGGTCGGGTTGATCGAACCGGCGGGCTTTACCGATGACGGGTTCGATCTGGATCTGGTGCGCGAAACCATCGTCGCCATGGGACTGAAGCCCAGGGACGCCCCGCATCTGGCGCAGCGCCATGGCTATCTGGCGGGCAAGGACGCGGATCGGGCGGCGGACATCAACGCCATGTATGCCGATCCCACGGTCAAGGCGCTGTTCGCGGTGCGCGGCGGTTGGGGCTGTGCGCGGCTGCTGCCCTATCTGGATTTCGCGACGATCCGCGCCCATCCCAAGCTGTTGGTCGGCTTTTCCGATATCACCGCGCTGCATCTGGCCTTCGCGGCGAAGGCGGGCTTCACCACCATCCATGGACCCAATGCCGCGAGCAGCTGGGGCAAGCTGTCCTGGGACGCTTTCCGCGCCGTGGCGTTCGAGGGGGCAACCCCGACTTTCGCCAATCCGCCGGGCATGGAGGACCGGCTGGTCCAGCGCAGCGGCCGCATCCGCACCTTCCGCCCCGGCGTGGCACGCGGGCGGCTGCTGGGCGGCAACCTCACCGTGCTGGCGGCGCTGATGGGGACGGGCTGGTTGCCCGACTTCACCGGCGCGATCCTGTTTATCGAGGATATTGACGAAGCCCCCTATCGCATCGACCGGATGCTGACCCAACTGGCGCTGGGCGGCGTGCTGGGCAAACTGGCGGGCGTAGTGTTCGGCCAGTGCAGCGGCTGCACCGCCGCTGGCCCCTCCTATGGCGGCTTCACTCTGTCGGAAGTGCTGCAACAGCATCTGGAGCCGCTGGGCGTCCCGGCCTTTCAGGGCGCGCTGTTTGGCCATGTGGCCAACCAGTATAGCCTGCCAGTGGGCGTGCAGGCGGAGATCGATGCGGGGGCGGGAACGATCCGGTTGCTGGAGGCGGGAGTTAGTTAAATGGTCTCGTTTGCTGGAGACCGTTGTAAAAATTGAGATAGCCGCACAACCTGTTGTCATTCCCGCGAAGGCGGGAATCCATCTCCCACCTTATCGTCGTGATTTACGTCAGGAGATGGATCCCCGCCTTCGCGGGGATGACGAATCCGCTGACGATGAATGTCGTAACGGTCCCCTTGCGAGGAGGAATGAGTCCCTCAAGCAATCGCCAGCACGCTGGTCAGCACGATCCGCACCAGTTCCGCCTGGCCCCGCGCACCCGTTTTGGCATAGATTTTCTTGCTGTAATTGCGTGCGGTTTCCACCGTGATGCCCAGGTTTCCGGCGGCCTCGCTGATGGGGATGCCCTGCGCGATCGCCCAGGCGAGTCGCGCTTCGCTGGGCAACAGGCCGAACAGTTCGACCAATTGCTCGCACCGGTCCGCCTGTGACCAGCGATCGCCGCTCAAATAGGCAATCGCCACCGGGGTCGATCCCGCCGACACCGACCGTCCGCGGATCGGCGCGACCAATATGTCCATCCAGGGATCACGGCTGAGGTTAATGGCGCGCGGGCGGCTGTCGGGATCGTCGGCCATGTGTCGCACGAGCGCGGTCAGTTCCCGGTCGATCAGCGGCGAGGCCGGGGTCAGCCGGTCGTAGCGCCCGCGCCGCAGCACGCTGGTGCGCTGGAATAACTGTTCCACATGGGCGGTCATGTCGATGATGCGGCAGCGCGCGTCGAGCGTCAGCCAGCCGAAATTGAGCCGCCCGAACGCTTCGGAGGTCAGAGTCGATCGCAATTTCTCCCGCTCCAGCGCGACGAAGGCGCGCAGCGCGATACGCAAATGCGGGGCCAGCGCGGTCAGGAGTGCGCTGACCGCCGGCCCGATGGACCGCCCGCCCGCGCAGGCCAGCCAGCCATCCACACCGCTGGGTTCCGTGATGCGGATGGAGCGCATGTCGGTGATCCCCTGCGGCACCAGCAATTCACTGTTGAAGGCGCGATGGACCGGATTGCTCTCTTCCAGCAGTTCGGCGAGGGCATAGACCCGCCCGTCGCGCATATGGCGGTAGGGGAAAGGGTCGCGCCCGTATTTTTCGACGAATAAACTGTGCAAATGGGTCGGCGGCGGCGGGCCGGCGTGTAATTCGACGATCGCATCCTCATCGACCGGGCGGAAAATCAGCGTGGTATAGACCGCGCCAGTGCGCAGCCGCAGCTTTTCCAGGAAGTCCTGCCACAGCGGTTGCTGGAACATCCCTTCGTGCAGGGCCGCCAATAATCCGCCATCATCCAGTCGCATGAGTGATGCTCATACATCCTCCCATATGGGAGGTCCAGTGAATTGGCTTTGCTGCCATAACAGGCGCACAAACAAGCTGAGGACCGCATGGTAGACGCAAAAACCCTGACCCATCTGGAGCGACTCGAAGCCGAGAGCATCCACATCCTGCGGGAAGTGGTGTCGGAGGCAGAAAAGCCGGTAATGCTCTATTCCGTCGGCAAGGATTCAGCCGTGATGCTGCATCTGGCGCGCAAGGCCTTTTATCCTTCGCCGCCGCCCTTTCCGCTGCTGCATGTCGACACGACCTGGAAATTCCAGGAAATGTACAAGCTGCGCGACCGGATGGCGCAGGAAAGCGGCATGGAATTGCTGGTCTATCAGAATCAGGAAGCCAAGGACCGGGGCATCAACCCGTTCGACCACGGCGCGCTGCACACCGACATGTGGAAAACCGAAGGGCTGAAGCAGGCGCTCAACCTCTACGGCTTCGACGCAGCCTTTGGCGGCGCGCGCCGTGACGAGGAAAAGAGCCGCGCCAAGGAGCGCATCTTCTCCTTCCGCACCGCCTCCCACGGCTGGGACCCCAAGAACCAGCGCCCCGAACTGTGGAACCTCTACAACGCCCGCAAAGCCAAGGGCGAGAGCATCCGCATCTTCCCGATCAGTAACTGGACCGAGCTGGACATCTGGCAATATATCCACCTGAACGACATTCCGATCGTTCCGCTCTATTTCTCGGCCAAGCGCCCGACGGTGGAGCGTGACGGCATGTTGCTGATGGTCGATGACGACCGCTTCCCCCTCGAACCGGGCGAAGTGCCGGTCGAACGCTCGATCCGCTTCCGCACTTTGGGCTGCTATCCGCTCACCGGCGCGGTGGAGAGCGAGGCTGCCACCCTGCCTGAAGTGATCCAGGAAATGCTGCTGACTACCACGTCGGAACGGCAGGGCCGCGCGATCGACAAGGATGCCGGCGGCGCGGGCATGGAGAAGAAGAAGCAGGAAGGGTATTTTTGACGCGCCACGGAATGCGTAGCGTTCCGAAGCGTCAACCCCGGCGCAGGCCGGGGCCCCAGGCCGCCTGACTCTCCCCAAGATCAACGAGATCCCAGCCTTCGCTGGGATGACGAGGTAGCGATATGACCGACACCCTCACAGACCCCATCTACAAGACCGATTCCCTCATTGCCGAGGATATCGACGCCTATCTGGACGTGCATCAGCACAAGACGATGCTGCGCTTCATCACCTGCGGGTCGGTGGATGACGGCAAGTCGACGCTGATCGGTCGCCTGCTCTATGACAGCAAGATGATCTTCGAGGATCAGCTCGAAGCCTTGCAGGCCGACTCCAAGCGCGTCGGCACGCAGGGGCAGGAGATTGACTTCGCGCTCCTCGTCGATGGCCTCGCCGCCGAGCGGGAGCAGGGCATCACGATCGACGTCGCCTATCGCTTCTTCGCCACCGAAAAGCGCAAGTTCATCGTCGCCGACACGCCCGGCCACGAACAATATACCCGCAACATGGTGACCGGCGCATCCACTGCGGACCTGGCCGTCATCCTGATCGACGCGCGCAAGGGCATCCTGACGCAGACCCGCCGCCACTCCTATCTCGCCCACCTGATCGGCATCCGCAACATCGTGCTGGCCGTCAACAAGATGGATCTGGTCGGCTATGATCAGGCGATCTTCGACAAGATCGTCGCGGATTATACCGAGTTCGCCGCCAGCATCGGCATTGCCGCCTTCACGCCGATGCCGATTTCCGGGTTCAAGGGCGACAATATCACCGGCCCGTCGGAAAACACGCCCTGGTACACCGGTCCGGCGCTGATCGAGCATCTTGAAACGGTCGAGGTCAACAGCGCGGTCGATGCCGACAAGCCCTTCCGTATGCCGGTGCAGTGGGTCAACCGCCCGAACCTGGATTTCCGTGGCTTTTCCGGCCTGATCGCCACCGGCACGGTCAAGCCCGGCGACACCATCCGCGTCCTGCCATCGGGCAAGACCTCGACCATCAGCCGCATCGTGACGATGGATGGCGATCTGGATCAGGCGGTCGCTGGCCAGTCGGTTACGCTCTGTTTTGAGGATGAAATCGACTGTTCGCGCGGCGATGTCATCGCGCTCGCCGACAATCCGCCCCAGGCCGCCGACCAGTTCGAAGCGACCATCGTGTGGATGGCGGATGAGGAGATGCTGCCGAGCCGCTCCTACTGGCTCAAGATCGGCACACAGATGGTCACCGCGACCGTCCAGCAGCCCAAATATCAGGTCAACGTCAACACGATGGAGCATCTGGCGGCCAAGACGCTGGATCTGAACGCCATCGGCGTCGCCAACCTGTCCACCGACAAGCAGATCGTGTTTGAGGCTTACGCCGACAACCGGACGCTGGGCGGCTTCATCCTGATCGACAAGATCAGCAACGCCACGGTCGCGGCGGGGATGCTGCACTTCTCGCTCCGCCGGGCGCAGAATGTCCATTGGCAGGCCACCGACGTCAGCCGGGATTTCCATGCGGGTCTCAAGAACCAGAAGCCAGCCGTGCTGTGGTTCACGGGGCTGTCGGGCGCGGGCAAGTCGACCATCGCCAATCTGGTCGAAAAGAAGCTGGCGCGGATGAACCGTCACACCTTCCTGCTCGACGGCGACAATGTCCGCCATGGCCTGAACAAGGATCTGGGCTTTACCGATGCCGACCGGGTGGAAAATATCCGCCGCGTGGGCGAAGTCGCCAAGCTGATGACCGATGCGGGGCTGATCGTCATCACCGCCTTCATCTCGCCCTTCCGTTCGGAACGCGACATGGTGCGGCAGATGATGCAGCCGGGCGAGTTTATCGAGGTGCATATCGACACGCCGCTGGCCGATGCCGAAGCGCGCGACGTCAAGGGTCTCTACAAGAAGGCACGGTCGGGGCAGCTCAAAAACTTCACCGGGATCGACAGCCCCTATGAAGCCCCGCTCGACCCGGAAATCCGCGTCGATACCGTGGCGATGAGCGCCGAAGAAGCTGCCGACGCCATCGTCGCGAGGCTGATCCCATGAGCGGCGGCATGATCGACGCCGCGCTGGCGGCCCATCTGGCAGAGGTTGCTGGAAAAATCCTGCTCGACGTGCGGGAATCGGGGCTGTTCAGTCCCAAGGCGCTGGGCAAGGCGGGCGACCAGACCGCCAACCAGTTCCTGTGCCATGCCCTGCGGGAGGTGCGGCCGCAGGACGGCCTCCTGTCCGAAGAGGAAAAGGACAATGAGGACCGGCTCAGCCAGTCGCGGGTCTGGATCGTCGATCCGGTCGACGGCACCCGCGAATATGGCGAGGCCCGCGCCGACTGGGCGGTGCATGTCGGCCTGGCGATCGACGGGCAGGCGGCGATTGGCGCAGTGGCGCTGCCGGGGCTGGATGGCGGCGTCGTCATCCGCACCGACCAGCCGCGCGTCGTGCCGCCCGCACCCGATCAGCTGCGCATGGTCGTCAGCCGCACCCGCCCCGCTGCTGAAGCGGTGGCGGTGGCCGAGAAACTGGGTGCAGAACTGGTGCCGATGGGCAGCGCCGGGGCGAAGGCCATGGCGATCATCCTGGGGCAGGCGGACATCTACCTCCATTCGGGCGGTCAATATGAATGGGACAGCATGGCCCCCGCCGCCGTTGCCCTGGCCCACGGCCTGCACGCCAGCCGCATCGACGGCAGCCCGCTGATCTACAACCAGCGCGACGTCTATATGCCCGACCTGCTGATCTGCCGTAAGGAGCATGCGGAACAGGTCCTGGCCCTGGTGGCGCAGGTGCAGGCGGCATAACCCTTCTCCCTTGGGGGAGAAGGATACGAAGCCTTACCCGCGTAGCGGGTTAGGCGAAGTTGGAAGAGGGGGTTCGACGCGGATCGTGCGCGCCCCTCTGACGCCGCTACACCCTCACCCAGCTGCGACTAAGGCTGCAAGCAGCCAAGTCTCCGCACCCCTCTCCCTCAAGGGAGAGGGGTAAGGGAGCTACTCACCTTCTCCGCCGCCGCCATCACCCGCAGCACATTGCCGCCCACCAGCTTGGCGACATCCGCGTCGCTCCAGCCGCGCCGCATCAGTTCCGCCAGCAGCGCCGGGTAAGTTTCCACCCCGCTCAACCCTTCGGGCAGATCGCCGACCCCGTCGAAATCGCTGCCGATGCCGACATGGTCGTGTCTAGCGATCTTGACGATATGCTCGATATGGTCGGCCACCTGTCCGATCGTCGCCACCGGCTCCGGGTGCGCCGCCTCCCATGCCGCCAATGCCTTTGCCGCACCGTCCGGGTTGCCGATATACAGCCCGCCAAAGGGCGGCGCATTATAGCGGGCGATTTCGGCGCTGCGGTCCGCACCCCAGACGCGGCGGGCTTCGGACACATATTGGGCGGCGAAATTGACCATCACCACGCCGCCATTGGCCGCCACCTGTTTCAGCACCGCGTCCGACACATTGCGCGGCGTGTCGCACAGCGCACGGGCGTTGGAGTGGGAAAAGATCACCGGCGCCTTCGTCACGCGCAGCGCGTCCAGCATCGTCGCCTCGCTGACATGGCTCAGATCCACCAGCATTCCGAGGCGATTGAGTTCGCGCACCACATCCTCGCCAAAGGGGGTCAGCCCGTCATGCGTCGGGTTGTCGGTCGCGCTGTCGGCCCAGTCGATCGTGCGGCTGTGGGTCAGGGTCAGATAGGCCGCGCCCAGCCCGCGATAGGCGCGCAGGACGGCGAGGCTGCCGTCGATCTGCCCGCCACCCTCTACCCCGATCAGTGACCCGATCCGCCCCGCCTTGTGCGCGGCGCGCAGCTGCGCCGCCGTCGTCACCAGCGTAAAATCGCGCGGATAGCGTTCGGCCAGCGCATGGACCATGCCGATCTGGTCCAGCGTATCCTTTACCTGCTGCACCTGCGGCAGATCCGCCGACACCCAGACCGACCAGAACTGCCCGCCGACGCCGCCTGCCTTCAACCGCTTGATATCGGTATGATATTGCTTGGGGTCCAGCTGGGTCAGGTCCATCGTCCAGCGCGCGTCCTTCGCTTTCTCCGTCAGCGCTTCGGGCCAGTCATTATGGCCGTCGATCAAGGGGGTGGCTTTCAGGACGCGGGTGATCCGCGCGGCATAGGGATCAGGCGCGGCCTGGACGGGCGGGGCAGCGAGGAGCAGCGGCAGCGCCGCGAGGCAAAGGCTTTTCATGGGCGAGAGGGTAGGCGCGCGCGCGCCCAAGTCAATCGCCGGTGCGTCAGCCGAAGAAGGTGCGCCCGGTGCGCTGACGCTGCGCCGGGGCGGTGAAGATCGCGCCCGCAGACACGCGGCTGCCGCGCACTACCAGCAGCACCTGATCCTGCGCCTCCAGCCGCACTTCCTCACCGGGGTGCTGGATGCTCTTGCCATTGGCATGGTCGATCTGGACGACGAAGAAAGCGCCCCGACCGCGCCGTTCGGCCTCTCCCACGGTCACGCCGGTCATTGCGCCCTTGTCCGACACGACCACCATTTCCAGTTCCAGCCCGAATTCGTGCAGGCCGCGCTTCATCTGGCCCATCTCGGCGGAATTGGCGACGAACCCGGCGGTCGAGGGATAGAGGATCATCTCGGCAATCCGCTCCGCGCCGATATGGGTGGGCAGCACCACCTTGTCCGCGCCCGCGTGTAGCAGCTTGCTTTCCGTGGTCGGCGCCTCGCCGCGCGCGATGATCTCCAGGCCCGGATTCATGTTGCGGGCCGACAGGGTGATGAACACATTGGCCGCATCGTCGGGAAGGACCGTCGCCAATATTTTCGCCCGGTCGATGCGGACGGTGCGAAGCGCGCTTTCCTCGGTCGCGTCGCCGCGATGGCACAGATAGCCCAGCGCCTGCGCCTCGGCGATCTTGCCGCCGTCGCGCTCCAATATGACAAAGGGCGTACCCGCCGCGTGTAACTCCTTGGCCAGTTGCACGCCGATCCGGCCAAAGCCGCAAATCACCACATGGCCGCTCAGCCGTTCGATCAAAGTCTGCATACGATCCAGTCCCAGCAATCGGCGCAATTGAATGGCCGCGAACATCTGCACCAGCGCGCCGGTCAGCACGATCATCCCGGTGCAGCCCAGCACCATCGTGGCGATCGTGACGGCGCGCAAATAGGGCGTGGCGATCGGCCGGACTTCGCCATAACCAACTGAAAATATTGTTAAAGTTACCATATAAGCGGCGTCTGCGACCGGCCAGCCCGCCGCGACATAGGCCGATACCGCCGCGACAAAGACGATGCCGACAAAGATCAGCGTCCCCACCAGCAGCCGCGCTGGCGAGGCAAAGAGGCTGGCGGCGTCGCTGCCCGTCCGGTCCTGTGCCATGGTCCCTGCTTCCCCCCGAAGCCTGCATAGTGGTGGCGCTTTTGCGCGTCGCTGTCGAGTCCGCTGATGACCGGCGGGATGCTTCACGCTAGAGCGTAGCGTGATGACGATCGACCCGCTGCTCCTGCTGCAAGCCTATGCCATCGGCGTGTTCCCCATGTCCGACGATCGGGAGGCGGAGGAAGTCTATTGGGTCGAACCCAAGCGCCGGGCGATCCTGCCGCTCAACGGCTTTCATATGTCGCACTCACTGTCGAGAACGCTGCGGCGCGACCGTTTTCGCGTCACCGCCAACCGCGATTTCGCCGGGATCGTGGCGCTGTGTGCGCAGGCCGCGCCGGATCGGCCATCGACCTGGATCAACGGCCCGATCGAACAATCCTACCGCCAGCTCCACGCCCATGGCTTTGCCCATTCGATAGAGGTGTGGGAAGGGGAGGAACTGGTCGGCGGCCTTTATGGCGTGTCGCTGGGCCGCGCCTTCTTTGGCGAATCGATGGTGTCACGCCGCACCGATGCGTCGAAGGTTGCGCTGGCCTGGCTGGTGGCGCGGCTGCGCTTTGGCGGCTTCACCCTGCTCGACTGTCAGTTCATGACCGATCATCTCCACTCGCTCGGTGCGGTGGAGATCGGCCAGCGCGACTATCTTCAGTTGCTGGGGGCAGCGGTCGAGGGCGTGCCGCTGGGGGCAGGGGCGGGCGTGCTGTCGGCAGGCGCTGGCGTCGCGGCGGAGCTGGCGTTCGCGCCGCTGGCAGGGGAGGCGGCGACCGGTTCGCCCTTGCCGCCGATCTTGACCGAATCGGGGCCGCTTTCGGGCCATGCCATCGCGCAGCTTCTGACCCACACGTCATAGACCGGGTGCTGCACGACATTACGGTCGGGCCGTTCGCGGAACAGCCAGCCGGAAAAATTGCGCCGCCATTTGCCGTCGGCGCTGCTGCGCACGTCCAGCTGCACGAAGGCGCCGGTTTCCTGCACATTTTCCCATGGCGCGCTGGTTTCGCAGGCTTGCAAGCGCACGATTGCGTCGCCCACCCGCATCGCTTCGCCCGGCTTCATCGTCAGGTCGCGGGTCAGGCCGTTGCGCTTGTTGAGCAGGCCGATCACGGCCGTGCGCTCTGCCATCGGCGTACCGGGCAGAGTGGCGGCGTCGCCCGAACGGATCGGCGTCCCCTGCACCCGGACCGGACCGGTCTGGTTGGCGGCAGGCACGTCATTGTCGCCACAGGCGGTCAGCGCCAGCAGCGGCGCGCCAAACAGGATCGACAGGCAAGCCCCCGCCGGACGGCGGATCATGATGCGTCGGGGCTCCATGCCTCATAATCGCCGGTCGCCTTCTGGCGCAGGCCGCCCTTTTCCATCGCGCCGGATGGGCGATAGGCTAGCGCGGTGCCGGTGGCGTTGGGGGTGAATTCCCGTTCCCAGATGCGCGGCGGCGGCAGGAAGCTTTGGGGCGTCCCTTCGATCGAGTGATGCAGCCAGCCATGCCATTCGGCCGGCACGCGGCTGGCGTCGTTCGCGCCGTTATAGATCACCCAGCGGCGCGGCACGCCATGGACGTCGCTGCCGCCTTCATAATAGACATTGCCCTGGATATCCTCGCCGATCTTCCGGCCCTTGCGAGCGGTGAACAGCGAGGTGCCGATGGTCGCGCCATCCCACCAGGTGAAGATCTTGCCGAGAATTCCCATGGCCCACGCGCTTAGCCGCTGCGACGGGGGATTGGCAAGGTGGATATGCGAGAATTGCACGTCGGATTGGGATGCAACGAGCCGGACCAATTCACCACATCTCCGTTCGCCCTGAGCCTGTCGAAGGGCCGCACTTCTTGAGAAGAAGGACAAGGCTTCGACAGGCTCAGCCCGAACGGATGTTATTGGATGCTCCCCTAAAGGACTGGCGGGCAAAAATCGGAGCCGCCCACCGTGCCTTGCTTGCGCGGTGCGGCCTGCGTGCATGGACCCCACTGCACGACGTCGCCCTCCCTGATCCCCAGTTCCGCCGCGCGCCCGCCGCGCAGCTCCAGCACGGCGGCGACCGGCACCCCTGCCGACACCGGTTCGCGCGAATAAGGGACGGTGTTCGCGCCGATAAAGGCGATCGTCCCGTCGGTGCGGATGAACAGCATGTCGAGCGGGATCAGTGTATTCTTCATCCAGAAACTCGCCGTGCGCGGCGGGTCCATGGGGAAGAGCATCCCGCCATTGTCCGCCAGTGATTTGCGGAACATGAGGCCCGCTTCCTGCTGCTGCGGAGTTTCGGCAACCTCCACCGTGAAGCGCCGCGCGCCCTTTTCGGTCTGGATCACCAAAGGCAGCAGCGCGGCAGGGGCCTGCGCTGCGGTAGCGCTGTTGTTGGTGGCTTGCGGGTCGGCCGAACAGGCGGCGAGCAGGGCCAGAGCGATCGGGGCAGGAAGGCGCGTCATCCCGCTTGCCTAATGCGATTCGTGGCTCATGGGGAGGGGATTAACCCTCATTCCTCTGCCTCCGGTACTTCGCCCGGCGCGGCATCGACCCAGCGCCGTGCGATCGCATAGCTATGGCCGGCGCGCAGGAAGGCGGCGATCGCTTTTTCCCGCTGCTTTGGGTCCGGCATCACGCTGGCATAGGGGCCGACCCGTTTGCGCCGGGCATAGCGTTCCGCCGCGATCCAGGTTTCGGCGTCTACCTGCGCATCGGCATCCGTCCGGTCGGCCGGTGCAATGCCCGCCGCGCGCAGGCTTTCGTTGATCCGGCGCGCGCCATAGCCCCGGCGGCCCAGCGCCGCGCTCTTCATCACCGCATATTGGCTGTCATCGACATAGCTGAGCGCCGCCAGCCGTTCGACCAAAGCGGGCAGGTCCGCAGGCTGTTCCCCGCCCCAGCCCCGTTCCTTGACCTTGCGTTGCAGATAGGCGAGCAACTTGCCCCGGCTGGTCGCGAACCGGCTGACATAACGCAGCGCGGCTTCGCGCAGGCTGTCCTCGTCAAGCGGTGGGCGGGGGCGTTTGCTGGTCATGTTGGACCATCATGCGCCAGCCGCCATGTTTATGCCACAGTCGGGCCGGAATTTCACCGTGCCTTATGCGCTACAAGGGCGGACTGGAATGGAATATCCGGTGCATGTCGCGGTCAAAGATGATAGCGGCCGCGCCGATCACATAATTTATGACATTGGGTGAAACCAATATGACGGGTTCGCAAGAGATGATGGCACCGACGCCGACCACTGATGATCTGCCGCGCCGCTTCTCGGACTTCGAGACGCTGGGCGAGGCGCTCGACTATGCGGCGCAGGGCGTTCGCGGCCTCAATTTCCACGATGCCCGTGGCAATCTGGCGCGGCCCTATCCGTTCAGCGAGCTGCGCAGCGATGCCATCGCCTGCGCCCATCGCCTGATCGCTCATGGGGTCAAGCCGCAGGACCGGGTCGCACTGGTCGCCGAAACCGGCGTCGATTTCGCCCAACTGTTTTTCGGTATCATCTATGCGGGTGCTTGGCCGGTGCCGCTGCCGTTGCCGACCAGCTTTGGCGGCAAGGAAAGCTATATCGACCAGCTCAACGTCCAGCTTTCCAGCTGCGACCCGATGCTGTTCCTGTTTCCACAGGAACTGGCCGAGATGGCAGGCAAATCCGGTCGCCAGAAGAATGTCGAAAGCATCGCGTTCGAGGATTTTATCGCCCGCGACGTGATCCCCGCCGATCTGCCGCAGGCGCAGACGCAGGACGTCGCCTATCTGCAATATAGCAGCGGATCGACCCGCTTCCCCCATGGCGTCGCCGTGACGCATCATGCGCTGCTCAGCAATCTGGCCGCGCACAGCCATGGCATGGAAGTGCAGGACAGCGACCGCTGCATCAGCTGGCTGCCCTGGTATCATGACATGGGGCTGGTCGGCTGCTTCCTGTCGGTCGTCGCCAATCAGGTGTCGACCGATTACATGAAAACCGAGGATTTCGCCCGCCGTCCGTTGGCCTGGCTGGACCTTATCAGCCGGAACGAGGGCACCTCGATCAGCTACTCGCCGACCTTCGGCTACGATATTTGCGCCCGTCGCATGTCCAGCCAGACCAAGGCGCAGGACCGGTTCGACCTGTCCCGGTGGAGACTGGCGGGCAATGGCGCGGACATGATTCGCCCTGATGTGATGCAGAGCTTCGTCGATGCCTTTGCCGACGCCGGTTTCTCGCCCAACGCCTTCCTGCCCAGCTACGGCCTGGCCGAAGCGACCTTGGCCGTGACCATCATGCCGCCGGGCGAGGGGATCATCGTCGAACTGGTCGAGGAAACCGACCTGTCGGGCGGCGACGCGACCGAAGGTCGCCCGCAGCGCTTCCGCTCCATCGTCAATTGCGGCAGGCCCGCGCGCGGCATGACCGTGGAAATCCGTGACGAGGATGGCGGCCCGCTGAACGAGCGCCAGATTGGCAAGGTCTGGACCACCGGGCCATCGCTGATGGTCGGCTATTTCCGGGACCAGGCCGCGACCGACGCCTGCATGGCGGACGGTTGGCTCGATACCGGCGATATGGGCTATCTCAGCGACGGCTATCTCTACATTGTCGGCCGCGCCAAGGACATGATCATCATCAACGGCAAGAATCACTGGCCGCAGGATATTGAATGGGCGGTGGAGCAGCTGCCCGGCTTCAAGCAGGGTGACATCGCCGCCTTCGCCATCACCACGCCGGGCGGGGAAGAAGCGCCCGCCGTGCTGGTCCATTGCCGCACGTCCGACAATGACGAACGCTCCCGTCTGCGCGACCAGATCCGCGAGCGGGTGCGGGCGATCACCGGCATGAACTGCGTCGTCGAATTGGTGCCGCCGCGCACCCTGCCGCGCACCAGCTCCGGCAAATTGAGCCGGTCCAAGGCGCGCAACCTCTATCTGACCGGTGAAATCAGACCCTACGACATAGCAGCGTGACAGACTGATCGCTTCGCGGTCGTCGGGCTTACCAAATCATAACCCATGGCTGCTATCGCGGGACCGTGGGTAGCAAACAGGACCATATTGCCGAACCGGACCGTCAGGCGCGTGCATCACTGCGCGCGATGATGGGCCTTTGCTGTGTAAGTGGCGACGCCGGAACGCGGGTGCTGGAATCGCAGCTGCGCACCGCGGACAGCGTGGCCTTGCTGCGGCAGGTCATGAACCTGTGCGCCCTGCTGTTCATCTGGCAGGTTTTTGTCCATTGCTGTTCGCCGGTCATGCTGGGGCTGTGGAGCGTCGCGCTGATCGGCTGCACTCTGGTCGGCGTCGTGATCGACCGTGACCGCCGTAAAGCCAATAATATCGGCCTCACGGCCCGCGATCTGCGCCGACACGGCTTTGGCGCGCTGTTGCAGGGCATCGTATGGGCGACCTGCATGGTCCTTGTTTCGCAATCGGGCGAAACGGAGGAGCTGGTTGCGCTCTGGACGGTAATCAGCTGCATCATGGTGTGCGGCGCCATCAGCTATGCCGCAACGCCGCTGTCCGCTACCGCCTTCCTCTTGCCCTGCATCGCGGGGCTGTTCGCCATGTTCCATGACGGTGGCCAGTTACCGTTGCGCGCGCTGGCGACCAGCTATGCGCTGTCGCTACTGGTCGGCTGCGTCATCTATGCCCGCACCTTCGCGCGTCAGCACAGCACCACGGTGCAGCTGGAGGAAAAGAGCGAAGTCGTCAGCCTGCTGCTGCGCGAATATGAGGGCGGCGGGGCCGACTGGTTGTGGCAGACCGATCCGCTGCGTCGGATCAGCAGCGTTTCTGCGCGCTTTGCCGAAACCATGGGGTTGGAGCCTGCCCAGTTGGAAGGAGAGCCGCTGGTCCAGATATTGGCTGGCAGCGGCTGGGAAAGCGGTCGTTTCGCTGCCGGTCTGCACAGTCTGGCCGACCATCTCAAGCGGCGCGAAAGCTTCAGCAATCTGGTCCTTCCGGTCGAGGTTCAGGGCCAGACCCGCTGGTGGGAATTGTCCGCCTCTCCCCGCCATGATGAAAACGGCATATTTCTGGGCTTCCGCGGTGTCGCGTCGGACGTCACCACGCAGCGCGAATCGGCGGACAAGATCGCCATGCTGGCGCGCTTCGATCCGCTGACCGGCCTGCCCAACCGCAGCCATCTGCGTGAAGTGCTGGATCAGGCGATGGCAGCGACGCAGGGGCGAACGTCGGGCTGCGGCTTTCTGATGATCGACCTCGATCGGTTCAAGGCGATCAACGACACGCTGGGGCATCAGACCGGCGACAAGCTGCTCAGCCAGGTCGCGCGCCGTCTGCGGCAAATTTGTTCAGGCCCGGAATTTTGCGGGCGCATCGGCGGTGACGAATTTGGCGTCGTCATTCCCACCGTCGCTGACAGCCATCGGATCGAACAGCTCTCCTCTGCGATCATCGGCGCGCTGTCCGCGCCCTATCAGGTCGATCAGCATATGCTCTATGTCGGGGCATCGGTCGGCTCGGCGATCTCGCCCATGGACGGGCGCGAATCGGAATCCCTGATCCGTAGTGCGGACCTTGCGCTCTATCGTGCGAAGGGAGAGGGCGGCGGGCTGCATTGCGCCTATGAACCGCAACTCCATGCCAAGGCGGAAGAAAGGCGGCTGCTGGAACTGGCATTGCGCGAGGCGCTGGCCAAGGATCAACTTCATGTCCTTTACCAGCCTGTGGTGGATGCGATCAGCGGCGCGGTTTTGGGTTTTGAGGCGCTGGTGCGCTGGACCCACCCGGAAATGGGGCCGATTTCGCCAGTCAAATTCGTGCCGGTCGCCGAAGAGGCGCGCCTGATCGCACCGATCGGCGAATGGGTGCTGCGCACCGCCTGTATGGAAGCGATGCGCTGGCCCGATGATGTGCGGATTGCCGTCAACGTGTCGGCCGAACAATTGACCCATCCCAGCTTCGTGTCGGCGGTCATATCGGCGCTGGCGCAAAGCGGACTGGAGGCGCGGCGGCTGGAACTGGAAGTCACCGAAAGCGTGTTCATGAACGAGGATGCGGGCGCGTTGCGGGTGCTCGACCAGTTGCTTGGCCTTGGCATCCAGTTGTCGCTCGATGATTTCGGCACCGGCTACTCCTCGCTCGGCTATCTCAGCCGCACCCGTTTCAACACGATCAAGATCGACCGCAGCTTCGTGGTCGGCGCGTCGAAAAATACGCCCGAAAGCCTGGCGATCATCCGCGCCGTCGTCACGCTGGCCGATAGCCTCGGCATGGCGACCACGGCCGAAGGGGTGGAGACCGAGGTCGAGCTGGAGATGGTGCGGCGGCTGGGCTGCACGAAGGTACAGGGCTATTATTTCGGCCGCCCCATGGCTGCGCAGGACGCGATTGGCCTGTTCCCGTCGCAGCAGGAGCGGGCGCGGGCCTAAAGTCGGATGGCCTCAGGTTGGAACCCCCAACCTCCGTTCGTTTCGAGCGAAGTCGAGAAACGAACGGGTCAAGGTAAAGTCATCCCACTCTAATTACCCAGCAACTGTCGTTCCACCATGGTCCACAGCGCGGCAAAATCCTTGGCTGGGGGCGATGCGGGGGCAAAGGCGCCGAGCGGCTTGCGACGCACCGTCATCTGCTCGATCGTGCTGGCCATCGGGATGGCGGGCCAGTCGGGCTGTTCGTCCAGCGCCTTGCGATGCAGGGTTCGGCGGCGATCGACCATCGAATAGACCGGCAGGATCGGCGCATGGCTGCCGCCGCGTTGCACCAGATAGCGCGCGACTTCGCCCATCGCCCGCTGCGACAGGGGCGACGGGATCACGGGAATGACGATCAGGTCGGCGGCGCGCAGCACCTGCTCGCTGGTTTCGGTGAGGCCCGGCGGGCAATCAAGGATGATGCGGTCATAATCCTTGCCCAGGCTCTCGATCAGCTTGGACAGCCGTTTCTTCTTGTCCATCTCGCGGAACAGATGGTCCAGGCTGCGCAGCGATGTGTCGGCGGCGATCAGGTCCAGCCCCGGCACAGTCGACGGCTGAATCAGCTTGCGGACCTCGACATCCTTGCTGAAGATCGCTTGCGCCGCGTCGCGGCTCTTGCTGTCGGTGGAAATCAGCCAGCTTGACGCCGCCTGCGGGTCCAGATCCCACAACAAGGTCCGCCGTTTCGAAATGGTCGCCGAGGCCCAGGCGAGGTTGATCGCGAAGGTGGTTTTGCCGACCCCGCCCTTGAGGCTGTAAACGGCGATGGTCGCCAATGCCGGTTCCTTTGCCATGGGGTGAAGGCTACGGCTTCCTCCCGCCAAAGCAAGCCCTCAATCATGGCAATGTTACGCTGTGGTGACGTTACAGGACGTCGCGCGCCTTTTCCGGGGGCCGGGCGATGACCGCGCCCTTGTCGGTCATCACGATGGCGCGCTCGATCAGGATCGGGTGCGCGGCCATCGCATCGAGGATCGCGGCGTCGTCGCTGGTGTCGAGGCCGATCTCCTTCACCACCCCCTCGCCCTTGCGCAGCGCGTCGCGAGGCGTCAGCCCGGCCTTGGCCAGCACTGCCGCGATTTCAGCGCGGCTTGGCGGCGTCTTGAGATATTCCACCACGCTCACGTCGACGCCCGGCGTCTCCTGCAAGATCGCCAGCGCCGCGCGCGACTTGGAGCAGCGGGGATTATGCCAGATGGTGGCCTTCAT
This sequence comes from Sphingobium sp. FG58, assembly GCF_057809055.1. Lineage (NCBI taxonomy): Bacteria > Pseudomonadati > Pseudomonadota > Alphaproteobacteria > Sphingomonadales > Sphingobiaceae > Sphingobium > Sphingobium sp. FG58. The sequence goes on along the minus strand of NZ_JBMDJF010000001.1, from coordinate 312,110 downwards.
GCAGCGCTATCCAATTTATCTGAAAGCCATGTCTTGATCAGCGCCTGCCGCGAAACGCCGCGTCGGCGTGCTTCCTGATCCAGCCGGGTGATCATCCAACTGGGGAAATCCACATTGACCCGGCGCAGCGTCAGATTGGGACGGGTCGCTGCTGACAGGTCAAAATCCTGCAGGACGGACTCGCCATCATCGAAACGATCCTCAAGGCTCTTCCCGGTCATAGACGTCTATCTCCTCCCGCCTTGCCCGCCGCACCGATATGATGCGGATGCGCTCACCTCGCTCGGCGAAGATCGCCGACCAATGGCGTCCGTCGATCTGTCCGATCGCCAGCCAGCGCCGTTCGAGTGGTTCACCATCCCGCGCCGGAACGACCAGAAGTCGTTCGTCGAGCCACAGATTTTGCGCCGCGACGAAATCGATCCCGTGCTTCTCCCGATTGGATTGGCTCTTGGCGGGATCAAATTCGAACATCAGCATATTACCAAAATGGTATAATTTTGCAACCGTCGCTCATCAGTTTCCGTCCCGCGCCAACCACTCTTCCAGCCATTTGATGCTATAATCGCCGTTCAGGAACTCCGGGTCCTCCAGCAGCGCCTGATGCAGGGGGATCGTGGTTTTCATCCCCTCGATCACATATTCCTGCAGGGCGCGTTTCAGGCGCATGATGCAGCCTTCGCGGGTGCGGCCATAGACGATCAGCTTGCCGATCATGCTGTCATAATAGGGCGGCACCTTATAGCCCTGATACAGGCCGCTATCGACGCGGACATGCATCCCGCCGGGGACATGATAGCGGGTGACGGTGCCGGGCGATGGCGCGAAGGTCCGGGGATCTTCGGCATTGATGCGGCATTCGATGGCGTGACCGGTGAAGCGCAGATCTTCCTGCGCGACCGACAGCGGCTTGCCCTCCGCGATACGGATCTGTTCGCGGACCAGATCGACCCCGGTGATCATTTCGGTCACCGGATGCTCGACCTGAAGCCGCGTGTTCATCTCGATGAAGTAGAATTCGCCATCTTCCCAGAGGAACTCGATCGTCCCCGCGCCGCGATAGCCCATATCGGCCATGGCTTTGGCGCAGATGCCGCCGATTCGCTCACGATCGGCCTGGCCCAGGATCGGGGAGGGGGCTTCTTCCAGCACCTTCTGGTGGCGGCGCTGGAGCGAGCAATCGCGTTCGCCCAGATGGATGGCATTGCCCTTGCCGTCGCCAAAGACCTGGATTTCGATATGGCGCGGATTGCCCAGATATTTTTCGAGATAGACGGTGGCGTCGCCGAACGCGGCCTTTGCTTCCGACCCGGCCTGCTGCATCAGCGTTTCCAGATCGTCGGGGGAGGTGCAGACTTTCATGCCGCGACCACCACCGCCGGACGCGGCCTTGATGATGACCGGATAACCGGCCTTTTCCGCTATCGCCTTGGCTTCCTCCAGATCGCTGATCGCGCCGTCGGAACCGGGAACCAGCGGCAGGCCCAGCGCGCCAGCGGTCCGCTTGGCCTCGATCTTGTCACCCATGGTGCGGATATGTTCGGGCTTGGGGCCGACGAAGGCGATGCCATGGGCTTCGACGATTTCGGCGAATTTGGCGTTTTCGCTCAGGAAACCATAGCCCGGATGGATCGCGTCCGCGCCGGAGATTTCGGCAGCGGAGATGATCGCGGCGATGTTCAGATAGCTGTCGCGCGCGGCGGGCGGCCCGATGCAGATCGCTTCGTCGGCCAGTCGCACATGCATGGCGTCGGCGTCAGCGGTCGAATGGACCGCGACCGTCTTGATCCCCATTTCATGGCAGGCGCGATGGATGCGCAGCGCGATCTCGCCCCGGTTGGCGATCAGCAGCTTTTCAATGGTCATGGGCTGCGCGGCCTTATTCGATGACGATCAGCGGCTGGTCATATTCGACCGGCTGACCATTATCGACCAGCACCGCCTTGATCGTGCCGGACGTTGGCGCGGCAATCGCGTTCATGACCTTCATCGCTTCGATGATCACGACCGTTTCGCCAGCGGCGACCTGCGCGCCCACGCGGACGAAGGGCGCAGCGCCCGGCTCCGCCGACAGATAGGCGGTGCCGACGATGGGCGAGCGGACCATGTTTCCGGCGGGTGCTGCTGGTTCAGCGGCGGACGCGGACGTGGGGGCCGCAACCGGAGCGGCGGGGGCAGGGGCGTAGGATGGCGCATAGATGGGCGCGCCGCCGCCAGCCTTGCGGGCGACGCGGATCTTGCGATCGCCATCCTCGACCTCGATCTCGGTCAGGTGGGTATCGTCGAGCAGTGCGGCCAGTTCGCGCACCAGCGCGACATCCACCTGCATTGCGCCCTTTTCCTGCTTGTCGTTCATGGTTGACCCTTGTTTCGCATCTTAGACGTTGTTCTGGCGGCCAGCGCCTATGCCGATTTGCGCCAAAGCGCAACTTTGTAGCGTCGGCCCGAAGCAGCGCAATGGCCGCTAGAGTTCCAGCGCCGCTTCCAGCGCAAGCATATAGGACATCGGGCCAAAGCCCGCGATCGTCCCCTTGGCGGCCATCCCGACATAGCTTTTATGGCGGAATGGCTCACGCTTGTGCGGGTTGGACAGATGGACCTCGATCACCGGCACGGTGATGCCCTTGATCGCGTCGTGCAGCGCTACCGATGTGTGGGTCAGTCCGCCGGGATTCAGGATGACGGCATGGGCAGCCTCCTGATTGGCTTCCTGCAACCAGTCGATCAGATGACCTTCATGGTTGGACTGGCGAAAATCGATCGCGACATGGGCGCGTGTCGCCGCATCCTCCATCCGCTCGGCAATATCATCCAGCGTGTCATAGCCGTATATTTCCGGCTCGCGCGTCCCCAGCATGTTCAGGTTGGGACCGTTCAGCACATAGATTTTGCGCGTATCCGCCACGGCGTTCCCCTTGGTTGTTGCGAGCAGGGGACAAGCGCCCCTATATGCGGCGACGATCTTTAGCCTTTCGTGTCGCGCCAAGTCGAGACACGTTTCCATCTTGCATGAACGGGACCGCATATCGTGAGCGTCGACGGCACCATATCCATTCACATCAATGGCGAACATCGGCGCGTGCGCGACGGGCTGACACTGGCCCAATTGGCCAGTGAACTGGGCTTCGTGCCGGAAAAGGTGGCGGTGGAGCGCAATCTGGAGGTCGTGCCGCGATCGACACTGGCGCAGGTCATGGTCGAGGATGGTGACGAGTTGGAAATCGTGCATTTTGTCGGTGGCGGCGACGTTGCTTCGCTTGCCGACGATAGCTGGTCCGTCGCAGGTCAGACTTTCCGATCGCGCCTGATCGTGGGCACGGGCAAATATAAGAGTTTCGAGCAGAATGCGGCAGCGGTCGCGGCGTCGGGGGCGGAGATCGTCACCGTCGCGGTGCGCCGCGTCAATGTGTCGGACTCCAAGGCGCCGATGCTGACCGATTATATCGACCCCAAGGTCATCACCTATCTGCCCAATACGGCGGGCTGCTTCACCGGCGAGGATGCGATCCGCACGCTGCGGCTGGCGCGCGAGGCGGGCGGTTGGGAATTGGTGAAGCTGGAAGTGCTGGGGGAGGCGCGGACCCTCTATCCCGATATGGTCGAAACGCTGCGTGCGACCGAAATCCTGGCCAAGGAAGGCTTCAAGCCGATGGTCTATTGCGTCGATGATCCGATCGCGGCCAAGCGGCTGGAGGATGTCGGCGCGGTCGCGATCATGCCTCTGGGCGCGCCGATCGGGTCGGGGCTGGGCATTCAGAACCGGGTAACCATCCGCCTGATCGTGGAAGGCACCAAGCTGCCGGTGCTGGTCGATGCAGGGGTCGGCACCGCGTCCGAAGCGGCACAGGCGATGGAGCTGGGTTGCACCGGCGTGCTGATGAACACCGCGATTGCCGAAGCGAAAGACCCGGTGCTGATGGCCGCCGCGATGAAGGCGGGTGTGGAAGCGGGCCGTATGGCCTATCGCGCCGGGCGCATGGGCAAGCGTATGTATGCCGATCCGTCCAGCCCTTTGGCAGGGTTGATCTAACCTACCACCGTTCGCTTCGAGCGAAGTCGAGAAGCCGATAGCATAGTGTTCGTGTTTCTCGACCAGGCTCGAAACGAACGGAGGGTGGCTTTTCGCCAACGCAGCAAATTGACCATTGCCCATCTTGTCGCCTATGGGCTGGGGCAAGTTGAGGAGGAGAATAAGCGATGGTGAACAAGCTCTACCCCGATGCAGCGTCCGCGCTGGAGGGACTCCTCTTTGACGGTATGCATTTATGCGCGGGTGGCTTTGGCCTGTGCGGTATTCCCGAACGGCTGATCGATGCGATCCGCGATTCGGGCGTCAAGGATCTGACCATCGCGTCCAACAATGCCGGTATCGACGGCGAGGGGCTGGGCAAGCTGCTGCGCACGCGGCAGGTCAAGAAAATGATCTCCTCCTACGTCGGCGAGAATAAGGAATTTGAACGCCAATATCTGGCGGGCGAGCTGGAGGTGGAGTTCAGTCCGCAGGGAACGCTGGCCGAACGCTGCCGTGCTGGCGGGGCGGGCATTCCTGGCTTCTATACCAAGACTGGCGTTGGGACTGCCGTGGCCGAAGGCAAGGAAGTCAAGAATTTCGACGGACAGGACTATATATTGGAGCGGGGCATCTTTGCCGACGTGGCCGTCATCAAGGGGTGGAAGGCCGATGAGAGCGGCAACCTGATCTTCCGCAAGACTGCGCGCAACTTCAACCAGCCGATGGCGACCGCTGCCAAAATCTGCGTCGCCGAGGTCGAGGAAGTGGTGCCGACCGGCAGCCTGGACCCGGACGCGATCCACCTGCCCGGCATTTACGTCAAGCGCATGATCATTGGCGCGCCCTATGACAAGAAGATCGAATTCCGCACCGTTCGTCAGAAGGAAGCCGCATAATGACATCGCATGATGGCATCGCCAAGGGCTGGACCCGTGATGAGATGGCTGCGCGCGCGGCCAAGGAACTGAAAGACGGTTTCTACGTCAACCTCGGTATCGGCATCCCGACGCTGGTCGCGAACCATATTCCGGCTGGGGTTGAAGTGACGCTTCAGTCGGAAAACGGGATGCTGGGCATCGGTCCTTTCCCCTATGAGGGCGAAGAGGATGCTGACCTCATCAATGCGGGCAAGCAGACGATCAGCGAATTGCCGCAGACCGCTTATTTCAGTTCGGCCGACAGTTTTGCGATGATCCGCGGCGGGCATATCGACCTCACCGTCCTGGGCGCGATGGAGATTGCCGAAAATGGCGACATCGCCAACTGGATGATCCCCGGCAAGATGATCAAGGGCATGGGCGGCGCGATGGATCTGGTCGCGGGTGTGAAGAAGATCATCGTCGTGATGGAACATACGTCCAAGAACGGCGATCCCAAATTCATCCCGGCCTGCACCCTGCCGCTGACCGGCAAGAATGTGGTCGACATGATCATCACCGACCTGTGCGTGTTCCAGCGCCCCGACCATGACAGCCCCTTCACGCTGGTCGAAATGGCGCCCGGCGTCACGGCGGAGGAAGTCGCCGCCAAGACCACCGCTCATTATCTGGTCTGACAGCGTCATGAGCCTCGACGGCGTCTATGATGAGGGCAATGTCTTTGCCCTCATCCTTGCGGGCAAGATCCCCTCGGTCACCCTGTATGAGGATGCCGATACGCTCTGCTTCCTGGATATCCAGCCCCAGTCGAAGGGGCATGCGCTGGTCATTTCCAAATGGTCGAAGGCGCGTAACATATTGGAGATTGAGGATGATGCGCTGGCGCAGGTGATGGCGACGACCCGCAAGGTCGCGACTGCCATCCGCGCCGCGCTCAACCCCGACGGCCTGCATATCGCCCAGTTTAACGGCGCGGCGGCAGGGCAGACCGTGTTCCATCTCCACGTCCATATCGTGCCGCGCTGGGCAGGGCAGGCGCCCGGCTTTGCCGCGCACGGGCAGGGCGGGTTCGCGGACGCCGATGCGCTCAAAGCGCTGGCGCAAGAGATTCGCGCGCACCTCTGATGCGCCTCCATCGCTTTGCGGGGCGCGCGCCCTTTTTTGCCGGCGGACGTTGATATGGGCCTGCGTCCCTTCAATGTGCCCGGCGCGCGGCTGGCGCTCCGCACCAAGCGGGCCAGCCCGCTGTTTCAGGGCCAGCGCGGCGAAAGCGAGGTCATTCTCGACCTGTCGCGCCTGCTGTCGCGTTCCTTCCACCCCGCGCCGACTGGCATCGACCGGGTCGAATATGTCTATGCCCGCGAATTGCTGGAGCGGATTCCCGATCGGCTGTCTTTTGCCGCGGTCCACCCGGCTGGCGGCTATTATGGCCGGCTCGATAGTGCGGCGGTGCGGCAGTTTTTGGCCTTCACGGCGGCCAAATGGCGCAATGCCGGGGTTGCCGACGCGCGGGAGAGCCGGGCGGCGACGGTGCGGCACATGTTCGCGCTGCGCCCCCGCCCAGTCCCACGCGCGACCGGGCCGCGCCTCTATTTGCAGGTGTCGCCGCACCATCTGGACGATGCCGATCAGGTCGGGGCGATCCTGCGTGCCGAGGGCGCGAAATTCGTGACGCTGGTGCATGATGTGATCCCGCTTAGTCACCCCGAATATGCCCGGCCGCAGGGTGCGGACGAACATCGACGGCGGGTAGGCACGATCGACCGCTTCGCCAGCGGCATCATCGGCAACAGCCAGGCGACGATCGATGCACTGGAACCGCACATGGCGCACGGCCTGGCGGGGCGGGTGGTCCGCGTCGCCCATTTCGGCGCGGATGCCCCGGACATATTTGGCGGCCGGGGCGAAGTGCTGCCCGACCGCCCTTATTTCGTCTATATTTCGACCATCGAACCGCGCAAGAATCACCTGCTGCTGCTCACCATCTGGCGGCGGCTGGTCGAGCAATTGGGCGATGCAGCCCCGGTGCTGGTGCTGATCGGCCGGCGCGGCTGGGAAAATGAGAATGTCGTCGACCTGCTCGATCGTGCCGAAGCGTTGCGCGGCCATGTGATCGAAGCGGGTGAAGTGTCCGATACGCGGATGCAGGCGCTGGTCGCCAATGCGCGCGCGATGCTGATGCCCTCCTTTGCCGAGGGCTTCGGGATGCCGGTGGTCGAGGCGCTGGCCGCTGGCGTGCCGGTGATATGCAGCGACATCATGGCCCATCGCGAAGTGGGCGGCGACGCGCCCGATTATCTCGATCCGCTCGACGGGCTGGGCTGGATGAAGGCGATTCGCAACTATAGTCAGCCGGTTTCGCCTGATCGCGCGGCCCAACTTGCCCGGCTGTCGGTCTGGCGTGCGCCCACCTGGCGCGACTATTTCGACATCGTGACCGATCTGCTGGAAGATGTGACAAGCTCTGTTTCTTGACCTTGCATCGGCCCAAGCCCATGAACTGATTGCCATCATGATGTCCACGCCATTCCTGCGGTCCCCGCCCTTTCCCGGAATCGACACGTCTCTCGCCGCTGTCAGCCTGTTGCGCGACGCGGGCGAGGTGGGTGCGCCGGTTGACGACGCGGTGCTGGACGCGATCGTTGCGGCGCGGGTTGGCGGCACATTCTGGGGCGCGCGACCTGATGAGCAAGGCCAGTCCCATGGAGGCGAGTGCGATCCCTGGGCGCTGGTCGCGCAGGCGCAGTCTATCCAGGCGCAGGCCGATGACGAACTGGCATTGATCGCGGGTCTGCTGGGCGTTCCTGTCATCGGTCCCGATAGCGCGGCCATCGACCCCGATCAGCTGCGCGCTATCCTCAAGGCGCGAATCGCTGCTGCCCGCTATCGCGACTGTTTCACCGGCCAGCCGGTCGATGCCATGCAGGCTGTGACGCAGCTTGCCGACTGGCGACGGCATCTCGACGGCAATCGCGGCATCGTCGCGGCCAGCGGCATGGCCTTCTGGAAGCGCGACGCGATCCGTCATTTTTTGTGGGATGGCAAGTCGTCTCCCCCCTTCCTGTCCGCCGAGCGGGGCCTGCGCCGCGCCCGGCGGGACAAGGGTGCGCTGGCGGTCTGGCCATCGCGCGTCCCGGTCACCATACCGCAGGATGCAGCCGATCAGGGCGTCGCACTGGCGCGAGTGGAGGATGGATTTCTGCGATCGCGCGGACTGGGGGCGGGGCTGCATCCGCCCGGCTCCGTCGTGGTCGATCGGACCGGCATCTATTATAATTCACGCGCTGCCAATGACCTGGAAACGCTACTGGCAACGCACGACTTTCTGCCCGCGCTGGTCGATCGCGCCCGCCGCCTGCGTGAAAGGGTTTGCGCGACCGGTGTGACCAAATATGGGCCGGAAGCGGGGCGGATGATCGACCTGCCAGCGGGCAGGCGCACGGTATTGGCGATCGGCCAGGTCGATGACGACCTGTCGGTGCGGCTGGGTGGAGCCGGGGTCGATGGCAATCTCGATTTTCTGATGCGGGTGCGTCGTGCCGAACCGGACGCGTGGATAGTCTATCGGCCCCATCCCGACGTGCAGGCGGGGCATCGCAAGGGGCATTTGCCTGACGCTGTCGTTCTCACCCATGCCGATGCGATCGACACGGGCGCGCCTTTGATGGAGCTGGTCCAGGCAATTGATGAGCTGCATGTCCTCTCCTCCCTCACCGGTTTCGAGGCGCTGATGCGCGGCCGTTCCGTAACGGTTCACGGTATGCCCTTCTATGCCGGGTGGGGGCTGACGCGCGATCTGGCCCAGCCCAGTGCGCGGCGGGGGCGTCAACTCAGCGTGGATCAGCTTGTCGCGGCCGCTCTCATTCTCTATCCTCGCTATCTAGATCCGGTAACGCGGTTGCCGTGCGGTCCAGAAATCATGGTGGATCGCATGGCGGATGGATCGACGCCGCCGATGACATGGCTCATCGCGTTGCGGGCGCTACAGGGGAAGTTTCGACGTTTTATGACCTTGTCCGCTGAGTTTCTACATGGCTAACCGCCCATCCAAGACGTTTCTATTCCTGCAAGGACCGCATGGTCCCTATTTCGCGATGCTGGCCGACGCATTGCGGGCGCGCGGCCATGCTGCGCTGCGAATCAACATCAATGGTGGCGACAAGGTCGACTGGCCCGACGATGCGACCGACTATCGCGGCACATTTCGCAACTGGCCGCTCTTCTTCGATGATTTCGTCGTCACCCATGGCGTCACCGACCTGATCCTCTACGGCGATTGCCGCCCCTATCATGCCAGCGCGCATGGCATGGCCCGGCTGCGCGACCTGCGCGTCCATGTGGTGGAGGAAGGCTATATCCGCCCCGATTTCCTGACGCTTCAGGCCGATGGCGTGAATGGCAATTCCACCCTGCCGCTCGACCCGCAATGGTATCGCGACCAGGCGCGCGGCCTGCCCCCGCTGGACGAGAATCAACCGACGATCCCGTCCAACTTCAGCACCCGCGCCCGCAATACCATGCGCACTGGTCTCGCTGCGGCGGTGTTGCGGCCTTTGTTCCCCTTCTACCGCACGCACCGGCCGCACAGCTTCCTGATGGAATCGCTGTCCTGGGGGCGCAAACTGATGATGCGCCGCCGCGACATGCATCAGTCGGCGAAAGCCTGGGCCAAGGTCGAAGGGAAGCGCTATTTCACCCTGCCGTTGCAGCTCAATTCGGATTATCAACTGCGCATCCACTCGCCCTTTGGTGACATGCGCGCGGCGTTGCGCTTCGTCATCAAAAGCTTTGCCCATCATGCCCCCGCCGACGTGCTGCTGGTCATCAAGCAACATCCGCTCGATTCCGGCCTGGTCGCCTGGGATCGGCTGATCCGGCGTCTGGCGACCGATTATGGCGTCGCGGATCGCATTCATTATTTGTCGGACTGGGACATTGCCGAGGTCGTTGAAAAGGCGATCGGCGTGGTCACGGTCAACAGCACGGTCGGCACGCTGGCGCTTAACAGCGGCAAGCCGGTCGTGGTCCTTGGTCATGCGGTCTACAAGGTGCCGGGCATGGTCAGTGTGAAGGGTCTGGACGCTTTTTGGACCGATCCCTCCCCACCCGACATGGCGCTCTATTCGGCCTTCCGGCAGGTATTGGCCGATCGCTGCCTGATTCGTGGCGGGTTGTTGAGCGACGAAGGGTTGCAGATGCTGGTCGATAATGCGGCGGATCGGCTGGCGCCGGTTAAGCGGTCAACTCGCGGCCATCTGAAACTGGTTACGCCCAAGGTCAGCGATTTCATCGCGTCGAACACAGCACCCTGATTTCAAGGGACGGTAAAGCCGTAGCGGGTGAAGATGGCCTTGCCGGTTGACGAGAGCAGGAAGCGGCGGAACGCTTCGGCCTCCTTGTGGCGGCTGCCGGTCAGGCGCGCGATCGGGTAGCGGATCGGCGGATGGCTGCGCGCCGGAAAAGCGCCGACGATCGCAACGCCGCTGGCAACCCGCGCGTCGGTGGCGTAGACGATCCCCAGCGGCACCTCGCCCCGTTCCACCAGCGCGAGCGCCGCGCGGACATTGTCGCCGCGCGCGATCCTGCCAGCGACGCTGGGCCATACGCCAAGGCTGGTAAGCGCCGCCTTGCCATATTTGCCCGCCGGCACGCTGTCGGGGTCTGCCATGGCCAGCCGCCCGTTGCCGAGCGCCCGCGTGATCGGCATGGCGCGACCGATCCGCAGGCGCACTGGCCTGGCCTTGGGCGTCACCAGCACCAGCCGGTTGCCGACCATATTGGTGCGGGTGCCGCGCACGACGAACCCGGCCTGCTCCACATCGCGCATCCAGTCCTCGTCCGCCGACAGGAAGAGGTCGGCGGGCGCGCCTGCCCGGATCTGCCGCGCCAGCGCGGAGGAACCGGCGAAGGACAGGACGGGTCGGGCATGGCCTTGCCTGGCCCATGCGTCGGCGGCGGCGGTCATCGCCTCCTGCATGCTGGCCGCCGCCAGCACCAGCGGGCCACGATCGCCCGGGGCGGCCTGTGCCGTCGGCGCCAGAAGCAGGAGCAGCGCGATGGCGCAGAGGAAGCGTTGGATCATGCCGTCTGTCTGCCCTCGGCCCATTGGCTATGCAAGCGTCGCACCATGCTTTTGTCGCGCGGATCAATCGGCTAGAGGAGGTCGCATGATCAGGAACCCGCGCTGACATGGCGATCGTCAGAAGCCAGTGCGGCCAGTGCGGCGTCGGCTGCGGTATCCGCGCGATCACCGACACGGATTGTCGCGTCATTATAGAGGGCGATCGACTGCACCCCGCCAATGGCGGGCTGCTGTGCGATCGGGGGCAGGCGCTGGGCGATGCCGCGATGACGCTGGAGGGGCGGTTGCTCCAGCCTTTGGTTGATGGGCGGCCCGTCGGATGGGAGCGGGCGATCGCGCAGGTTGCGCGGCGGCTGTCTGCCATCCTGACCCGCCATGGTCCGGGCAGCCTTGCGCTGCATGTCGGCGGCGGCCTGCTGACCGAGGATTATTATGTCGCCAACAAGCTGATGAAGGGCTTTTTCGGGTCGGCCCATATCCATACGCCGTGGCGAGGCGGAAACAGCGCGGCGCAACGGGCGACGTTCGGCGAAGATGTGATGCCTGCCGCCTATGAGGATATTGATCGCGCGGCGACGATCCTGCTGGTGGGCGACGGGATCATGGCGCATCCGGTCTTGCTGGAACGGGTGCAGGCGGCGCGGCTGGCGGGTGTGCGGCTGGTCCTGCTGGCGGGCGAGGGGGCTGCGATCGAGGCGGACCTGCATCTGAACGTGAAGCCAGGCAGTGCTGCGTCCTTGCTGGCTGGCGCGCTGTTGCATGGTCATGACAAGGGGCGGCATGATGCGGATTTTCTGGCGCGGAGCGTCGCGGTGCCGGAAGGCTTCTGGGACGGGTTGCGGCCGGGGCATGATATCTGGTCGGTCGCCCGCGCCACGGGGCTGACGCCGACGGCGATCCGGGCTTTTTGCGAGGAATGGGCGGCGACCGAGCGGGTCGTCACCCTGTTTGATGGTAGCCAATCTTCCGATCTGGCCGCTGCGGTCATCAACCTTCATCTCGCCAGCGGACGGATCGGGCGGCCCGGCGCGACACCCTTTGCCATGACCGGTGCGGCCAATGGCATGGGGGCGCACGAAACCGGTTGCGTGGCGGACAGTCTGGCCGCCCATCGCGATTTCACGGCTGATGCCCGCGCCAGCACTGCCCGCTTTTGGGGCGCGCGACTGCTGGCGGACGGGCCGGGGCTGGAGGGGGAGGCGCTGCTGCGGGCGATGCGCGACGGGCAGGTCAAGGCGCTGTGGAGCATCGGCGCGGACCCGGCGGCGGCGGCCTGGTTGGGCGAGGCGCGAGGCCTGGTCCCGCTGGCGATCCGGTCGACCGACATGCTGGCGGAGCAGGGCGATGGCTGGTCGGTCCTGCTGCCCTCTGCCGCCTGGGTCGAAAAGGACGGGACGCTGACCGGTATGGACCGGCTGGTCAGTCGCCAGCGGCGGCTGTTCCCCTTGGCCGGAGAGGCGCGGCCGGACTGGTGGATGCTGACCAAAGTGGCGCAGGCGATGGGATGGAGCGATGCTTTCCATTATGAGCGGCCCGCCGACATTTATCGCGAACATGCGCGGTTGACTGCTTATGGCAATGATGGTGCGCGCCTGCTCAACCTGCGGCGGCACGCGCCGATTTCCAACCCGGCCTATGACGAGCTGACGCCGTGGCGCTGGGGCGAGGTGCCGTTCGATGGCGGGCATTTCCCGACCCCGGACGGACGGGCGAGATTCGCTTAACTTCGCACTTTTCCCGGTAAATGCGACATTTTGTTACGCGTCCCTGATCCTATCGGAATGCCGGCATGCGATCTTATCGCCTTGGGCCGATGTAGGACAGCCCGTCAGCGGGGCATTGCTGCGATGTCCTGAAGATGGGCGAGCAGGGCGTCGCCATTGGCCGCCCAGGTGAAACGCAGCGCGGCGGCGCGCACGGCTTCGCGGTCGGGCGGATTGTCCAATATCGCGCGAATGGCGTTGGCGATCGCTTCGGGGTCACGATCGACAATCTGCCCCGCTTCCGGCCGGTCGAGCAATTCGCGTGCGCCGCCGACATCGCTGATCACGATCGGGGTGCCGCAGGCCAGCGCCTCGACCCAGGCATTGGCCAGCCCTTCGGAGGCCGACGGCAAAGCCATCACATCGGCAGCGGCAAAGATGCGTGGCAATTTATGGTGGGGGACGGAGCCGAGAAAGCCGAGCCGCCGGTCGACACCCAGTTCCTGCGCCAGATTTTCAAGCGTTCGCCGATATTGCCCCTGTCCGGCCAGCAGCAAGGTGACGTCAGGCAGCAAAGGCAAGGCGCGGACGAGCAAATCCTGTCCTTTGCGCGGGATCAAGGCACCCACGCACAGCACGACCGGCCCGTTAAAATCGAGCGCCGCCTTGGCCTCCGCTCGATCGGCGATTTCGAACGTGTCGAGATCGACCCCGGTATAATGGACCCGGATCCTGTCCTGATCCATGCCCATGCGGACCATGGAGCGGCGCATGGCGTCCGATACGGCGAGCAGGCCCGCCGCGCCGTCGCCAGCCCGCTGCACCAGCTTGCGGGTGCCGCGCTGGCTGCCCCAATGGTGGATGTCCGCGCCGCGCGCCTTGACCGAATAGGGGATGCCGAGCGCGCGCGACAGGCGCTGCGCTACCGGACCGTCGGGAAAGAAGAAGCTGGCGTCGATCACGTCGAACGGCTTTTCCGCGTGCAGCCGCTTGACCAGCGGCAGGATGGCGCGGGTCATGGTCCACACATTGGTCCGCCCGCCAAATTTGGGGATGATCGGGAAGGTCGGGCGATAGACGGTCAGTTCGCGCCATTTCTCACGGCGCGGCAGCGCGCGTAGCGGGGCGTAGCGCGGGGCGAGCGAGAGGGGCCATGGCGGCAGGCCGACCGGCGCGATGACGGTAACGCTCGCTTCCGGGCGGCTCGCCAGTTCGCGCGCCTGCCGTTCCACGAACACGCCAAAGGTCGGACGGCTGATGTCGGGAAAGAGGGTCGATAGCATGAGGACGTTGAGCGTCATGGTCTCTCTTTCGCGCAGGAGCCTTTGCCAAGTGGTTAAGAGGCGGCCAACCTTTTGGCTAGTGGATTGATTTTGACATTTGCATCCCCTGGCGGCTGGGATGGGTCTGCAAATGTCAAAATCGTAAAATCCACTAGAATCAAAAGAATGCTAGTGGTCCGAAAAGATTCTGACATTTGAACACGCCTTATCTCATAGGGTAGCAAATGTCAGAATCGGACCACTAGAGCCGTCGGACGAGCTGTTCCGCGACTGCGGCCCATGGCGGGTCGGTCAGCACCAGTTGGCGCGCACCGGAACCCAGCGGCAGCAGTTGCAAACGGTCGCCCTCCCGCCCGATCAGGCGTCCGAACAGGAAGCGTCCTGCGGGGCGGGGCAAGAGAATGTCGCGGTTGAGCGCGCTGGCGAAATCCTCCGGCGCGATGCGGCGGCACCAGATGGCGTCGCCGCTGCGATAGTCGCCGATGCTGGCGCTGACATGGACGCCGACCATGCCATCGGCGGCGACGGGGGAGGGGAAGGCCAGCGGGCGGGTGGGCGCGCGCGCGCCGTCCGGCCCCAGCAGCGCGGCGACCGGCACCTCGCTCTGCCCCGGCATGGCGACGAGTTCGGCGCTGGTGACGCCGAGCGCCAGCGCGATGCGGTTGAGCCATTTGATCGACACGGTGCGGGTGCCGGTTTCCAGACGGCCGATCGTCTGAGCGGTTGTGGGCGGATCGCACAGCGCGCCGACCTGTTCCAGCGTCAGCCCCTTTACCTTGCGGACTTCGCGGATGCGGGTGATCATATCTGCCTCGCTGAATAACCTATTTGGTTTTCTCTTTCCTACAAACTATCCGCCATGGCAAGGCTGATTTCCCGATTCCCATCGTCAAAAGGAGAAGGCCGCATGACCGCCACCCATATCGAACAGACGATCGAGGACCCCCATGGCCGCCATCAGACCGTGTTGGTCCATATCGGCGAATCGCCTCTCGCCTGGCTCCATGCGCGCGGCCACTTAAGCGAACGGCATTATGTCGCGGGCGACCGGTTGCGTACTGACTGGGAGAAAGCGGGGCTGGGCGCGCGGGTCACGATGCGTTGGGACGCGGCCCCGCGCGCGGGTGGGCGGGCCATGCCGGGGTGGCAGCCGGACCCGACGCTGCTGCAATTGTCGGCGCGCGAACGCTTCGACGGGGCGATACGCGCGGCGGGTCCGGGACTGGCGGATATATTATGGCGGGTGGTGTGTGCTGGCGAGGGGCTGGTCGCGGCGGAGCGGGCGCTGGGCTGGCCGAGCCGCGCGGGCAAGCTGGTGTTGACACTGGCGCTCGATCGGGTGGCGGGCTGGTATCGGGTCGGGTGAGGCGAGCATGCGCTTACGAGGATCAGTGCGAAAGTCGGATGCTCCTATAAAATGCCGTCATTCCCGCGAAGGCGGGAATCCATCTCCCACCTTATCGTTTTGATTTTGGCTCAGGAGATGGATCCCCGCCTTCGCGGGGATGACGTGAAAATCCTTAAATTGTCCATTTTGCAAAAATCGTCGGCAAGGGGAGAGTCGCCCACCCTTCGACCTGCTCGACTGTATCTCCAAATCGGGCGTGACTCGTCAGCCGATCATGCCAGCGCCGAGCAGCAACAGCAGCTTGACGTCGATGGCATAGCCTTGCTCGCGCCAGGCGGTGACTTGGCGCTCCAGCCCGGCAAGCGGCACGCGGTGGACGTGGATATCTTCGCCATCCACGCCGCCGCCGTCGCCGGTTTTTTGCAGATCATGGGCGCGGAACAGGGTGAAGCTTTCCGCGACCATGCCGGGCGAGCTGAAAAATTCGCCCAGCGATTCGAGGCGGGCGGCGCGATAGCCGGTTTCCTCCTCCAGTTCGCGGCTGGCGGCGATGCTGGCATCCTCGTCCGCGTCATGATCGCCGACCAGCCCTGCGGGCAATTCGATGCAGCGCTTGCCCAGCGGCACGCGATATTGATCGACCAGCAGCACATGCCCGTCATCGACCGCCAATATCACCGCAGCCTTGATGCCGCGCGCGCGGCCGACATATTCCCATTTGCCGCGCCGCTTGGCGGTGATGAAGCGTCCGGCCCACATCACTTCTTCAGGCGCAGACGCATCCGGGTCGCTCATAATTCGATCAGCCTGTCGGGAAGTTCGTTGATATCGTCATCGGCGCGCGGGAAATGGGCGGCCAGCACCAGTCCGACTTGCCGCACCGCCTGCGCCAGCCCTTCGCCCGCGCGACCGTCGCGAATGGCGTCGATCAGCGCCGCCATCGCCGCGCCCCATTCTTCGGGCGCGACCTTGCCATTGATCGCGGCGTCGGCGACGATTTCGGCGCGATGCTCGTCGAGCGAGAGGTAGATCAATACGCCGGTGCGGCCCTGGGTGCGCGCTTCGGCAGCGGTGCGGAACAGCAGGATCGCGCGCCGCCGCACCCGCCGCGCCCGTGTCGCGCGCGGCGTCATCCATATGCGCAGCGCCGGGATGGCGAGCAGATAGCGTACGACCAGGAATTTCAGGATCAGCAGGCCGAGCAGCCCGGTCAGCAATTTCCAGTCCGCCAGCTCATGGTCCCAGTCGCGCAGCAGGGCGGACAGGACATGGCGCAGATGCTCTGGAAAGGCCGCTGCCACAGATAGAGCGATGAACACTGCCGCGATCGCCCAGTGCAGTCCGACATCATGATAGGCGTCCGACCGGCGGGTGACGATCGTCACGATTTCGCCCGATGTGTGGGCCTCCGCCTCCGCCACGGCGGCGGACACAAGGGCGTGGTCGGCTGCTGAAAGATGAAGCTGCATCACCAGTCCCCCGACGCGCCGCCGCCGCCGAAGCTGCCGCCGCCACCCGAAAATCCACCACCACCGCCGCCAAAGCCTCCACCGCCGCTCCAGCCGGAGCCACCGCCGCCCCAGTCGGAATCGCCCGGCCCCCACAGGATGATCGGCATGCCAGAACCGCTGCGATAGCGTTTGCCCGTGCCGCGCCGACGCGATGCCAGCGCGATGAAGGCAACGACCATGATGATGACCCAGATCATCGCCATGCCGCCGACATGGCCGCCCGGTCCCTTGCGCGCGGCGGCCTGCGCCGCCGCTGCGCGGGCCTTGGCCTCTTCGGGCGGCAGGGTCATGATCGCGCCGATTTCCGCCACGCCAGCGTCGATGCCGCCGGGCATGTCGCCTGCCTTGAAGCGCGGGGTGATGGCGTCGCGGATGATCTGGGACGACTGGGCGTCGGTCAGCAGGCCTTCCATGCCATAGCCGACCTCGATCCGTATCTTGCGCTCATTGGGCGCGACGATCAGCAGTGCGCCGTCATTCTTCGCCTTGTCGCCAATCCCCCATTCGCGCCCCAGCCGATAGCCATAGTCGGCTATGTCATAGCCCTGAAGATCGGGGATGGTCGCGACCACCAGTTGCCGCCCGCTTTGGGTTTCCAGTGCGGCGAGCTTGTCGGTCAGCGCCTGTTCCTGCGCCGGGGACAGCAGGGCGGCAGCATCCACTACCCGGCCGGTCAGCTTGGGAAAGGATTGGGCCTGCGCTGCCGGCGCAAAGGCCAGCAGCGCGAGGAGGATCAAGGCTTGGATGATTTTCATGCAGCCGATCGCTTGGCGGGACGGTGATTCATCACCCGCAATATGCCGCCGGTTCCCGCAAGGATGGCCTCTTGCGCATCACCTGCCCGAAGGTGCGGGAGCATTAGACGCTGAATGATGCCAGCGCAGATTTCATCTTTCATCACGCTCTCCAGGCCCGTACCCACTTCTATGCGGACCTTTCGCTCGCTGGGGGCAACCAGCAACAACAGTCCGTCATTGCGATCCTTGTCGCCAATTCCCCATGCGCGCGCGAGTTCCAGGGAATAAGCGGCGATATCCTTGCCGTTCAGGCTCCGCGTCGTCGCGATGACCAGTTGCGCGCCGGTTTCGCGCTCAAGCCGGACGAGGCGCGCGGTCAGGGCGATTTCAGTCGCAGGGTCGATTAACCCTGCTTTGTCAACGACCCTGCCTGTCAGTTCCAGCGCGGCCTTCGGCTGCTGAGCGCGCGCGCACCCACACAGCAGCAGGATGGCCAGAAAGGACAGTCTGACCATCGTCCTGGCCGATCAATTGCCGAAATCGACCTTCGGCGCTTCTTCCGCGCCGGGCGTCGTTGCCTGGAACGGGGTCATGGGCTTGGCGCCGTGGATGATTTTGGCGCCGATCGCGTCGGGGAAGGTGCGGATGCGGGTGTTATAGGCGCGCACCGCTTCATTATAATCGCGGATGGCGACGGCTATGCGGTTTTCCGTGCCTTCCAGCTGCGATTGCAGGTTTTTGAAATTCTCGTTGCTCTTGATTTCAGGATAGGCTTCGACCGACGCAATCAGTCTCCCTAAGCCCTGGCTCAATTGGGCTTGTGATTCCTTGAATTGTGCCACCTTTGCCGGATCGGAAAGGTCATCAGCGCTAATCTGCACCGAGGTTGCCTTGGCGCGCGCTTCGGCAACACCAATAAGCGTACCTTGCTCCAATTTCCCCGCAGCTTTCACTGTGGCTACAAGGTTGTCGGTCAGGTTTGCCCTGCGCTGATATTGCGCCTGAACGTCGGCCCATTTGGCCTTGGCCTCTTCCTCGGCCGTGGGGACGCTGTTGATGCCGCAGGCGGACAGGGCGAAAACCCCCAGCAGCGGCAGCAGGAACGGGGCAAAGCGGCGCAGGAGCGTCATGGAAGATCCTCAAGCTATTATCTGCGTCACGAAATAGGCGGTTGTCCTGCCCCGCGCAACGGGCCATCCAGTGATTATCTTTGGCTGGACAAGAGGCGGACATGGGACTGATCAGCGAATTCAAGACCTTCATCAATCGCGGCAATGTGATCGACCTGGCGGTCGGCGTCATCATCGGCGGGGCGTTTGCCACCATCACCAAGTCGCTGACCGATGACCTGATCATGCCGGTGGTGGGCTATCTGTTCGGCGGGGCGGATTTTTCGGGCTATTTTATCCGGCTGGGCGACCTGCCTGCCGACTATAAAGGCAACCCGCAAAGCTATGCCGACCTGAAGGCCGCAGGCGTCGCCATGTTCGGCTGGGGCCAGTTTCTGACGGTCATGGTCAATTTCGTCATATTGGCGTTCATCATTTTCCTGCTGGTCAAGGCGGTCAACCGGCTGACGGTCAAGCCGGAGCCGGAGGCGCCAGCGGCGACGCCGGAGGACATCATCCTGCTGCGCGAGATTCGCGATTCGCTGCAAAAATAAGGCGCTATGCGACGAACGGAGCGGTTTGCGGGAACCATCGGCGGCGTGACCGGTTGATCGCGGTCAGGGTAGGGAGCGGCTGAGGCCGTTTCCGCCCGTTGAACAATGCCGTCTGCCCCAGGGGGCGCAACAGGAGAAAACGCCGTGAAAACCTTCGTCAAAATCCTTGGCCTTGCCAGCCTTGTCGCCCTCGCCGCGTGCGATTCGGCCAAGGAAAATCAGGTCGAGAATGCGTACGAAAACAAGGCGGATGCGATCGACAATCAGGCTGACAATATGGAAGCCATGGCAGACAATCTGACCGGCAGCGCCGAAAACGCGGCTGAAAACGCCGCCGACGCGCTGGAAAACAAGGCTGAAGCCACGCGCGAAGCGGGCGACAAGGCCGAGGATGCGGTCGAAAAGCAGCAGTAAGCGCTTTTCGCCGACCAATATCGAAAGGGGCGTCGCGATTGGATCGCGGCGTCCCTTTTGTTTGCGCTTTAACCCGCTCTTAACCACGTCCCGCCATGGTGCCGTTTGCGCGCATCCGTGGGACCATGGGCATGGACGAACTGTTACAAGAATTCATTTCCGAGACCCAGGAAACGCTGGAGGCGCTGGCAGGCGAAGTCGTCGCCTGGGAAGCCGATCCGTCGGACCGGGACCGGCTCGATGCGATCTTCCGCTTTTTCCATACGGTCAAGGGCAGCTGCGGCTTTCTGAACCTGCCCCGGTTCGAGCGGCTGAGCCACGCGGCCGAAGATGTGCTGTCCGACATTCGCGCAGGCAAGCGAGTCGCTGATCCCTCGACGGTCAGCGCGGTGCTGGGCCTGATGGACCGGATCGGCGAACTGGCCGAGGCGGTGGCGATGGGCGCAGCGTTGCCCAATGAGAATGACGAATTTCTGATCGCCGCGCTGACAACCCCATCCGACCCATCGCTGACGGTGGAGGTGGAGTATGGCAAGGCCGCCGCGCCCGTCGCGGTTGCTCGGCAAGGCAGCCATTCAGGGCCGCGCACCATTCGCCTGCCGCTTAGCCTGATCGACCAGTTGATGAACGGCGTGTCGGACATGGTGCTGGCGCGCAACGAATTATCGCGCAAGCTGCGCGAACGCTCGGTCGACGCTGAGTTGGACACAGTGTTCGAGCGGCTGTCGACCTGCGTCGCGGACATGCGCGACGTGATCAGCAAGACGCGGATGCAGCGGGTCGAACGGCTGTTTGCCGCGATCCCGCGCATGGTGCGCGACCTGGGCCGGGATCTGGGCAAGCGGATCGACCTGACCCTGGAAGGCGGCGACGTCGAGATGGACCGCGAGATGGTGGAGATGGTCGTCGACCCGCTCACCCATATCGTGCGCAACAGCATCGACCATGGCATCGAAACCCCCGAAAAGCGTCGCGCGGCGGGCAAGCCGGAAACGGGTCAGTTGCGTCTGGAAGCGCGCCAGTCGGGCAACCAGATCGTTATCGTCGTCACCGACGACGGCGCGGGCATCGACACGGTGCGGCTGGTCGAAAAGGCGATCGCCGCTGGCCGCCTGACCCCGGAAGGCGCCGCCCGCATGAACGAGGCGGACAGGCTGGAGCTGATTTTCCAGGCCGGTCTGTCCACCGCCAATCAGGTGACGGCGATTTCCGGGCGCGGTGTCGGCATGGACGTGGTGCGCGCCAATGTGGAGCGGATCGGGGGGCTGATCGCGCTGGACAATCATCCGGGGCGCGGCCTGTGCATCACTTTGCGGGTGCCGTTGACGCTGACCATCATTCCCGGCCTGATCATCCGCGCAGGCGGCCTGCATTTTGCGATCCCGCGCGCGGCGGTGGTCGAGATTCTGCACGACAATAATGACACGCTCCAGATCAGCGAAGTGGGCGGGGCGAAGATCGCGACGATCCGTGGCCTGCGCCATTCGATGATCGATCTGGAAGATGTGCTGGGCATGGACAAGCCGGTCGAGACCGGGCCGCGCGCCATCATGGTGGTGCGTTCGGCGACCGGCGTACCCTTTGCCATGGGGGTGTCGGCGGTGGACAATCATGAGGAACTGGTGATCCGTCCCGCTTCGCCACTGGTGATGGCGTCGGGCGTCTATGCAGGCATGACCCTGCCCGACAATGGCAAGCCGATGCTGCTGCTCGACGCGGCAGGCATCGCCAGCGCGGCCAGGCTGCCGACGATGATCGACGACCGCGCCGCGCGGCAATCGGACCAGGATGCCGATGCGCAAAGCGGGGTCGAGATGGTCGCGGCGCTGCGGTTCGAGGAATGTTCGGGCGAACGCCGCCTGCTGCAACTTTCGCTGATCGAGCGGGTCGAGGATATCGATGCGTCGCTGTTCGGCCGGTCGGGCGGCAACGCCTTCGTCCGGCTCGACGGTCGGCTGGTGCCGGTGGCCAATGGCCTGACCGATTTCGGGCGTGACAAGATTTCCGCGCTGCGCCTGCGCGATGGTTCGGTGGAAGCCTGCTATCCGGTCGCGGCCGTGCTGGACATTGTCCAGATGCCGATGGTGCCGGACATGGTGGCGATGCATGGCCATATCAGCGGCGTCGCGGTGATCGACGGCGAGCATCTGGAAGTGATCAATCCCTTTGCGCTGTTTGCCGGCCTGCCCGATGGCGGCATTGTCGAACGCGCGCGGGGTCGCTGCCTGCTGGCCGACAGCGACGATGGCTGGACCCGCGACATATTGGCGCCGCTGCTGCGCCAGGCGGGGCAAGAGGTGGTGATGGGCCTGCCCGATGATGCCGCGGTCGATCCGCGCGACGTGCTGCTGCTGACCGGCCATGACGCCGCGCAGACGGCGGGCGTCATGGCCGGGATGATCGGATGCCGCATCGTCCATCTGCGTGCCTCGCCCCGCGCGGCGGGACCGCAGGACAGCAGCATCTATCGCTATGATCGGGACGCGCTGATGGCGGCGATCGCCTGGGGCCAGATGGCCGGAGGAAAAGGGTAAGGCCATGGACAGACTCTATCTTTTCGCCACGCTGGCAGGCACGCGCATCGCGGTCGAGACGGGCGAGGTCGAGGCCGTCGTCCGCCTGACCGACGTGTCGCCCGTGCCGGGCATGGGCGCGCATATTGCCGGGCTTTCCGCTTTGCGCAGCCGGGTGCTGACCATCATCGACGTCGCGGCGCTGATCCATGGCGTCGCCAGTCCGCGCGTGGAGCGGGGGCTGGCCATCATCGCCGACATTAGCGGCCACAGCTATGGCCTGATGGTCGATGGCGTCACCGACATTTGCCGCGTGCCGGAAGGCGAACTGCCCCTGCGCGGCCAGATCGGCCCGGCCTGGGCGCCCTATGCGCGCGCGATTGTGGAGCATGAAGGGCATCCCTGGCTGCTGGTGTCGCTTGCTGCGTTTATCGAGGGTGGGGCGCTGGCGCAGGCGGCGTAAGGACGGGCGGGCAGAATTTGCGACCAACCGAAAAATCATCCTCGTCTTGTTTACCAATTGCTTGGCTTTGCCGGTTACACCGTCAGCCGGGACGCAAAACCAAAGGGACGCCTCATGAAGAATTGCCTGGTCGTTGACGACTCGAAGGTCATCCGCAAGGTGGCGCGCCATATCCTCGAATCGCTGGACCTGACGGTCAGCGAAGCGGTGGACGGTCAGGATGCCCTGACCCAGTGCGAAGCCTCTGCGCCCGATGTCGTCCTGCTCGACTGGAACATGCCGGTGATGAGCGGGATGGAGTTTCTTCAGGCGCTGTCGAGCGCGAAGATGACGGCACGGCCCAAGATCATCTTCTGCACCACCGAAAATGGCATTGGCCATATCAAGGCGGCCGTGGAGGCCGGGGCCGACGAATATGTGATGAAGCCGTTTGACCGGGAAACGTTGGAAAGCAAGCTGGTCATCGTCGGGGTTATCTAGCGGGCGGGACATAGTCCTCATCCTTGGGAGAATTCCGACCTTTCCTTCATCTTTCGTGCAGAAAGTCCCGTGATGACCTTCATCGCGCCGATCATGACCAGTCACAGGAGCGAGCCCAAGTCGGTTCGCACGCTGGTCGTTGACGATTCGGTTGTCGTCCGCACCGTTATCGAACGCATCCTCAATGCCGACCCGGCCTATGCCGTGGTGCATAAGACGAACAGTGCCGAACAGGCGCTGCACTATCTGACGGGGCATGATGTTGATCTGGTATTGCTCGACATCGAATTGCCGGGGCAGAGCGGGCTGGCGGCGCTGCCTGCCATCCTGCACGCCAATCCCGACGTCAAGGTCGCGATCCTGTCTGGCAAGTGCGAGGAGGGCAGCGCGGCTGCCATCGAGGCATTGGCGCTGGGCGCCAGCGACATATTGTCGAAGCCGGGCAGCGGCAGTTTTGGCGAGCATTTTCCCCAGACGCTGATCGAACGTTTGAACCGCCTGTTCACCGATCGTCCCGCGCCATCGCCGCCGCAGCGCCCGCTTGCGCCACCCATGGTCCAGCCTGCCGCGCAGCCGCTCGCCTGCCTGGGTATCGGCGCGTCGACCGGCGGCATCCATGCGCTGGGGCAGTTATTTGAAGGTCTGGCCGCGCCGCTGGGCGTGCCGGTGCTGCTGACCCAGCATCTGCCCGCCAGCTTCACCGTCTATTTCGCGCAGCAACTGGCGCGCATGACCAGCCTGCGGGTCAAGGTCGCCGAGACCGGCGATCTGTTGATGGCCGACACCGTCTATGTCGCGCCCGGCGACGCCAATCTGCAACTGCGCCGTGGCCTGCATGGCCGGGTGACGATAACGCTGAACCCGGAGCGGACACCGGCCGGCAACCTGCCCGGTGTCGATCCGATGTTCGCCAGCATGGCGGACGTCTATGGCGCGGGCGCGGTGGGTATCGTCCTGACCGGCATGGGCCGCGACGGCACGGTCGGTGCGCGCGACATTGTCGCAGCGGGCGGCTGGATCGTCGCGCAGGATGAAGCCAGCAGCGTCGTGTGGGGGATGCCCGGATCGGTCGCGGGGGCAGGGCTGACCTGCGCCGTGATGGAGCCGCTAGCTATTATGGACTTCGTGTCCCGGCGCGGAAAGGTGCTTGTTTGATGGTCATGCCCCCTTCGCCCGCATCGACATTACAGGGCGCGGCGCGCATCCTGTCCGGGCTGCTGGAAGCGCGCACCGGGCAAGTCCTGTCTGAAGGCCGAGCGTGGCGGATGGAAACCGCGCTGCGACCCGTGCTGCGCGATCATGGCCTGACCGACATGGACGAACTGGCCGCCAAGCTGCTTCGCAAGGGCGACGCACGGCTGGAGCAGGAAGTGGTCGATGCGCTGCTCAACAATGAAAGCAGCTTCTTTCGCGACCTTCAGATTTTCGACATGATCCACCGGCAGATATTGCCCGCCATTCATGCCGACAAGTCCGACCGGACGCTGCGCATCTGGAGCGCGGGCTGTTCGACCGGACAGGAAGCCTATTCGCTGGCGATCCGCCTGCGCAACGACGCGGCGCGCTGGAGCGGATGGCGGATCGAGATATTGGCGACCGACATTTCGACCGCCGCGATCGACCAGGCGCGATCGGGCATATTTTCGCAAATGGATGTGCAGCGCGGGCTGGCGGTCGGCGACCTGCTCAAATGGTTCGAGCCGTCGGGCGAGGATTGGCGCGCCAGCCCCGAATTGCGGCGCATGATCGATTTCCGCCACGACAATCTGTTCGATGCCAAGGTGCCGACCGGTGCCTACGACCTGTTGCTGTGCCGTAATGTCCTGCTTTATTTCACACCCGAACGGCGGCAGGCGGTGCTGTCGCTGCTCGCCCGGCACAGTCATGCCGGGTCGATTTTGCTGCTGGGTGCGGGCGAAACGGTGATCGGGCAGGGCGACGATTTCACCGCCCATCCCGAATTTCGCGGCGGCTATGCGCGGCAGGCGGCACTACCCGAAGGCGCGATCGGACGGGTGCGGCGGACGGGCTGAGGGTTCGGGCCAATCCTTAACCATGCTTGATTGCCGCGCCCGGCTGCGCCATTGTCGCGCCCAGGCCGCGCGATTGCACGGGCGGGCCGAAAGGGCATGATGAACGAGCTGCCGATGATCGAAACGCCGTCGCCCAATTTCGACGAGCGCAGCCTGCCGGTCTCGATGCTGGTGTTGCATTATACCGGGATGCCGGACGCGGCGAGTGCGATCAACTGGCTGGCCAACCCGGAATCCAAAGTCTCTGCCCATTATGTCGTGACCGAGGATGGCCAGATCATCCGCATGGTCGATGAAGCCAAGCGCGCCTGGCACGCGGGGCGATCCCACTGGCGCGGGGTGGATGACATCAACAGCGCCAGCATCGGCATAGAAATCGTCAATCCGGGGCATGAATGGGGCTATCGGCCCTTTCCGCAAACCCAGATGAGTTCGCTGATCCCGCTGGTGCATGACATCGTTCAGCGGCATCGCATCACGCGCGGCAATATCGTCGGCCACAGCGACATCGCGCCCGCGCGCAAGCAGGATCCGGGGGAGCTGTTTCCCTGGGCGCAACTGGCGCGGTTGCGGCTGGCCCTGCCGCGCCCGACCAAGAATCTGATGGACCCGCACTGGACCGACGGCGGCTTCATGCTGGCGCTCGAACGGTTTGGCTATGATATTGCCGATCCGCAGGCGGCGGTGGTGGCGTTCCAGCGGCGCTTTCGCCCCGAACTGATCGACGGGGTGATTTGCGGCGAATGTCGCGCCATCCTGCTGGCGTTGCTGCTGCCCAAGCCGCGCGGTGATGAATAAGGGCGTGACGGAAGGCCCGAAGCTGGCTAGGGACCGTTCCGCCAGAGGGCCGGGCGGCCGCGGCGTGGCGGGTAACTTCCACGGCGAGGAAAGTCCGGGCTCCACGAAATGACGGTGCCGGTTAACGACCGGCTGGAGTGATCCAAGGGACAGTGCAACAGAAAGCAGGTCGCTAAGGCTTCGGCCCAGTGACATTGAAAGGGTGCGGTAAGAGCGCACCGCGTCTGCGGCAACGCAAGGCGGCATGGTAAACCCCACCGGGAGCAAGACCGAATAGGGGCGGCGCGCAGTGTCATGCTGCTAGGTCTGTTTCGACCGAGACCGTCCGGGTTGGTTGCTTGAGGAACGGAGCAATCCGTTCCCTAGAGGAATGGTCGCCTATCCCTGGAGACGGGGTGGACAGAACCCGGCTTACAGGCCCTCTGGCATTTATTTGAGATATTTTCCGCACCGGCCCGCTCCCCCACCCGGCCGCCCATTCAGGATATTCTGTGGGTGGCCGGGTGGGGGAGCGGGCCGGTGCGGGCTTCAAAATGCGCTCTTCGCGCATTTTCAAAATATGGCGCGATGGGGTGGCTTTCCGCCCGCACCTTCCCTAATTCGGGCAAATGGCACGAAACAGCCGATCCAATGACTGGGGCTTTCCCCGCTGGCGTGCCTATGGTGCATCGCGTGAGGCGCAGCGCGTGCGCATGTGCGACCGTTTTGGCTGCGACAAGCCGGGCGACTGCCCCGCGCCCAAATCCCCCAACAGCCCGGAACGCTGGTATTTCTGCTCCGATCATGCGGGCGAATATAACCGCAACTGGGACTATTTTCAGGGGCTGGACCAGGAAGAACGCGAACAGCGCGAGCGGGACGAGCGGCGCGACGCTGGCGGCTATCAGGGCAGCGCCTATCATAGCTGGGGCGGGCCGGGTGATGGCAGCCGGTCGCGCGACGAACTTCATGCGTTGAAGGCACTGGACCTGGAGGATGATGCCGATTTCGAGGCGGTGAAGAAAAGCTGGCGCACGCTGGCCAAGGAATATCATCCCGACGTCAAGCCCGGCGACGCACAGGCCGCCGCCCGTTTCCAGACGATCCAGGCCGCCTATGAAGTGCTGCGCGCCGCCGAAGAGCGGCGAACGTGGAAGCCGCGCGGGGCAGTGGATTGAAGTCGCTGGTCCGATCCAACTGGCAGAATACCGTCCTCGTCTGCCGCAAATGTGAGAAGAAGCTGGATGGCGGCTTTGGTCCCGATGGCGACACGCGGCTGGCCAAGGCGCTGAAGCGGCATTTGTCGCTGAAGAAGGGGCGCAAGGCGGCGGCGGGGATTGTCGAGGTCAGTTGCCTGGGCGTCTGTCCCAAGGGCGCGGTGACGGTGGTGAACGGTGCGGCCAGCCGGGAGTGGCTGCTGGTGCAGCCCGGCGCGGATCTGGACGCACTGGCGCAGGCGCTGGGGCTTGCGCCGACGGAACATCGTTAAAGCAATCCTTACCAATTCCAGCCTAATCGGTTGGAATGATAGATTTCCCATCCTTGCGACGTGTCCTGCCGATCGCGGGCCAGTGCGGCCTGATCCTGTTTGGCCTGATTGCGCTGACCCTGTCGCCGCCGGTTAGCGGGCGGATGCTGCTGGTGCCATTGACGGCGCATGCCCGCGTGGCGCTGGCGCCTGTCGCCATCGCGCATGGTGCGCGACTGGTGGCGGCGGGACCATGGGCGGGATCGCTGCTGATCGAGGGACGGCGTGACCGGCTGGCGCTGCCGATGCTGGGCCATGGCGTCATCGCGGTCGCGACGAACCGCACCGGTTGCGGAGGAGCCGCGTGATGCAGGCCGAATCGAGCCTTGGGCGCTTGCGCCTCCAAGGGCTGCGTGTCCTGCTGTTTGCCAGCTGGCTGTGGACGATTGCGCTGGGTTCGATGTCCCTGCTGCTGGGGGTAGAGCGCGGCGGGCAGGCGATGGCGCTGTCTGTGCTGGTCAATGCCCTGCCGACGATCATGGTCCTGCGCAAAAGGCTGGATATCGAAACGCGGCTGGCCATGGGAACGCTGGCGGCGGTGCAGCCTGCCATCGGCCTCTATCTGTTGTCGGGCCATGTCTGGCAGATGGACGGGCATATGTTCTTCTTCGTGGCGCTGGCCGGGCTGGTGCTGCTGTATGACTGGCGGCCGATCGTGCTGGGGGCGGTGCTGACGGCGGCGCACCATATTCTGCTCAACAGCCTGCTGCCTGCCTGGGTTTTCCCGGGCAGCGGTGATCTGGAGCGGGTCGCGATCCATGCGGTCGCGGTGGTCCTGCTGACCGCCGTGCTTTGCTATCTTACCATCCGGCTGCGCGCCCTGCTGCTGGCGCTGGACGGCCAGATCGCGCAATCCGCGCAGCTGGCAGACGCGGCGGAAAGCGGGCGGACTGCGGCGGAGGCGGCGATGGCCGCCAGCCGGGACGCGGATTTGCGCGAAGCGGCGCTACGTCATGCACAGGAACAGGACAAGGCGCGCATGGCGACCGATCGGCGCGCGGCGACGCTGGCGCTGGTGCAGGATTTCCGCAGGTCTGTGTTCGGCATTGTCGAGGCGGTCGGTGCCGCGACCCATGATCTGGAAGAATCGGCGCGATTGCTGAACGGTCTGGCGCGAGACGCCAGCACCGGCACGCTTGAAACGGCGGCGGCCGCTGAACAATCGTCCGCCAGTGCCGCGCTGCTGGCGCGCCGGATCGAGACCTTGTCTGCATCGATTACCGCCATTGCATCGGCCGCGCAGCAGCAGGCGGTGCTGGGCGGAGAGGCGCAGCGCGTGTCGACCGCCGGGCATGAGGCCGTGCGCGATTTGGAGGAACGGACGGCGTCGATCACCAGCTTTGCTGGCTCCATTACCGGCATTGCTGCGCGCACCAACCTGCTGGCGCTCAATGCGACGATCGAGGCGGCCCGTGCGGGTGAGGTCGGACGCGGCTTTGCGGTCGTGGCAGGCGAGGTCAAGCAACTGGCCAGCCAGACGGCCAGCGCGACCGGCGAGATCGAGTCGCTGGCCTGGTCCGCGCGCGAGGGCGCAGGAATAGCGCAGGGCGCTTTGTCGGACGTGGCAGGCGCGGTCGAACAGCTGGCGGAGGCCGCCGATGCGATCCAGCGCGCCGTCGCCGATCAGCGCGACGCAACCAGCGCGATCGAGCAGGCTGCCCGCGATACGGCACGCGACGCCACGATCATGACGCGGCAGATGGAGGGGGTGGCTGACGTTGCCCGTGATACCGAAAGCCTGTCTGGTCGGGTGTCGAGCGCGGCGACCGGCCTGTCCCGCACGGCGCAGGAGTTGCAGCGGGCCACCGACATGTTCGTGGCGCAGCTGGAAGCTGCCTGATCGGTTTAGCCGGCGCGGGCGATCCGTGCGGCGCTGTCGTCAACCTTGTCGGCGAGGGGATAGAGGGTGCGATTTTCGCGGTCGACCCGTTCGCTCAGCGCGCGGATGATGGCCTGTGTCTCGACGCAGAAATCGGCCCATTCGCGCGCGACGCGATCGTCGCTCCACGCGGTCATGTAGCGGGAAAAACTTTCGGCGAGCGCGCCGGTTTCGGTCTGGAGCGTGGCGGCGGTGGTGCGGGTGCGCTCATCAGCGGCGCGTTGCATCGCGGGATAGAGGATGCGGTCCTCCAGGGCGAGATGGGCCATCAACTGGCGCGCAAGCTGCCAGCGTATGGCGCCGACGCTGCGCGGGTTGGCGCGGTCAGCCGTTGCTTGCGCCAGCCTGTGCGCCGTGTGGCTGATCTCGTCATGCTGCCGGCGCAATTCGGCCATGTCCATCGCTTCACCCTTCCGTTCCTACGGAGCGCCAATGATGCGGGAGGCGACTTAATAAAGCGTTGCGACCGATGCTATTTCGGTAGAGAAACGAAGCCGTGGCCCTGCGCCGCAATGACGCAGGGCCACAGCCCTGGGATCAGCCCGGCTGGTCGGCGCGGCTGACGCCTTCGCCGTCGAGGTTGAGCGCCACGAAGTCCCAGTCGATCGCTTCCTTCAGCAGCTTTTCGGCATAGGCCGGGCGCAGGTTGCGATAGTCGATATAATAGGCATGTTCCCACACATCGAGGATCAGCAGCGGCGCATGGCCTTCATGCGCGACTGGCGTGTCGGCGTCATGATAGGAGGTGACTTCCAGCTTGCCGTCCTTGAGCACCAGCGCGGCCCAGCCGCTGGCGAAATGGCCGACGGCTTCGGCTTTAAGCTTTTCGACCAGAGCATCGACCGACCCGAAGGCTTCGTTGATCAGGTCGAGCAGCTTGCCCGAGGGAGCCTTCTTTTCAGGCGACAGGCACAGCCAGTAGAAGCTGTGGTTCCAGATCTGGCCGACCTGGTTGAACAGACCGCCCTTGGACGATTTGATCAGTTCGACCAGTGACTTGCCCTGAAGGGCGGGGTCGGCGGCGACCAGTTCATTGGCCTTTACGACATAGGCGTTGTGATGTTTGCCATGATGATAGTCGAAGGTTTCGGCCGACAAAATCTCGCCAAAAGCATCCTTGGCATAGGGCAGGGCAGGCAGGGTGAAAGCCATGAAAGAACTCCTCGGTTCGTTGATGGGGGTGGTCGCATAACGAAGCTGCGACCTTAAGGCTCCGCGGCCCTAGCAGGCTTATTGCGCTGCGGAAAACAGGATATTTTCGTTCTATATTGAGGAAATATCCATGTGACATCCCCGTAACGATGGCATAGACTTTCGGGTCAGGTCGCCCGGTACATGCGGCGGCCGGAAAATGGGGGTAGGGTCATGGCGAAGTTTTTCGGCAATCTGCATCTCGTTCTGGCGGCGGGGCTTGTCCTTGCGCTGCTGGTCATTCTCGCGGTTCCCGCGAACACGATACCAGAGCAGGCGATCCTTCGCTGGCTCCATCTGTTTTTCGGCATCACCTGGATCGGCCTGCTCTATTATTTCAACTTCGTGCAGATCCCGACCATGCCCAAAGTGCCGGCCGAGCTGAAACCGGGCGTGTCCAAATATATCGCGCCGTCTGCGCTGTTCTTCTTCCGCTGGTCCGCTGCGTTCACCGTGCTGACCGGCCTGGTCATCGCCTGGCGCAGCTTCTATCTGGTCGAGGCGCTGACCTTCAAGCCGGGCTTCGTGCTGATCGGCATCGGCATGTGGCTGGCGCTGATCATGGCGTTCAATGTGTGGTTCGTGATCTGGCCGAACCAGAAGAAGGCGCTGGGACTGGTCCCTGCCGAAGATGCGGTGAAGGCGAAGGCCGCGACCACCGCGATGATCGTCTCGCGCACCAACACATTGCTGTCGCTGGCGATGCTCTATTGCATGATCAACTTCAACGGCGGTTGATGGAATGATGGCTGCCGGGGTTTCCGCCCCGGCATGTCCGTCAACCCTGTGGCGGGGAGGTGCCGCCAATCTCGTCGCTGTCGAGCTTGTCGCCCAGATTGAGGCCGTGGCGCATCAGCATCGGGATATTGGCGGCGGCAAAGACCACCGACACGATGGTCACGCCCCACACCTTGACCGCCAGCCAGCTGTCGAAGCTCATCGTGCGGCGCATCACTTCATTGGCGATCGCCATGGCGACGAAGAAGATCGCCCAGTTGCGCGACAGCTTGCGCCAGCCGGTTTCGGACAGACCATCATAGGCGGCCTGGAGCAGATATTTGAGCAAAGGCTTGCCACGCAGCAGCCCGCCAAACAGCATCAGCGCGAAGAAGCTGTAGATGATCGTCGGCTTGATCTGGATGAAGCTCTGGTCGTGGAAATAGATGGTGAGGCCACCGAAAAACAGCACCAGCGCGGCGGACAGCCACAGCATCGGCGACACTTTGCCCAGCTTCCATTTCGACACGATCACCGCGACGATGATGGCCGCCATGAAGGCGCCGGTGCCGACGATCATGCCCAGGAATTTGTAACCCAGGAAGAACACCAGCAGCGGCCCGAAATCGAGCGCCAGGCTGAGCGTTCCGCTGTGGGCGGGGCTTGCGGCGGGTTTGGCGTCAGCCATGGCTGTTTTTCCTATCGTCATCCTGACGAAAGTCAGGATCCAGGGCGTCGAAGCGCTGCGTGGGGGACTCTGGATGCCGGATCAAGTCCGGCATGACGGCGATTTCACCGCGCATAAGCGGTCCCGGCGATCGCGCGCGCCATGTCGCCCGGATCGAAGGGGCGCAGATCCTCGATCTTTTCGCCAACGCCAATGGCATGGATCGGCAGGCGATATTTTTCCGCCGCCGCGACCAGCACGCCGCCGCGCGCGGTGCCGTCCAGCTTGGTCATGACCAGGCCGGTGACATGGGCGACTTCCTTGAAAACCTCGATCTGGCTCAACGCATTCTGTCCCGTGGTGGCATCCAGCACCAGCACAACGTCGTGGGGGGACGCCGGGTTCAATCGGCCAAGGATGCGCCGGATCTTCGCCAGCTCGTCCATCAGCTCGCTCTTGTTCTGAAGGCGGCCTGCGGTGTCGACGATCAGCACGTCGATGCCGGTGGCGGTCGCCTGCTTGACCGCGTCGAACACGATGCCCGCCGCGTCGCCGCCTTCCTTGCCCGCGACGATGGGGATGCCAAGGCGGTCGGCCCAGACCTTGAGCTGGCCGATGGCTGCCGCGCGGAACGTGTCGCCCGCCGCCAGCATCACGCCATAATCCTGCTCCAGGAAATTATGCGCCAGCTTGGCGATGGTGGTGGTCTTGCCGGACCCGTTGACGCCGATGACGAGGATGACCTGCGGGCGCGGAAAGGCCTCGATCTCCAGCGGGCGGGCGACCGGGGCCAGCACCTTCTCGATCTCCTCCGCGATGATCTCGCGCAGATATTCCTCGGTCAGTTCCTTGTTGAACCGCCCTTCGGCCAGCCGTTCGCGCACCCGACCCGCCATGGCCGGGCCAAGATCGGACACGATCAGCGCTTCCTCAATCTCGTCCAGCGTCTGGTTGTCGAGCGCCGCCTTGCCGAACAGGCCGGTGAGATTTTCGCCAAGCTTGTCGGATGTGCGCCGAAGCCCGCCGAACAGGCGATCGCGCCAGGATGTTTCAGTCATAGTCATCCATCATCGTCATCCCCGCGAAGGCGGGGATCCATCTCCCGGCATAGCATTAAGCGCTGCGGTTGGGAGATGGATTCCCGCCTGCGCGGGAATGACGGAAAAAAGAGCGTCATTCTTGAACCGCCTCTTGCGCGATCAGCATGTTCTTCTCAAGCCCCGTGATGCGGGTGGATACGATCGAGGACGGCACTTGCGCGGTCGTAAAGCGCACCGGGGCGAAATTTTCGGCATGGCCGGATAGCCCGCTGCGCTCGACCAGCACCGACTGGTGGGTGCCGACCAGGCTCTCCAGCCAGTCGGCGCGCCGGGTTTCGCAGGCGGCGCGCAGCCGGGCGGCGCGGGCCTTGATGGTCGCGCGGTCCACTTGCGGCATCCGCGCGGCGGGCGTGCCGGTGCGCGGCGAATAGGGGAAGATATGGCCGTGGACGATGCGGCAATCGGCGATCAGCGCCAGGCTGCGCGCGAACATCGCCTCATCCTCGGTCGGGAAACCGGCGATGATATCTGCGCCGATGCTGATGTCCGGGCGCGCGCTGGCGAGGCGTTCGACGATGCGGACGGCGTCGGCGCTGCTGTGGCGGCGCTTCATGCGTTTCAGGATCATGTCGTCGCCCGCCTGCAGGGACAGGTGCAGATGGGGCATCATCCGGGGTTCGTGAGCGATCAGGTCGAACAGCCGATCGTCAATCTCCACGCTGTCGATGGAGGATAGGCGCAGGCGGGGCAGGTCTGGCACGCCGTTCAGGATTCGCTCGACGAGCAGGCCGAGCGACGGGCTGCCGGGCAGGTCGGGACCATAGCTGGTGACGTCCACCCCGGTGAGCACGATTTCCTTGTAACCCGCCGCGACCAGTTCCCTGGCCTTGTCGATCACGGCCCCGGCTGGGACGGAGCGGCTGTTCCCCCGGCCATAGGGGATGATGCAGAAGGTGCAGCGATGGTCGCAGCCATTTTGCACCTCCAGGAAAGCGCGGGCATGATCGGCAAAGGCGCTGGCCATATGCGGCGCAGTGTCGCGCACGCCCATGATGTCGGCGACGCGGACTTTCTCCTGGGTTATCCCGGCGAACGCCGGGTTTCCGCTGTCTTCCTTTCTCTCTGTCCTCTGCGCCTCTGCGCGCAAAATATTTTGTTCGCGCAGAGGCGCAGAGGACAGAGAGAAAGAATGGTCCGGCTGTCGCCGGGGGTCTGGGAGATAGGAAGCCGCCTCCATTTTCTCGCGATTGCCAATGACCGCATCGACTTCGGGCATCGCAGCGAAGGTCTCCGGCTCGGTTTGTGCGGCGCAGCCGGTGACCATGATCCGCGCGTCGGGCCGGTCGCGGCGGGCGCGGCGGATCGCCTGCCGTGTCTGGCGCACGGCTTCGGCGGTGACGGCGCAGCTGTTGATGACGATCAGATCGTCCTGATCCGCCGCCATGTCACGGATCGCCTCACTCTCGGCAATGTTGAGGCGGCAGCCCATGGTGATGATGTCGGGGCCGGGCATTACTTAAAAACGCGACCAGTCGGCCTCGCCATCGAACACATGGGTGGCGGGGCCGGTCATGCGGATCGTGCCGCCCGGTGCCCAGTCGATGATGAGATCGCCACCGGGCAGGCTGACGGTCACGGGACCGCTGACCAGCTTGCGGCGGACGGCGGCAACGGCAGTGGCGCAGGCGCCGGTGCCGCAGGCGCGGGTGAGGCCAGCGCCGCGTTCCCACACGATCAGGCGGATATGATTGTCGCCCACAATCTGCGCGAAGTTGACGTTGACGCGGGCGGGGAAGAGCGGGTCCGTCTCGATAATCGGGCCAAGCCGGGCGGTGTCCACGGCGTCCAGATCATCGACGAAGAAGATCACATGCGGGTTGCCGACATTGACGGCGGCGGGTGGGGGCAGATCTTCCCAGCTCGCACCCATGGTCAGCGTGTCCATGGCGTAGGCCAGCGGGATCGCGTCCCACTCGAAGCGCGGCGCGCCCATATCGACGCTGGCCCCGCCATCGACCGCCTTGGCGTCCAGCAGGCCCGCCTGCGTGCGGATCAGCACGTCGCGGCCCACGAACAGCGGCACGCAGCGCGTGGCATTGCCGCACGCCTCGACCTCGCTGCCGTCGGCGTTGAAAATCTGCATCGACACGTCTGCGTCGGGCGCATTGCCGATCAGGATCAGCTGGTCGCAGCCTATCCCGGCATGACGATCGGCAATGGCGCGGGCGCGGCTTTCCGTCATCTCGACCGCGTGCGCGCGCGCGTCGATGACGACAAAATCATTGCCCAGGCCATGCATTTTGGAAAAGCGTCCCATGATGGGGCGCATGTAATGTGGGGGAAGGGAAAAGGCGAGTCGCTACTTTGGCGCGACCCTGAATCCTACTCGGAAGGGCTGTATAATCGGGAGCGGATTGCCTGCATCGTCTTTCATGTCCGACGTGTAGAGCGCCTTAGCTTGGGTACATGCGACCTTAACAAGCGCGGCAGAGTTTTTGTATGTAGGATTGGATTGGCAAAAGGCGATATGGCCCGTTGTGTCAGTCCTTGTGAGGATGGACACTGCCTCTTCCTCCATGCCGCCGGGGAGCTGTTGCACCTCAATGATCATGTCAGGTTCAATTACTGTAGGCGACTTGGGTAATGGTCTACCGATACCTTTGCCCGGAAGTCGCCACGTCAAAGTCCCGTTGTAAAGGTCGTAGAGCGGGCTGCCATTTTCATCACGGGCAGATTTGAACTTGGTCCTTACCAACATAATAGGACAGGTCCGCTGATCCAGATCGGGGAAGCCACTGGACTTCGTCACGAAACAGCGGGTCACTTTCCCATCCGGGGCAACGAGCATGGAAAAGCCGACCGGGCCTTCCTCGCGGCGCTTTACTGAACCTGCCGGGTAGTCGAAGTCGCTGAGCCAACTACCGGCAGACGTCGCTGGCATGGCGCGCGTTAGCGCAGCGCCTGCCAATGCAACCAATATCAAACTCATCTGTTTGCCCCCGCCGCCGTCGCCCGCTTCTGCCCATAGAGGAAATACACCACCAGCCCCACGGCATTCCAGCCCAGGCAGGCCAATATCGTCTGCATCGGCAGGCTGATGAACAGATAGGCGCAGCCGCCCATCGCGCCTAGGCCTACGAACCAGGCGGCAGGCGTGCGGAAGGGGCGGCGCATGTCGGGGAGGCGGCGGCGCAGCACCAGCAGGCACAGGCCCACCGAGGTGAAGGCGATCAGCGTGCCGGCGTTCGCCAGCGCCGCGATCTCGTCGATCGGCAGCAGCCCGGCGATGATCGCGACCAATATGGCGGTGACCAGCGTG
Source organism: Sphingobium sp. FG58 (assembly GCF_057809055.1). Lineage (NCBI taxonomy): Bacteria > Pseudomonadati > Pseudomonadota > Alphaproteobacteria > Sphingomonadales > Sphingobiaceae > Sphingobium > Sphingobium sp. FG58. The sequence goes on along the minus strand of NZ_JBMDJF010000001.1, from coordinate 275,872 downwards.
ATCCGTGCAGGCGTGCCGCGCTTGGAGATTTTCGCCAGGCTCTGGGGCAGGAAGCCGTCGCGTGCCATGACCAGGAAGATGCGGCTCTGGCCATAGAGGAAGCCCAGCAGCACGGTGGGCAGGGCGATGACGGCGGCGATGGCGACGATCCGCGCCACTTCTCCCCGGCCCATTTCGCGCAGGATCAGCGCCAGCGGCTCCGGGCTGTCGGCAAAGCGGGTGAAGGGCATCGCGCCGATCGCGGCGGCGGCGACAAGCACATAGATGAGCGTGCAGACGACCAGCGATCCGACGATGCCGATGGCAAGGTCGCGCTCCGGGTTCTTGGCTTCCTCCGCCGCGGTCGAGATGGCGTCAAAACCGTAAAAGGCGAAGAAGATGATGGCGGCGGCCGCCATGACGCCGCGTTCGACCCCATCGGCACCCATATGCTTGGCAAAGCCGAAGGGCATGAACGGCTCCAGATTCTGCGCGTCGAAGGCGGGCAGGGCGACCCAGACGAACAGGCTCAATGTCGCGATCTTGATCAGCACGAGAATGGTGTTGAGCCGCGCGCTTTCATGGGTGCCGAGCATCAGCAGGCCAGCGACCACGGCGATGATGAAGATGGCGGGCAGGTTGATGAGGCCGCCCAGTTCCGGCCCTTGCGTCAGCGTTTCGGGAAAGCCGATCGCGGTCAGCAATGGCGCGGCATAGCCCGACCAGCCGACCGCGACGGTCGATACGACCAGGCTATATTCCAGGATCAGGCTCCACCCCACTATCCAGGCAATGCCTTCCCCCAGCACCACATAGGAGTAGCTATAGGCGCTACCTGCGGCGGGCATCATGGTGGACAATTCGGCATAGGCCAGCGCGGCGCAGGCGCAGATCGCGCCTGCTATCGCAAAGGACAGGAGGACGGCAGGTCCGGCCCGGTCCGCGCCGACGCCGATCAGCGTCAATATGCCCGTGCCGACGATCGCGCCGACGCCCAGCGCCAGCAGATGTGGCCAGGACAAGGTGCGCGCCATGCGATGCTGGTCGCCGCTCGGCGTCATCGCCTCCATCGGCTTGCGGCGTGTCCAGCTCATGATCGTCGGCTCCCCTTGATTGCCGCGCTACCATGCCGAAAGCGGCGGGGCTGGCAAGGGTAGAGATTGACGAGTGATGTTTTTGCATATACATAAACATCAGTGAACATTGAGTTCGATCCTGCGAAAGACAAGATCAACCGGGGCAAGCACCATGTGCCGCTTGCCTTTGGTGTAGAGGTTTTCTTCGATGCCGAGATGCTGATCGTTCCAACCATCAGGATCGAGGATGAAGAGCAGCGATACAAGGCGATCGGACTGATTGATGGCAGGCTATGGACCGTCATCTATGTGATGCGGGAATATAGGCATCGCTTCATTTCGGTAAGGAAGAGCAATGGAACTGAACAAAGACTATATAGTGGGGCTGCCCGCTGATCCTGACGATCCTGAGGATCGCGACGTCAGTGTCGCGGCGATCGAGCAGGCATTGGCAGAGCGGGAAGAACGTCGCCGCCTTGGTGGTCGTCCGACAGGCTCGAACAAGGAGCAGGTCGCGCTGCGCATAGACAAGGATGTGCTAGCACGCTTCCGCGCGACCGGTCCGGGATGGCAGACGCGGATTAACGCGATACTCCGGGCGGCCAAGCTGTAGCTTTGCTTGCGCGACGGCGGGCTTTCCGCTAGGGGCGCGTCTGCAATCGGGCGGTTTGCCGTTCGGTCCCTGACATATCCATTGAGCGCGCACCCTGCAAAGGGACAAGCATCAGGCGCTTTGTATGGACGCTGGTTGGCGAGGTTTCGCCCACCGGCGATTTTGTCGTTTGATGGGAATGCAAGGATTTTCAGGCCATTGGGCCAATTGAGGTGATGATGTTCGATTCGCTGAGCGATCGTCTGGGTGGGGTATTCGACAAGCTGCGGGGGCGTGGTGCGCTCACGGAGGACGATGTCCGCGCCGCGATGCGCGAGGTGCGAATCGCGCTGCTCGAAGCCGACGTCGCCCTCTCGGTCGTGCGTCAGTTCGTCGATCAGGCGACCGAGCGCGCGGTCGGCAGCGATGTTCTGCGATCGGTCACGCCGGGGCAGATGGTCGTCAAGATCGTTTCCGACACGCTCACCGAAACATTGGGGTCCGATACGTCGGACCTGATGATCGACGTCACCCCGCCCGCCGTCATCATGATGGTCGGGCTGCAGGGGTCGGGCAAGACGACCACGACCGCCAAGATCGCCAAGCGGCTGAAGGAAAAAGACCGCAAGAAGGTGCTGATGGCGTCGCTCGACGTCCAGCGTCCGGCCGCGCAGGAACAGCTCGCCGTGCTCGGCACTCAGTGCGATGTCGCGACCCTGCCGATCATTGCCGGGCAACAGCCGGTCGATATCGCCCGCCGCGCGCTCCAGTCGGCCAAGCTCCAGGGCTTCGACGTGGTGATGCTCGATACCGCAGGCCGTCTGCATGTCGATCAGGCGCTGATGGACGAGATGAAGGCAGTGGCCGATGTCGCCACGCCTGCCGAAATCCTGCTGGTGGTCGACTCGCTGACCGGTCAGGACGCAGTCAATGTCGCGCAGAGCTTCACGGCGCAGGTGCCGCTGACTGGCGTGGTGCTGACCCGCATGGACGGCGATGCGCGCGGCGGTGCGGCGCTGTCGATGCGGGCGGTCACGGGTCGCCCGATCAAATTTGCTGGCACGGGCGAGAAACTCGACGCGATCGAGGTGTTCCATCCGCAGCGCGTGGCGCAGCGCATATTGGGCATGGGCGATGTCGTGTCGCTGGTCGAGCGTGCCGCCGAGAGCATCGACGCGGACGAGGCCGACAAGCTGGCCAAGAAAATGGCCAAGGGTCAGTTCGACATGAACGACCTGCGCGCGCAGCTGGGTCAGATGCGCCGCATGGGCGGGCTGGGCGCGCTGGCGGGGATGATCCCTGGCCTGAAAAAAGCGCAGGCGGCGATGGCCAATAGCGGCGCGAACGACAAGACGCTGATCCATCTCGACGCGATGATCGGATCGATGACGCCCAAGGAGCGGGAACGCCCGGCGCTCATCAATGCCAAGCGCAAGATCCGCATCGCCAAAGGCTCCGGCACCACGGTGCAGGAAGTCAACCGGCTCCTGAAAATGCATCAGGAAATGGAAGGCGCGATGAAGAAGATCCGCAAGATGGGTGGTCTGAAAGGGCTGGCCAAGATGTTCACCGGTGGTGGCATGGGCGGACTGGGTGGTCCCGATGGCGGGGCCGGTGGCCCGCCCGACCTCTCGGCGCTGGGTGGCCTTGGCGGACTGGGCGGTAACATGCCCAAGCTGCCGCCCGGCTTTCAGAATTTCATGAAGAAGTAGCCCGTCATTCCGGCGGATGCCGGAATCCAGTGTCGGATGGGAATGACCAGCCGCTCTGGATGCCGGATCAAGTCCGGCATGACGATTAATATAAGTATATTCGTAGTTTACGTCAGAAAGGTAAGTTCCATGGCAACGTCCATTCGTCTCTCGCGCGGTGGTTCCAAGAAGCGCCCCTATTATCGCATCGTCGTGGCCGACAGCCGCGCGCCGCGTGATGGCAAGTTCATCGAGCGCATCGGCAGCTACAACCCCGTCCTGCCCAAGGGCGACGAAAAGCGCGTCGTTCTGGACGTGGAACGCGCGAAGCATTGGGTTGCCGCCGGCGCCCAGCCGACCGATCGCGTTGCCCGTTTCCTCGACGCCGCTGGCGTGAAGGAGCGGATCGTGCGCAACAACCCGAACAAGGGTGTGCCGGGCCAGAAGGCCAAGGATCGCGCCGAAGATCGTGCGACCAAGCTGGCCGAGGCCGAAGAAGCCCGCATCGCTGCCGAGGAAGCCGCCAAAGCTCCCGTCGAAGCGCCTGCCGCTGAAGAGGCACCTGCTGCCGAAGCGCCTGCTGAAGAAGCGGCTGCCGAACAGGCCGAAGGCTGATCCTCTTGACCGACAAGCCCGTCACTCTCGCCGCGATCATCGGTGCGCATGGGGTGGCGGGCGAAGTCCGCCTGAAACTGTTTGGCGAAGGGGTCGAAAGCCTCAAAGCCTATGGCAGTTTCGATGCGGGCGGGCGCAAGTTGACGTTGAAGTCGCTGCGCCCCGGTTCCAATGGTGCGGTCGCGCGCTTCGCCGAAATTGGCGATCGCAGCGCGGCCGAAGCCATGCGCAGCACGGCACTGACCGTCCCGCGCTCCGCCCTGCCGCCACTGGGCGAGGGCGAATATTATCATGCCGACGTCATCGGTCTGCTTTGCCTGTCGAGCGACGGCGAAGCGCTGGGCGAGATCATCGCCATAGAGAATTTCGGCGCTGGCGACATTATCGAGGTCCAGCGGCCGTCCATGGACGGCAAGCCCGGCAAACGCTTCATGGCACCCATGCACGCGGTCACGCTGGACGCGGAGCGGGCGGTGATTGACGCGGCGTTCGTGGAGTAGTATATACTTTCCGTATATACGGAGGTCCGCGATGAGCGAAGAGTATAAGGCCAAGATTTTCAAGTCGGGCAACAGCCTGGCCTTGCGCCTGCCCAAGGCTCTTGGCCTCAAGGAAGGGGCGGAAATGACCCTGCGCGAGGATCATGGCCGCTTCACGTTCGAGCCGGCTCAGAATGATCGCAAGATCGACGTCAGCAAATTCGCGGGCAAGGCGCCGTGGCTGGAACCTCTGCCGCGCGAGGATTTCGATGATTCCCCCCGCGATTGGCACCTGCTGGGTCGTGATGCGTCCGGGGCATGATGCGGCTGCTGGATACCAATAGCTGCATCTATGTCTTTACCGGCATCTATCCGTCTCTGATTGCCAGAATGGCGGAGCAGGCGGCGGGCAGCCTGTTCATATCGTCAATCACCTATGCCGAACTGGCCTATGGCACGGTGCGGGGCAAACCGCCGCCACCAGAAGCGCTGGCGGCCTTTGTGGGGGAGATTGCTATTCTTCCCTTCGATGAGGCGGCGGCGCAGGCCTATGCGGCGCTTCCCTTTAGGCGCGGTAGTTTCGACCGTCTGATCGCGGCCCACGCCCTGTCGCTGGATGCGGCGCTGGTAACCCGCAACGAAGCCGACTTTGCCGATATCCCCGGTTTGCACGTCGAGGACTGGACGCGCTGACGCTTGCCGCCCGCCGGGAACTGGACGATGCCGCCTCCATCGCCTAAGCGGCAATCATGGCTCAGATCCTTACCGCTCTCTATCTCCTTGCGATGCTGGCCGCTGGCTGGCGGCTGTTCGGGCTTGGCTGGTCGCGTCGCGTCAAGGCCGCTGCGGCGGTGGCGCTGGTCTGCCCGGTGCCGCTGCTGGTGCTGCTGCCCGGCCTGATCCACCCGGAGCGGCCCTTTGCCGACCTGCTGCGTGCCATCGGGCTGGCGCTGCTCGCCTGTGGTGCCTTGTGCCTTGCGGGCGGTGTGTCGGCGGCCTGGCTGCGTGCGCGGCGGCGATGAGCTTTGCCGCGCAGATATTGACGCTCTACCCGGAGATGTTTCCGGGGCCGCTGGGCGTATCGCTGGCGGGGCGCGCTCTGGCGGAGGGGCGCTGGTCCTGCGCGCCGATCCAGATGCGCGATTTCGCCACCGACAAGCATCGCACCGTCGACGATACACCCGCAGGCGGCGGCGCGGGCATGGTGCTCCGCGCCGACATATTGGCGCGGGCGGTCGACCATGCGCTGGAACAGCGGCCGGACCTGCCCGTCATCGCCATGACCCCGCGCGGCGCGCCGATCAGCCAAGGCCGCATCCGCGCACTGGCGGACGGTCCTGGTGCGACGATATTATGCGGGCGATTCGAGGGGTTTGACGAGCGGATTTTCGACGCCCGGCCGATCGAGCAGGTCAGCATGGGCGACATCATCCTGTCGGGCGGGGAAATGGGCGCTTTGATGCTGCTGGATGCTTGCGTCCGGCTGCTTCCCGGTGTAATGGGCGCGGCTTCCAGCGGGGTGGAGGAGTCCTTTGAAACAGGGCTGCTCGAATATCCGCATTATACCCGACCGGTCGAATGGGAGGGGCGCACGATCCCGCAAGTGTTGCGATCGGGGGATCATGCGAAGATCGCTGCCTGGCGGAAAAGCCAAGCAGAGGTCGATACACGGTCACGGCGGCCGGACCTTTGGGAACGTCACATCGGCGTTCGGGTCCAGTCGCCCTCTGGCGCGCAACGCGACTTGAAGGACTGACGTTTCATGAACATCCTCCAGCAGATCGAGGCGGAAAGCATTGCCGCCCTCGCCAAGGACATTCCCGATTTCCGCCCCGGCGACACGCTGCGCGTCGGCGTGAAGGTGGTCGAAGGCGAACGCAGCCGCGTCCAGAATTACGAAGGCGTGTGCATCGCGCGTTCGAACAAGGGCATGGGCAGCAACTTCACCGTCCGCAAGATTTCGTTCGGCGAAGGCGTGGAGCGCGTATTCCCGCTCTATTCGCCCAACCTCGATTCGATCGTCGTCGTCCGCCGTGGCGTCGTGCGTCGTGCGAAGCTCTATTATCTGCGCGGCCGCACCGGCAAGCGCGCGCGCATCGCCGAACGCCGCGACGTGCGCACCGAGGGTTGATCGCAAAAATCAATTCTTGACAGTTGTAAAAAAGAAACAGGCGGTGGTCCCATGGACTGCCGCCTTTTTCTATATGTTACAAAGATTTGACGGGTGAGCGGGCAGCATATCCTGCCGCGCCTGCGAAAGGATTCGCACGCCCGTAAAAAAGGGCCATTTCTCCCATAGTGGATTTGTGCCAGCCTAACGTTTCCATATGTTGCTGAATGATGTTGCACTGAAACCTGCGGTTTCGGGCCGGGTGACCTGCAACCTTGTTCAGCCAAGAAAAGTCGGGAAGCGGAAGGGGATGTCGAAAAGGCCTCTGTAAAAGAGACATTTGGGGGCTTTTTTGATGAAATATCAGGGACTGATTTCGCGCAGCGCCATTGCCGTTGCGTTGCTCTATTCGATGCCCGTTCTGGCGCAGGATGCCGCGCCGCAAGCTGCTGCGGCTGACGCGCCGGGCCAGACCATCATCGTCACCGGTACGCGCCGCACCGACCGCACGGTTGCGGAATCGCCGACGCCGATTGACGTCTATTCCGGCGTCGAACTGCAAAAGCAGGGCACGGCGGACATGAACCAGGTCATCCAGAATCTGGTCCCTTCCTTCTCCGTCGCCCGCTACGCCATTGGCGACGGCTCCTCCTTCGTCCGCCCGCCCAACCTGCGCGGCCTGGCCCCTGACCAGACGCTGGTGCTGATCAACGGCAAGCGGATGCATCGATCCGCGCTGGTCCAGATTGGCGCCAATGCGCAATCGGCCGGCGCCCATTCGGCTGACCTTGCGCAAATACCCGCCATTGCGATCCGCGCGGTTGAAGTGCTGCGCGACGGCGCATCGGCGCAATATGGTTCCGACGCGATCGCGGGGGTCATCAACATGACCCTGCGCGACGATACCGACGGTTTTTCCGGCTATGCCCGCTACGGCCAATATTATCGCGGCGATGGTGAGGATTATCAGCTTGCGCTCAACGGCGGGTTCAAGCTGGGCGACAGCGGCTTCATCAACATCAGCGGCGAATATGTGAATGCGGGCAAGACCAGCCGCGGCGTGACCCGTGCGGGCGCGCATCTGCTGGCGCAGGAGCAGCCGACCATCGGCGTGCCCAAGCTGGCGCAGCGCTACGGCAATCCGGCGATGGAATCCTACCGCTTCTTCGTCAATGGCGGCTTTGATCTGGGCGAAAGCTCCATCTACTTCTTCGGCAATTATGGCCACAGCTTCCAGGAAGAAAGCTTCAACTATCGCCAGTCGGTCAATACGTCGGGCGTGGACATTGAAGGCAACAGCTTTGGCAAGAACGGCATTTTCAACGACTATTTCACGGATTTCGACAATACGTTGCCGGGTATCCAGTCGGGCGCTGCGGGTGGTAATGTCTATGCACCCAACAATTATGAAGTCACCACGCGTGACTATACCAAGGTCGCAACCTGTTCCGACCCGCTGGTTCAGAACTGGAGCTGCGTCTATCCCGGCGGCTTCACGCCGATTTTCTTCGGCAAGATCGACGATATTTCCGGCACTGTGGGCTATAAGGGCAAATTCGGTTTCGGCCTGAATTATGACATTTCGGGCAGCTACGGCCAGTCGACCCTGCGCTACACGATGAACGGCACGATGAACCCGTCTTTGGGCATCACGTCACCGACTGAATTTTACCTCGGCAAGCTGGAACAGCGTGAAACCCTGTTCAACGCGGACTTCAGCTATCCCTGGGAAGTCGGTTTCGCCAGCCCGGTCACGATCGCCTTTGGCGGCCAATATTTCCGCGAAGCCTATGAACTGGGTCTGGGCGACCAGCCATCCTGGGCGATCGGTCAATATACCGGCAATCTGGTTTTCCATCAGGACGGCACCCCGGTCCTGAATGCGGACGGCACCCAATTGTCGGTCGCGTTGCCGGTCGGGGCCAATGGCTTCCCCGGTTACGGCCCGGCGATTGCGGGCGAAAGCGACCGCAATTCCAAGGGGCTGTACATCGATATTGAAGGCGATATCACCGAACAGCTCTCCTTCGGTATTGCGGGCCGTTACGAACATCTGTCGGACTTTGGCAATTCGACCACCGGCAAATTCTCGGCCCGCTATGCCGTGGTGCCGGACGTCGTGGCGCTGCGCGGCACGGTGGCGACCGGCTTCCGTGCGCCAACGCCAGGGCAGGTCAACAGCAGCAGCATCGCGACCGGCTTCAACCCTGGCAATCCCAATGCGATCGAATCGATGACGCTGCCGGTCACCAGCCCGGTTGCCGCCTTCCTGGGCGCGACGCCACTGAAGCCCGAAGAGTCGGTCAGCTTCTCGCTGGGCACCGTGTTCACGCCCGCACCCGGCTTCACCCTGTCGGTCGACTATTACAACATCAAGGTGAAGGACCGTATCGGCACGTCCGGCACATTTGAAATCGCCGATGCGCAGCGGCCGACGCTCCAGTCGCTGGGCCTTGCCAACTATGCGACCGTCAACGAAGTGCAGTTCCTGACCAACGCCTTTGATACCCGTACCCAGGGTGTCGACGTTGTCGGCAGCTATCGTTTCTCAACCGATACGATGGGCAGTTTCAACACGACGCTGGCGTTCAACTACAACAAGACCAAGGTCATCGCGCGCGATCCGGCGATCGTGTCGGACGTCCGTGTCGCCCAGCTGGAAAAGACCCTGCCCAAGACGCGCGTCATCCTGACCGAAAACTGGAACAGCGGTCCCTTCTCCGTGCTGGCACGCATGAACTGGTACGGCAAATATACCCAGACGGATGACGGCCCGGTCTCGCAGACCTTCGGCAGCGAATTCGTGTTCGACTTCGAAACCAGCTATGAAGTGAACGACAATTTCACGCTGAGCGTTGGCGTGCAAAACCTGTTCAGCAATTATCCCGACAAATATTCGAACACCAAGGGGACGTTGGGCCCGGTCTATGCCTCGACCGGGGGACGCTTCACGGGTGACATCTACCCCGACGTGTCGCCTTTCGGCTTCAACGGTGGCTTCTGGTACGGCAAGGTCGGCTTCAAATTCTGATCCGATCCTGACAGGTGCAGGCCGGTCCCTTGTGGGGCCGGCCTTTGCCGTTTCAAAAGATGCGATGATGACCCGCACCCTGACCCACCGCCTCGCCACCGCGGCCGACGAACCCATGCTTGCCGCGTTGATGCGGCAGGCGATCGACCGGTTGCAATCGGCTTTCCTGACGCCCGATCAGGTGCGGGCCAGCCATGCCTTTATGGGGCTGGACAGCCGCCTGATCGCCGACGGCACCTATTTTGTGGTGGAGGAGGGCAATGCCATCGCGGGCTGTGGCGGCTGGAGCCGCAGGGCGACCGCCTATGGCGGCAATCACAGTGCCGGGCGCGATGACCGGCTGCTTGATCCGGCGACGGAGGCCGGCAAGGTCCGGGCTATGTACACCCACCCCGATCATGTCCGCAAAGGCGTGGGCACGCTCATCCTCTCGCTCTGTCAGGCGGCGGCGCGGGCGGAGGGTTTTGCCGCGCTGGAACTGTCCGCGACGATGGCAGGCGCGCCGCTCTACCGCAGCTTCGGCTTTGTCGACGTGCGTCCGTTCGAAGATAGCGGCGTGCCGATGATCCTGATGCGCAAGGCGCTGGACTGAACGACGGCGGCCTCAGTGATATTGCACCAGCACGTTGAAACTGCCGCGATAGGTGCCAACCGCCTGGTTGGCGCGGACCTGCAACGTGCCGAAAATCTGGAACACCGCTTCGCCCCCGTTCAGGCGGATGAAGGAATGGGACCGGCTGAGGCTGGCCGCTATCCGGTTGCCCGCTGCATTGGTCAGGTCCACTGACGACCGGTCGAGATCAATCTCTACCCGTTCGTTTGGCCGCCCGGAGATGGTAAAGGAGGCCGCGCTGGCGCTGCCCATGCAGACCAGCCCGTTGCTGCACGTACGGCTATTGTCGGCGCGGACCCGCACGACGCCTGGCTGACCAGGCACCGCCAATTGCCCGAAATTGAGATCGCTGGTCTTGGTGACGCGCAGGCCGCCCAATATGGTCGCGCTGGACCCGCCAGTCGCTGGCGCAGCGCTTGCCGTCGGCGCGTTGGCCAAGGTCAGCATCATGCTGGCGGCAAAGACAAGGCGTCGGATCGTCATCCGACCGGCTTTGCCACGACATGGTAAAGCCGGGATTAACGCTGTTTGTCAGCGATCGGGCAAGCTGTGCTGGCGGCTGGTCCACCACAGCCCGCCAAGGCTGATGAGCGCCGCCAGCGACATATAGAGGCCGACCAGCCCGACACCCTGTGCGCCGATCAGCCAGGTGGCGACGATCGGGGCTAGCGCGCCGCCGATGATGCCGCCCAGATTGAAGGCGAAGGATGCGCCGGTATAGCGCAGCTGGATCGGGAAGAGGGCGGGCAGATAGGCGCCCAGCGGCCCGTAGATGAAGCCCATCATGAAGAGGGCGAGGCTGAGCGCCACGAAGATCGGCAGCAGCGCGCCGGTGCCGATCATCGGGCCAAAGACAAGTCCCATCACGACCGTGCCGACGCAGCCCCAGGCAAGCGCGGTGGTGGGGCTGGTGCGGTCGGCCCACCATCCGGCCAGGATGATGCTGGCCGCCATGAACAGGATCGCGCCCAGCTGGATGGCAAGGAAGATTTCCCGGTCGATTTTCAGCGCGGTGGTGCCGTAGCCCAGCGCAAAGGCGGTGGCGATATAATAGACCGCAAAGCAGGCGGCGCAGGCGAAGGTGCCGGCGATCGCCGCGCCCAGATGGGAGGAGAGCAGGGTGGCGAGCGGCACGGCGGGCGGCGGCGTTTCTTTCTGGGCGGCGGCAAATTCGGGGGTTTCGGTGAGCTTCAGGCGAACCCACAGCCCCAATATCACCAGCACCGCGCTGCCCAGGAAGGGGAGCCGCCAGCCCCAGGCCAGAAAATCCTCTTCGGTCAGCAGCGCGCCCAATATCAGGAACAGGCCATTGGCGGCGATGAAGCCGACGGGTGCGCCCAGTTGCGGGAACATGCCAAAGCGCGCGCGCCAGCCGGGCGGGGCGTTCTCCACCGCCAGCAGCGCTGCGCCGCCCCATTCGCCGCCCAGCCCGAAACCCTGGCCAAAGCGCAGCAAGCACAGGATCAGCGGCGCCCAATAGCCGATCATCGCATAGGTCGGCAGGAATCCGATCAGCAGGGTGCAGCCACCCATCAGCATCAGCGACGCGACCAGCGTCGCCTTGCGCCCGACGCGATCGCCATAATGGCCGAACACCGCAGCGCCCACGGGCCGCGCGAAGAAGGCAAGGGCCAGGCTGCCATAGGAGGCCATCAGTTGCGCAGTGGGCGAGGAGGAGGGGAAGAAGAGCGAGGGGAAGATCAGGCTGGCGGCGGTCGCGTAGATGTAGAAGTCGTAAAACTCCACCGCCGTCCCGACCAGACTGGCGGTCAGCACGCGCTTGTGCCGCCACATTTCGCCGATGCCGCTCATGTTCGTCATCTCTTGTTCCCTGATCAATCCAAATGCCGTCATTCCAGCGCAGGCTGGAATCCCTCTGACTTTGTCCCGCGCAACGAAGAAGCGGGATCCCGGCTTTCGCCGGGATGACGGGCGTTATCTCTTTCGTTTCTGGTTCAGCAATTCATAGGCCATCACCGCCGTCGCCACCGCCGCGTTCAGGCTGTCGGCCTTGCCCAGCATCGGCATCTTGACCAGCAGATCACATTCCGCCTCGTAGGATTCCGGCAGTCCCTGCGCCTCATTGCCGACCAGCAGGAAGGACGGGCTTTGGTAGCGCGGTTCCTGATAATCATGGGTGGCCTTCAGGCTGGTGCCGATCAGTTCGCCCGGACCCTGCCGCAACCAGTGCATGAATTCGCCCCAGCGCGCATGGGTGATCGACTGGGTGAACAGCGCCCCCATGCTGGCCCGCACCGATTCGACCGAGAAGGGATCGACGCAATCGTCGATCAGGATCAGCCCGCCAGCCCCCACCGCGTCGCCGGTGCGCAATATCGTCCCCAGATTGCCCGGATCGCGCAGCGATTGCGCGACGATCCAGATGTCCGCCTTGGTCCGGTCCAGCTTTTCCAGCGGGGTCAGCCGGTCGCGATAGACGCCGACGACCGCCTGCGCATTATCCTTGCCGCTGATCTTGGAGAGAATGTCGGCCGATGTTTCGATCACGTCGCCGCCCGCCGCCTCCATCGCCGCGATCAGGTCTATCGCCAGCTTGTGGGTGGACCCGGCATGGAACAGCATTTCGGGCAGCACGCCTTCCTCGCGCGCTTCGGTCAGGATGCGTAGCCCTTCGGCCAGGAACAGCCCCTCGGCCTTGCGAAATTTCTTGTCACGCAGGGATCGGACGCGCTTCACCAGCGGGTTGGAAAATCCGGTGATTTCGCGTGCCACGATGCGTCTGTTCCTGATCGGCGGATGAAGCGGCTTCTCTACCGGTGGATTGCATAAAAGGACAGGGGGCAAGGGCCGGTTCGGTTCAGTGATGGATTTGCCGCCGATTTTTTGCGAAGGGACAGGGCATGAACCCAGACGCCCCTGCGCCCACCCGTATCGAGGATGGCTTTTTCCTAGCCCTCGTGCTGATCGTGTCCATCGCCTTCGCGCTGGTGGTCGAACCCTTTTTCGCGGCGATATTGTGGGGGGTGATTGCGGCGATCCTGTTCGCACCGGTCAACAAGCGGCTGCTGGCGGCTATGCCGACCCACCGCAACAGCGCGGCGCTGATCACCCTGCTGCTGATCATCGGCATCGTCATCGTGCCGGCCATCGTGCTGGCCATGGCGCTGTTGCAGGAAGCGGCCTATTTTTACGGCAAGATCCAGTCAGGCGAGATCGACTTTGCCAGGCTGTTCGCGCAGGTGCAGGCCAGCCTGCCGGGCTGGGCGACCCGCTGGCTGCGCGACTGGGGATTGACCAATTTCGACGCGGCGCAGGCGATGCTGACGCGCGGCATCACCAGCAGTTTCCGCACGCTGGCGACCCAGGCGCTGGTGATCGGCCAGAGCGCTTTCGGTTTCCTGATGGCGCTGGGCGTCATGCTCTATCTCGCCTTCTTCCTGCTGCGCGATGGCGAGGATCTGGGTCGCCGGGTGGTCGATGCCGCGCCGCTGCGCGCCAGCCAGCGGCAGGCGCTGATCCACCAGTTCGTCGTCGTCATCCGCGCCACGATCAAAGGCAGCATCGTCGTCGCCATCGTTCAGGGGCTGATCGGTGGCATCGTGTTCGGGATGCTGGGGATAGAGGGCGCATTGCTGTGGGGCGTGCTGATGGGCGCCTTCTCGCTGCTGCCGGCGATCGGCACCGGCCTCATCTGGGTGCCGGTCGCCCTGTTCCTGTTCGCCACCGGGGCGATTTGGCAGGGCGTCGTTCTGGTGCTGTGCGGCGTGTTGGTGATCGGCATGGTCGACAATGTGCTGCGCCCGGTCCTGGTCGGCCGCGACACGCGCATCCCCGATTATGTCGTGCTGATTTCGACGCTGGGCGGGATCGAGATGTTCGGCTTCAACGGCATCGTCATCGGCCCGGTGATCGCCGCGCTGTTCATTGCGACGTGGAACATCTTTACCCGGATGCGGAGTGTGGGTGACGTGGGGCAATAGGGCAGCAGGTTACATCCGTTCGGGCTGAGCTTGTCGAAGCCGTCCACTGAGCGGAGCGAAGTGCCTCCCTGCGGTCGGCTGAGCCCTTCGACTTCGCTCAGGGCGAACGGATATTTTTACTCCTCCCCGAACTTGTCCTCGACCAGGCCGACCAGCTTGCCCAGCGAATCGACCGCTTCCGGGCCGGTCGCCTTGATGGTGATGCTGTCGCCCATCGCCGCGCCCAGCATCATCAGGCCCATGATCGACGTGCCGGTCACGTCGCTGCCATCCTTGCTGACGATGATGTCGGCGGGCAGGCCGCTGGCCAGGGTCACGAATTTGGCGCTGGCGCGGGCGTGGAGGCCGCGCTTGTTGCTGATAAGGACTTCCCGGCTGACTTCATTCATGTGGTGCTGCCCAACAGTTCCGACGCGACGCTGATATATTTCTGTCCCGCCTCCCGCGCGGCGGCGACGGCGGCTTTCACGTCCATCACTTTGCGCGCGCTTTCCAGCCGGATCAGCATGGGCAGGTTGATGCCCGCGATCACTTCGATCTCGCCCGCTTTCAGCAGTGAAATCGCCAGATTGGAAGGGGTGCCGCCGAACAGGTCGGTCAGCAGGATTACGCCGCTGCCGTCATTGACGCGCGCCACCGCGGTCGCGATGTCCGCGCGGCGCAATTCCATGTCATCCTCCGGCCCGATGCAGATCGTTTCGATCTGCTGCTGCGGGCCGACGACATGTTCCATCGCGACGACGAATTCGGTCGCAAGCGACCCATGGGTGACGAGTACGAGTCCGATCATGTGCTTTTGCGGCCCACCTGCTTCATGATATTGCTTTCGGGCCTCCCGGTGGGCGCTTCTCCAGACTATCCTGTGGCGCCGATTCCATATTGCGGTGCGAGACCGTGGGCGAAAACCCCGCATCTTGCAAGTATCTGGCGACACGCTCGGCCACATGGACCGACCGATGCCGTCCGCCGGTGCAGCCAAAGGCTACGGTAATATAGGCTTTCCCGGCCTCCGCGTAGCGCGGCAGGACGATTTTGAGCAGTTCCTCGATCTTGCCGACCGCCTCCTCATAGGCTGGATCGGCAACGATATAGGCCGCGACGTCCGCATCCTGCCCCGTCTTGGCCCGCAGCGCCTCGTCCCAATGCGGGTTGCGCAGGAATCGCATGTCGAACATCAGATCGGCGTTGCGCGGCATCCCGCGCGAAAAGCCGAAGGACAGGATGGTCAGCACCGGGTCCGACAGCCGCTCGCGCGAGAAACGGTCGCGGATTTCCTGTTGCAGGGCGTTGCTGGAGAAGCTGGTGGTGTCGATCACTTGGCTGGCCCAGCGGCGCAGCGGCTCGGTCAGTTCGCGTTCGCGGGCAATGCCGTCGGCCGCAGGGCGATCGAGCGCCAGCGGGTGCCGCCGCCGCGTCTCGGCAAAGCGGCGTTCCAGTTCGGTGCCGGAGCAATCGAGGAACAGGGTTTCGACATCATGGGCGTGATTGTCGCGCAGCGCCTTGATCCGCTGGACGATGGCGTTGGCGTCGAAGCCACGGGTGCGCGCGTCGATGCCCAGCGCCAGCGGCCGGTCGTCCGCGCCCGCATGGCCCGCAGGCAGGGGGGTGTCGAGCAACCGGTCGAGCAGCACCAGCGGCAGATTGTCCACCACCTCCCATCCCATATCCTCCAGCGTTTTCAGCGCCGTGGTCTTGCCCGCGCCCGACAGGCCGGACAGGAGGAGGATCGACTTGGGGTGGGACTGGGTCATGGCGTGTCTGATCCCTGACCCAGCGTCCGTAGCGCCAGTTCGACCTTGATTGGGGCTGAGGTTTCGAGCGGCGCGATCTTCACCACCCGCACGTCCATCCCCGCCACCGTGCGCATCAGCGGCTCCAGCGGCATCCGGTCCACCTTGTCGAACAGATCGACCAGCAGCGCGACCGGCACATCGGCGACATGGGGCATCGCCACGATGCCAAGCCCGCGCACCTCCATCTTGCCGACGATCGTCACGGGCGCGGTCGCGACCAGTTGGCCGTCCACCCGCTTGACCAGCGTATAATCGTCGCTGATGAGTACCGCCCCCCGGTCGATCAACCGCAGCGCGAGGTCGGACTTCCCGATCCCGCTCACCCCGCACAACAAGACCGCGCGGCCACCAATGGCCACGCTGGTCGCATGAAGCGTCTCGGATGAAAGGGCGCGCGGCATATCTGTTCCGCTTGTAGAACAGACTGGGGTAAAGTGGGAACGGGTTTTTGGGATGGTGGCGTGCCAGTGTGGGGCGGGGTGGGGTGTTCTGTCATCCCGGCGCACGCCGGGATCCAGGGCGACCCTGCGCAACTCTGGATGCTGACTTTAGCTACGCTGCCCTTCGGGTCGTCAGCATGACGGGGAGGGGTGGTTTGCGGACGGTCTGCTTAGAGCCTGCTTACCGCGAATACAGACATTCAATCGGCTTGAAAGACTTCGAACGCGAGGTCGCCGAGGTCGGCATGTTCGGACGGCGAAATAAGCCGCCCGTTTTCATCCGCCAGCCTATATGTCTGCTGCTGCCCTCCAAGGGAGGCTTCGCCAGCAAGCCCCATCAAAAACGTGTAGAATGTGTCGGAAAGGGCGGCATCAAGCGCCGCGATCACCTCGCGACGCTGATCAGCGTTCAACTGCGCAGCATCGAGGTGCTGCCCGACAACGGAGCCTGCGGTTGCATCGCTGAATATAGCGATCAATGTGTCGCGTTCTTCTTTGCAGGCTAGGACAAATTCTCGCGTAGCCAACTGCAATCTCTCCCCATACAGTCTGAACTGATAGCCGTTTCTGGGCATAAGGGGATGCCTTGAGAGTGGCAAGAAATGGTCGCTTCGAGACCGACCAACCGCCTGCTACCTGTTTCGCGATCTGCCGACCCTGTTCACAATCGACCGAACTATGAAGAATAGCATCAGGCCGACAATCACTGTTGGGGCAGCAACGACGAGCAAGAAGCCCTTTTTGCAATTTGTGTCTGGCGCGCAGTCGCCAAGAGCGTCGGCAATCATAAGAAAGAAAAACAGCGGCGCGCAAATAAGTGCGACAACGATGCCGCCCCATTTGCTGCCTGCGGTTGTGCCGCCACGGTATTCGCTATCGCTCACGTTCGGAAGCTGAACGAATGGCAGGTTGCAGGCAAGCCGCTGATCAGCATGAGTGGCAATAAATGGTCGTCACCTGCCAATCACCAACGCCGTCATCCTGACGAAAGTCAGGATCCATTGGCGCTACCTTCGCGCAGAATCACGACCGTTGCGTGAATGGATCCCGGATCAAGTCCGGGATGACGGGGGAGTGCGGACGCAACGCCGCAACACAGAAAAAGGGCGGCACCTTGCGGCACCGCCCCATTATCCGCCAGCCCAAAGGCCAGCCGGTCAGCCCCGCATGAAGCGGGGCATCCCGATTACTTGAGTTCGACGGTCGCGCCGGCTTCTTCAAGCTGCTTCTTGACCTTCTCGGCCTCTTCCTTGTTCACGCCTTCCTTGATCGCCTTGGGCGCCGACTCAACCAGGGTCTTGGCTTCGGTCAGGCCGAGGCCGGTGATGGCGCGGACTTCCTTGATGACGTTGATCTTCTTGCCACCGTCGCCGGTCAGGATCACGTCGAATTCGGTCTGCTCTTCAGCAGCCGGGGCAGCGGCAGCGGCCGGGCCGGCGACGGCGACGGCGGCAGCGGCGCTAACGCCCCACTTTTCTTCCAGCGCCTTCGACAGGTCGGCGGCTTCGAGGACGGTCAGGGCCGAAAGCTGTTCGACCAGTGCGTTGATGTCTGCCATGATATTTTTCCTTCTAAACGGGGTGAACCCCGCAATATGTTGAAACGATTACAGGAAGTTGGTTGCGACCGATCAGGCCGCTTCCTTCTCCGCATAGGCGTTGAAGACACGAGCGAGCTGCGAAGCCGGCGTCTGGATGACGGTAGCGAGCTTGGTTGCCGGCGCCTGGATGAGGCCGATAATCTTTGCACGCAGTTCGTCCAGCGAGGGCATTGATGCGAGCGCCTTGACGCCCTCTGCATCGAGCAGCACACCGCCCATTGCGCCGCCAACGATCTCAAGCTTGTCGTTGGTCTTGGCGAAATCGATCACCACCTTGGCGGCGGCGACCGGATCGGCCGAGGTGGCCAGCGCAACCGGACCGGTCAGCATGGAGCTGATCGTTTCGTATTGCGTGTCCTTCAGCGCGATCTTGGCGAGCTTGTTCTTCGTAACCTTGTAGGACGCGCCCGCTTCGCGCATCTTCTGCCGCAGGACCGTCGACTGTGCGACGGTCATGCCCAGGTTGCGTGTGACCACGACAACACCCAGGTCGGCAAAAGTAGCGTTCAGCGTGGTGACGACCTCAGATTTCTGATTACGATCCATGCCATTCTCCACTTCATGTCCACCGGAAAGCCCGATGAACGGCAAAAACCCGCGTGCAAGCACACGGGATGTTAGTCCGAAGGGGAGAGATCGACTGGCCGTTCGTCCGTTTGAAGGAAGGCGGCAGACCCGAAACAGACCGTAATGGCCCGTCCGGTAAAGAACTTTTCCCCGTCTAGGCTGGGCATTAAGAGGGGCACATTCCCCTCACCAACTGTCTCGGACGGTGAACCCACAGGGGGTTCGCTGCGGGGCCATTAGCGGGGAAGGGGCGCAATGTCACGCGGAAATTCCTTACACCGTTCGCCCTGAGCGAAGTCGAAGGGTTCTGCCGAGCGCAGCGAGGTGCCTTCGCCTCCGCTCAGGTGAAGGCTTCGACTTCGCTCAGCCCGAACGGATGATGCCTTAAACCCGATCCGCCTGCACCACCGTGTCGAGCGCGCGCAGCGCTGACAATATCCGCATCAGATGCTGGGCGTCGGCGACTTCCAGGTCGATGATGTCGGTGTGGAACGGGCCTTCGCGGTTGACCAGTTGCAGGTTGAGGATGTTCGCCTTGGTCGCGCCGAACACATTGGTGACCGCCGCCAGCGCCCCCGGCTGGTTCTTGACGATGACCTGCAATCGCGCGGTGCCGCCCTTGGACTTGCTGTCCCAGGACAGGTCGACCCAGTCGTCATCCTGCCCGGCCTCCAGCGTGCGGCAGTCGATCGTGTGAACCTCGATCGGCCCGCCGGTGCGGCGGATGCCGACGATGCGGTCGCCCGGCACCGGATGGCAGCAATCGGACAGGCTGTAGGCGATGCCCGGTGTCAGGCCGCGAATGGAGATGGGGGCGTGCTGGCGCGGATGGGCTTCCTCCATGCCGGTGCCGGTGGTGGAGCCGGGGACCAGCGCCTCCATGACTTCCGAATCGAGCAGGCGATGGGTGGCGATGGCGACCATCAGTGCGGCGCGATCATCCAGCTTCAGCCGCTTGAGCGCCGCCTTGAGCGCCTTGTCGCCCAATTCGCTGGCAAGGTCGTGGGAGAAGCGGCCGACAATCTCCTCATAGAGTTTCTCGCCCAGCGCGACTTCCTCGCCGCGCTGTTTCTGGCGGATATAGCGGCGGATCGCCGCGCGTGCCTTGCCGGTGATGGCGAAGGTCAGCCAGCCGGGCTGCGGTTCCTGCCCCGCGGATTTGAGGATTTCGACCTGATCGCCATTTTCCAGAGACGTGCGCAGCGGCACGACCCGGCCGTTGACCTTTGCGCCGACCGTCTGGTTGCCGAGCGAGGTATGCACCGCATAGGCGAAATCGACCGGGGTCGATCCCTTGGGCAGCTGGTGCAGCTCCCCCTTGGGCGAGAAGGCGAAGATGCGGTCCTGATACATGGCCATGCGGGTATGTTCGAGCAGCTCGTCCGCGTCCTGGCTCTGTTCCAATATCTCGACCAGATCGCGTAGCCATGCGGCATTCTGGTCGGTCGCATCGCCCTTTTGCTTGTAGGCCCAGTGCGCCGCCAGCCCCAGTTCGGCGTCGTTGTGCATGTCGCGGCTGCGCAACTGCACCTCGATCCGGGCATTGTCCTGATGGATGACGGTGGTGTGGAGCGAGCGGTAGCCGTTACGCTTGGGGGTGGAGATATAATCCTTGAACCGGCCCGGCACCATCTTGAACGTCTGGTGGATGACGCCCAGAGCGCGGTAACAGTCCGCCGTCGTCTCGGTAATCACGCGGAACGCCATCACGTCGGTCAGCTGTTCGAAGCTGATATGGCGCTCCTGCATCTTCTTCCAGATCGAGAAGGGATGTTTTTCGCGCCCCGACACGGTCACCGGTATGTTCGATCCGCCCAGCAGCAATTGCAGTTCCGCGCCGATCCGGTCGACCTTGTCATGGCCGCCTTCCTTCAGCTGCTCCAGCCTTTTGGTGATGCTGGCATAGGCTTCCGGCTCGATCTCACGAAAGGCCAGCAGCTGCATTTCGCGCATGAAATCATACATGCCGATCCGCTCGGCGAGCGGCGCATAGATATCCATCGTCTCCTTGGCGATGCGGCGGCGCTTGTCGGGATTTTTGATGAAATGCAGCGTCCGCATATTGTGCAGCCGGTCGGCGAGCTTGACCAGCAGCACCCGGATATCGTCCGACATGGCGAGCAGGAATTTGCGCAGATTCTCCGCCGCCCGCTCATTTTCGGACATGGCTTCGATCTTCGACAGTTTGGTGACGCCATCGACCATGCGCGCGACATCGGGGCCGAACGCGGCCTCTATCTCCTCATAGGTGACCAGCGTATCCTCGATCGTGTCGTGGAGCAGCGCGGTCACGATCGTCTGGTCGTCCAGCCCGAAATCGGTGAGGATGCCCGCCACCTCGATCGGGTGGCTGAAATAGGGGTCGCCGCTGGCGCGCTTCTGGCTGCCATGCTTCTGGACCGAAAACACATAGGCGCGGTTGATCATCGCTTCATCCGCATTGGGATCATAGCGTTTGACGCGCTCGACAAGTTCATACTGGCGTAACATCGTTTCCCGATTGTGTGGGAAGTGCCTTGCGGCGCAACAAAAAAATCCCATTTGCCCTAAATACACGGCGCTTTTGCAACTGCGCCCGCTTTGGGCTATCTAGTCATGATCATGAAACATAATCTGGCCCAGGATCTCGAACAATGTGCGCTTCCCGCCGCGCTGGAGGCGATGGGGGAGCGCTGGTCCTTCCTCATCCTGCGTGGCGCCCTGTCGGGGATCCGCCATTTTGAGGAGTTTCAGTCGACGCTGGGCATTGCTCGCAACATATTGGCGAACCGTCTCGCCCGGCTGGTCGAAAATGGCATCATGCTGCGCCAACCGATGCAGTGCGACCGGCGCAAGGTGGAATATCGCCTGACTGAAAAGGGGCAGGAACTGGCCCCCGTCATGATCGCGCTGCGCCAGTGGGGCGAAAAATGGGGTTGCGGCACCGTGTCCTGTCAGGTGCTGGCCGACCGGCGCGATGGCCTGCCGATCCGCAAGGTCACGATACAGGCGCATGATGGCCGCGTGCTCGAACTGAGCGATCTGGTCTGGCTATGCCCGGATGAAGTCACCCCGATGGCGGAGGAACCCGCTGCCGCCGCCTGACGGGCGGGAGCAGCAGGGGATAGGCCGCGGCGGCTTCACCCGCCGGCTCAAATCGCCTAGGCTGCCGGTAATGTCTGTTCATCCTTTCCAGCCCCAGCCCTTTTTCGCGGACAAGAATCGCGCTTTCTGGAACCTGCAATCGCTGGGCTGGGCCGGCGCGTTCCTGCTGCGCGGATCGTCCACCATCGCCAATGGCCAGCCGCTTTCCAGCCTGGTGCCGGTGCTGATTTCCACTGTTACCGGCTATTCGGTGACGCTGCTGATCGCGGTGATGTTCCGCTTCCTGCTCCGGCAAAAGCCGATCATCACCTGGGGCGTGTCGATCGTCACGGTGGTGGCGGCGGCCGCGCTGGTCGCCTTTATCGACGCCTGGGTTTTCTCGACCCAGAATAAGGGCAGCGACACGGCGGGGCTGCAACTATTCCTGGGCGCTTTCTATCTGTCGATGACGCTGCTGGGCGCATGGTCCGCGCTCTATTACGCCATCAACTTCTATCTGACGGTGGAGGAGCAGGCGGATCAACTGCTCCATCTGGAAAATCAGGCGTCGAGCGCGCAGCTGGCGATGCTGCGCTATCAGCTCAACCCGCATTTCCTGTTCAATACATTGAACTCCATCTCCACGCTGGTGCTGCTCAAGCAGACCGACCGGGCGAACGCGATGCTGTCGCGCCTGTCCTCCTTCCTGCGCTATACGCTCATCAACGAGCCGACCGCGCAGGTGACGATCGAGCAGGAGATCGAGACGCTCAAACTCTATCTGGAGATTGAGAAGATGCGGTTCGAGGATCGGCTGCGTCCGGTATTCACCATCGACCCCGCGGTCGGACAGGCGCGGCTGCCATCGCTGCTGCTCCAGCCGCTGGTCGAAAATGCGATCAAATATGCCGTCACGCCCAAGGAGGAAGGCGCGGAAATATCGGTCAGCGCGCAGCCTGCCGGTGAAAATGTGCGGATCGTCGTATCCGACAGCGGGCCGGGATTGAATGAAGGCGGAATGAAGCCACACATTGCCGTCAGCGAAGGGACGGGCGTTGGCCTGCCGAATATCCGCGACCGGCTCATTCAGGCCTTCGGGGAACGACAGAGCTTTGAAACACGTTCAAGTCCCAGTGGTTTTTCGGTGATCATCGAAATTCCGCTTAATTTGGAAGATTCATCGAAAGTGGCCGCATGACGATCAGAACAATCCTCGTCGACGACGAAAGCCTTGCTACGCAAGGGCTTATGCTCCGTCTGGAAGCGCATGAGGATGTCGAAATTATCGAGACCTGCAACAATGGGCGCGAAGCGATCCGCGCCATCAAGACGCATAAACCCGACCTCGTGTTCCTCGACATCCAGATGCCGGGCTTTGACGGTTTTTCCGTCGTGCAGGGGATCATGGAAGTGGAGCCGCCGCTCTTCATCTTCGTCACCGCTTATATGGATCACGCGATTCGCGCGTTCGAGGCGCAGGCGGTGGATTATCTCTTGAAGCCCGTAGAAGAAGGCCGTCTCGCCGACGCGCTCGACCGGGTGCGCCTGCGCCTGTCGGACAAGCGGCAGGTGCAGGAAGCGGAGAAGTTGCGCGAGGTGCTGGCGGAAGTCGCGCCCCAGGCGATGAGCGATTTCAATTCGGCGGACGAGGAAGGCCCGGCCTCCAACCGTTTCGAGAAACTCATCAACATCAAAGATCGCGGCCAGATTTTCCGCGTCGATGTCGATTCGATCGAGCGGATCGACGCGGCTGGCGACTATATGTGCATCTACACCGCCGACAACTCGCTGATCCTGCGCGAAACGATGAAGGATCTGGAAAAGCGCCTGGACCCCCGCAATTTCCAGCGCGTCCATCGCTCCACCATCGTGAATTTGAGCCAGGTCAAGCAGGTCAAACCCCACACCAATGGCGAATGTTTCCTGGTGCTGGAATCGGGCGCGCAAGTGAAGGTGAGCCGCTCCTACCGCGATGTGGTGGCGCGGTTTGTTCATTGATTTCTACGCCGTTTGAAATTGTGGCAACGCTCAAAGTCCGTTCGGGCTGAGCTTGTCGAAGCCTTGTCCTTCTCTTCAAGAAGTGCAGCCCTTCGACAGGCTCAGGGCGAACGGTGGAGGGGTTGTGCAATTCAGGCTGACCCCCGGCGCAATACGCTAGCGAAACACCCATTGCCGGTTCAGCCCGAACATCACCGCGGGCGTGACGAAGATCATCGCCGGGATCGGCGACCATTCGGGCCAGCCCATATGGGTCACGCACAGCCATACCCACAAAGCGTTAAGCGCATAGCTGACCAGCGACACCGCGACGAAGCGGAAGCCGCGCGCTGCCGCCTTGTCGCGGGTGCCATGGCCGCGGAAGGTGAAGGCGCTGTGGCTTACATAGCCGATGACCACCGCTGCGCCATAACCGACCAGATTGGCCAGTTGCGGATGCAGCCCGGCCAGCGCCGCGAGGCTCCAGTAGATGCTCGCCTGACACGCCGTCACGAACAGGCCGGTCACGCCATAGCGGACGATTTGCCAGAAGAGCGCGCGATGTTGCGGTGAAAGTCGGTTGATGATGGCCATGGTCCCCGTTGCGCTTTGCCACGGCTCGTTTAGGGGGCAAGGATGAGCTTGAAAAGCGCCGATGCCCTGCGCGCGCGGGTGACCCATATCCTGCCCCTCTTGCTGGCGTGGAGCGCGCGGCACTGGAAGTGGCTGACCTTCCTGATCTGGATCGTCATTGCGGTCGCCATGGTCACGACTCGCTGGCCCGCGATCCACTGGCTGGTGCTGAGCGATACAGACGACAATATCCGCTATGTGCAGGTCAAGGACTGGCTGGCGGGCCAGGGCTGGTATGATTTGCGCCAGTACCGGCTCGATCCGCCGGGCGGCGCGAATATCCACTGGTCGCGGCTGGTCGATATTCCGATCGCCGGACTGATCCTCTTCTTCCGCGCCTTTTTCGATCAGGGGCTGGCCGATCGGCTGGCCTGCGGCATCGCGCCGCTGCTCCCGCTCTTGCTGCTGATGCTGAGCCTTGGCTTTATCGGGCGGCGGCTGGCCGGGCCGCATGGCTGGTTGCTGGCGGCGCTCGCCCCGCTCGCCGCGCAGATGGGGCTGGGCATGTATGCGCCGATGCGGATCGACCATCATGGCTGGCAACTGGCGCTGGCGGTGACGATGCTGGCAGGGGTGATCGATACCAACCGGCTGCGCGGCGGGGTGATGGCCGGGGTCAGCAGTGCGTTGTCGATCGCGATCGGCATGGAGATGATCGTCTATCTGGCGGCGGGCGGCGGGCTGATCGCGCTGCGCTGGGTGTTTCGCGAAGGGGCGGAGCGGCGGATGCTGCCCTATGCGCTGAGTTTGGGCGGCGCGACCTCGCTCTGCTACCTGCTGTTCGCCAGCTATGCCAATCGCGAAATGGTGTGCGATGCAATCTCGCCCATCTGGGTGGCGGTGTTCGGCGCGGCGTCGGCGGGGATGGTGCTGCTCTCGCTGGCCCCGTTACGCGGCTGGGCGATGCGGCTGGCGGCAGGGATGGTCGTCGGCGGCGCGGTTGCGGCCTTCTTCTGGCTGAACTGGCCGCAATGCCTCAGCCCCTATCAGATTTCGCCCGAACTGGAGCGGCTCTGGCTTGCCAATATTCGCGAGGCCAAGCCGATCACCGCGCAGGCGCAAAGCCTGGTCGTGCCGCTCCTGGCTATCCCGGTTGCGGGGCTGGTTGGCCTGCTCTGGGCCTTGTGGGATGCGCGACGCGACGCTGAGCGGCTCTGGGCCTGGGCGACCGTGGGCCTCATGATGCTCTTTTCCACCGCCTTGCTGTTCTGGCAGCTGCGCGCGGGGCCAGCGGCGCAATTGCTGGCGATCCCGCCCGCCGCATGGGCCGCGCACCGGCTGATCGGCGCGATCTTTACCGGCACGCGCCGGGTGCGAATCGCGGCGGGGGCAGGGGTGGCGCTGCTGGCGGCGATTGCCTTCGCCTATCCGCTTTATCCGCAAATCATGAGTGGGTGGGCGCAGCTGACCGGCAACAAGCCCAGGCCATGGCGTCCGTCCGCGATCGCCCGCAATGACGCGATCAAGAAGGCGAATGGCCGTTGCCGCACGCTGCCCGCGCTCGAAGTGCTGGATCAGCTGCCCCCCGCCACCATCTTCACCATGGTCGATCTCGGCCCGCGCCTCATCGCCACCACCCATCATAGCGCGCTGGCCGGTCCCTATCATCGCAACGGCGCGACGATCCTGGACATCCACCATGCCTATGACGGCCCGGCCGATGCCTTCCGCGGAATCGCGGCGCGGCATCATGCGACCTATTTGCTGGTCTGCCCCAATTTCCCCGAAGGCACGATCTACCAGTCGCGCAGCCCGCGCGGTTTCTATGCGGATCTGATGCGGGGCAAAATTCCGGGCTGGCTTGTGCCGGTGACGCTCAGCAGCGGCATGACGCTGCCCTATCAGCTCTATCGCATCGATTATTCAGCGCCGGGCGGCGAAAAAATCCCGCAGCAACGCTGAGGCTTCGGCTTCGGCGAGGCCGCCATAGACGTCGGGGCGGTGCAGGCATTGCGGCTGGGCGAAGAGGCGCGGTCCCTGCTCGATGCCTCCGCCCTTGGGATCGCCCACGCCATAATAGAGTCGCGCGATCCGGGCATGGGAGATGGCGCCCGCGCACATCGGGCAGGGTTCCAGCGTCACCCACAGGTCGCAGCCGGTCAGGCGAAAATCGCCCAGATGGATCGCCGCCGCGCGCATCGCGACGATTTCGGCATGGGCGGTCGGATCGCAGTCACGCCGGTTGCGGTTCTCGCCCTCGCCGATGATGACGCCATCTTTGGTCACCACCGCGCCAATCGGGACTTCGCCCGCTGCTTCGGCGGCGCGGGCCAGCGCCAGCGCACGGCGCATGGGGTCGGGCAAGGGAAAGGGCGAGGGCGTCATACGCCCCCGGATACTATGCGTTGGAGAACCGCACCAGCCCGCTCCCCCACCCGGCCTCCCAATCCAGGATACACTGTG
Source organism: Sphingobium sp. FG58 (assembly GCF_057809055.1). NCBI lineage: Bacteria > Pseudomonadati > Pseudomonadota > Alphaproteobacteria > Sphingomonadales > Sphingobiaceae > Sphingobium > Sphingobium sp. FG58. Next base: position 249,269 of record NZ_JBMDJF010000001.1, on the reverse strand, counting down.
GGAGGCCGGGTGGGGGAGCGGGCTGGTGCGGCCAAATGTGCGGCACGCACATTTCAAATAATCAGGGCTTCTTGACGTCGACCGTCGGTACTTCGACCGTCTCGTTGCGGGTGCCAACCTCGACCTTGGCGACATTGGCTTCATATTTGGGGAGCGCACCTTGTTTGACCGCGATTTCGGGCAAGCGTCCGTCCTGCGTTTTTTGCAGGTCGATGAAGCCGGTGGCGATGCCGCCAGCCAGCACGAGCAAGATGATGATCAACAGCCCACCAATGAATCGCATTTCAACCTCCCATATGTTACGGGGCCACAACGCTTCGCCGCGCAAAAGGGTTGCGACCGGCCGTGCGGCGGGTTGACGGCCAGCGGGAATCCCGTTATCGGCGCGGCTTTCCGAACGAACCCGAACTACAAGGTTTATTGATTATGTCGCGCATTTGCGAGCTGACCGGCAAGGGTCGCCAGGTGGGTCACAATGTTTCCCACGCCAATAACAAGACCAAGCGGGTATTCCTGCCCAACCTGCAGAATGTTTCGCTGATTTCCGAATCGCTCGAAACCAGCGTGAAGCTGCGCGTGTCGACCCATGGTCTGCGTTCGGTCGAACATAATGGCGGCCTGGACAATTGGCTGCTCAAGACCAGCGACGACAAGCTGTCGCTCAAGGCGCGTCGCCTGAAGCGCGACATCGTCAAGAAGCAGGCTGCCGCAGCCGCCTGATTTTCTCGATTCGTTTCGGCATAAGAAGCGGCCCCGCAACGGGCCGCTTTTTTGCGTTGCGCGCCGAGTAATGCGTGTTCCCGCGCAGGCGGGAACCCAGATCGGCGGTGGAACTGGGTTCCCGCCTGCGCGGGAACACGCTGCGGATGTTATTGACCTTCAAGAAACCCGAATTTCAACAATAACGTCCGCTGGAAAAACTCGTGATTATCGTCGGACACGACCCAGATGATCGTCCGTCCGCCTTCCCGGCTCACTGCCAGCCCCTCGAAATTATCGGCCAGTAGCGGCGGGGCGAGGCGGGCGAGGGTGCGGGCCTTCAGTTCCATGCCCGGCTCCAGCCGTTCAGGCAGATCGACGATGGCGATCGTGGCGGTGAACAATTCCTGCAAGGTCAGGCGGCGGTTGAGGACCAGCAGATGGCGTGCATCGAGCGCCACCGCATCGGTCGGGCGATAGCCCTGCGGCGGGCTGTAGCGCAGATGGATCGGGTCGGCGGTATCGCGCTCGGCGGGATCTCCCGGAAACAGCAGCATGTCATGCCGACCGTCGGGCGTCATCCCCATCTCGCCAATCGCCATGAAGCGGCCATCGGGCAGGCGGGCGAGCGATTCGATCGATCCGGTCGGGGGCCATGCCATGATCTGTGGCCAGGTCCGGCACGCCTCCACCCGCGCGAAGCCCGGCGCATAGCGGCAGATCGCCTGTTGCAACTCAAACCCCACCCAATAGCGGTCGCTCACCGGATCATGCGTCAGCGATTCTGAATCCCATGCCCACCAGGGACGATCGCGGTCCTGCGGCCGGATGGGCAGGGGGGCGATGAAAGGGCGGCGGCGTGCCTCTCCGGGCCCGACATGCAACCCCATCAATATGCCGGAATCGCTCAGCGCCAGCACATCGCCCGGCGGTGATACGAGGAGTGCCGATATGCCGCCAAAGCCCGGATTGGCGCTGCGCAATTCCCACCCGCCCAGATAATCGAGCGCGCCCACCCGCCGCAGCGCTGGATCGCTCGTACTGAGCGGCAGTGCGCGTACGGCGACCAGCAAGGCGCCGGGCTCCACCGTAGCGGGCTTGCTGTTGTGCGGGGCTGGCAGCAGCAGGATGGCAAGCGCCAGGACGATCAGGATTCGCGTCATTCCCTTCGCCATAGGATAATATCAGGCGGGACGCAGCAGGGCTGTGCTGGGCCGTTGTCAGCTTAACAACGGCTGTCAGCCCCATTCAGGGTCGGCTCAAGGCGAATCACCCATAAGACGTTCATCACTGGCGAAACCCGTCCCTGGGAAGCGCCGACGAAAAGACGAATTTTGGAAGGAGCAACGCCATGAAGATGAAGTTTCTGATCAATATGGGAGCCGCTCTGGCGATGGGCGCTGCTTCCCTGGCCGTGACGGCAACCCCGGCCATGGCCCGTGACGGCTATTATCGCGGTTATGACCGTGGCGATTATTATGGCGACCGTGGCTATCGCGGATATCGCGGTGACCGTGGTTATCGCGGCGACGGCGGCTATTATCGCGGCAATGACCGCTATTACCGCAGCAACGCCTATCGCGGCGGTTATCGCGGTGGTTATCGTTGCCGGGACAATGGCACGGGTGGCACCATCATCGGCGCGATTGCCGGTGGCCTGCTGGGCAATGAAGTCGGCAAGGGTTCGGGCCGCTATGGCCGTCGCGGTGACGGCACGACCGGGGCGATCATCGGGGCTGGCGTAGGCGCTCTGGCCGGTCGGGCGATTGATCGCAACTGCTAATCCCGTGCAAGTGAGACTGCGTGTTCCCGCGAAGGCGGGGACCCAGTTGCAGAAGTAAAAACGAAAAGGCCGTCTCATCCGAGGCGGCCTTTTTGCGTCAGGGCTTGGGTTCAGGCTGCGGCACAACCCTGCCACGATCGGCACCCGCTGCCGCGCTGGCAGCGGGATTGAGGCCCGCGTCGCCGCTCTGCGCTGCGCCGGTGCGCGCGTCGAGCATCGCCGCAGCATCATTGAGCGCGCTGGCTTCACTGGCGCTGACCCCGCCGACACCATCGGGCGATCCCGAACCGCAGGCGGTCAGTGGTAGCAGTGCAGCGGCGATGAAGATGGTGCGGATCATCGGTCGGTCCCCAATGGAAAAGGGGCCGCCCCGTTCCCGGCGCGACCCCTTTCCGAATTCTAAAAGTCCGTCTGGACTTACATCGCGTTCGCGACGTTGTTGGTCGCGTTCGACGCAGCGTTCGCGGCGTTGTCGGCAGCGTTCAGCGCGGCGTTCATGGCGTTGTCGGCAGCGTTCGACGCGTTCTCAGCCGAGTTGGCGGCATTGTTGGCGGCGTTTTCCGCGCCACCCGAACAGGCGGCCAGGCCGAGCGAAGCGGCGAGAACGAGCGAAAGAGCGATAGACTTGGTCATGGGCAGAAACCCCTCTCTGAGAATAAAAACGGTGCAGACCACTCTCGGAGAAAAGCTCACCCCCCATTGCGCCTGCGCGTTGATTCGTAATGCTTTGGTTGATGCAAGGCAATCCCATTCCTGCAATCCGGGCGGGAAACGGGTGCGCTTTTGTTCGCAGTTGCGGAAAATCTGCGACCATTGACGTATATAAAGATTTCTTTATATGATGCAGCCATGCACACCGCACTCGATATTTTCCGGGCACTTGGCGACCCGACGCGGCTGCGGATCATCCACCTGTTGCGGGCGATGGAGCTGGCCGTGGGGGAGATCGCGCAGGTCGTGGGGCAAAGCCAGCCGCGCGTGTCGCGCCATGTCCGCATCCTGGCGGAAGCGGGCCTTGTAGAGCGGCGCAAGGAAGGCAATTGGGTCTTTCTGCGGCTGGGCAAGGGCGGCGATGTCGCGCCGTTCCAGTCCTTGTTTGACCGCCTGACCCCGTCGGATAGCGAAACATTATGGCAGGCGGCTGATCTGGCGCGGCTGGCGGCGGTGCGGGCGGACCGGGCGCGGGCGGCGGAGGACTATTTTGCCGACCATGCCGAGGAATGGGACGCAATCCGCTCGCTCCATGTGGCGGAAGCGGATGTCGAGGCGGCGATGACCGCGCTGCTGGGGCGCGAACCGATCGGCCATCTGCTCGACATCGGCACCGGCACCGGGCGGATGATCGAATTGTTTGGCGGCGCGGCGCAGGCTGTAACGGCGATCGACCGCAGCCCGGACATGCTGCGGCTGGCACGGGCCAAGCTGCCCGCCGATGCGGGCGACAAATATGCGCTGCTGCTGGGCGATTTTGGGGCTTTGCCGCTGGAGCCGGGCAGCGTCGATACCGTCCTGTTGCATCAGGTGCTGCATTATGCGCAGGTGCCGGAACAGGTGATCGGCGAGGCGGCCCGCGTCACGGCGATCGACGGCCGGGTGCTGATCGCGGATTTCGCGCCGCATGAGCGGGAAGAATTGCGCGTGCGCGATCAACATGCGCGGCTTGGCTTTTCCGATGAACAGATGGAAGGCTGGTTCGCAGCAGCGGGCCTGCAACTGGAACGGGTGGACACTTTGCCTGGCCATGAATTGACGGTGCAACTGTGGCTGGGGCGACGCAAGCAAGCGCCTGTCCAGCAGCAAGAAGGACGGATTTCCGCATGACTTTGAACGATCCCGTCGCCCCGCTCTATGCGGACCTTGCGGGCGACTGCCATGTCAGCTTTGAATTTTTCCCGCCCAAGACGGAGAAGATGGAAGCCCAGCTCTGGTCGGCGATCGAGACGCTCACGCCGCTCCAACCCAAATTCGTGTCCGTCACCTATGGCGCGGGCGGTTCGACCCGCGAGCGCACGCATAATACGGTCGCCCGGATCGCGCGGGAAACCCCGCTGGCGGCTGCGGCGCATCTGACTTGCGTGGGGGCGAGCAAGACGGAAATCGCCGAAATCGCCGACGCCTATTGGGATGCAGGCGTGCGTCATATCGTCGCGCTACGTGGTGACCCGCCGGAAGTCGGCGGCACATTCGAGCCGCACCCGGACGGGTATAAGGGTGCTGCCGAACTGGTCGAAGGGCTGATGCAGCGTCATCCGTTCGAAATTTCGGTGTCCGCCTATCCCGAAGTCCATCCCGAAGCGGCCAGCGCGCAGAGCGATCTGGATAATCTCAAGCGCAAGCTGGACGCCGGGGCGACCCGCGCCATCACGCAATTCTTCTTTACCCCCGACGCCTATTTCCGCTTCCTCGACAAGACATTGGCGGCGGGCATCACGGCGGACATTGTGCCGGGCATCATGCCGGTCAGCAATTTCGCCGCGACGCAGCGGATGGCGGCAATGTGCAATACGCAGGTGCCCAGCTGGATGGGCCGCCTGTTTGAAGGGCTGGACGATCATCCCGCCTCGCGCCAGCTCGTGTCGGCGACGATCGCGGCGGAATTGTGCCGCAGCCTCTATGGCGGCGGCGTGCGCGACTTTCATTTCTATACGCTCAACCGCGCGGAATTGAGCTTTGCGATCTGCCATTTGCTGGGCTTGCGGGCGACGGTGGTCGCTGAGCAAGCCGCATGATCTACATCCACCCCCTGTTCGTCCTGAGTAGCCATTGAGCGAAGTCGAAATGGCGTATCGAAGGATGCTTCGATATGAGGCTTCGACAAGCTCAGCCTCTACTCAGCACGAACCGATTTTATTGGCGGGAAGAATAAAGTGAACGCTGAACAGACATTACGCGCGCTGGCCGCCGAAAAAATCCTGATCTTCGACGGTGGCTATGGCACGTCGATCCAGAAGCATGGCCTGACCGAGGCGGATTATCGCGGCACCCTCGACCTGCCCAGGGACCAGAAGGGCAATAACGACCTGCTCTGCCTGACCCGCCCCGACATCGTGGAAGGCATCCACAGCGCCTATCTGGAAGCGGGCGCGGACATGATCGAGACCAATACGTTCAGCTCGACCAAGATCGCCATGGCCGATTATGGCTGCGAACATCTGGTGTGGGACATCAATATCGCAGCGGCCAAGCTGGCCCGCAGCGCGTGCGAGAAGGCGACGGCAAAGGACGGCAAGCCCCGTTTCGTCTGCGGCTCGATCGGCCCGACCAATAAGACGCTCAGCATTTCCCCCGACGTCAATGACCCCGCCTTTCGCGAGGTCGATTATGATACGCTCAAAGCCGACTATCGCGAGCAATGCGAGGCGCTGATCGCAGGCGGGGTCGATTTCCTGTTGGTCGAAACCTGCTTCGATACGCTGAACGCCAAGGCAGCGGGCATGGCCGCGCGCGAGGCGGAGGAGGCGGCGGGCCGCTCCGTGCCGCTGATGCTCAGCTTCACCATCACCGACATGTCGGGCCGGAATCTCTCGGGCCACACGATCAACGCCTTCTGGTATTCGCTGCGCCATCTAAAGCCGCTCACCATTGGCGTGAACTGCGCGTTCGGCGCGGATTTGCTGCGGCCCTATCTGGCCGAGCTGTCCAAAAATGCCGATACGCTGATCCTGGCCTATCCCAATGCGGGCCTGCCCAATGAGCTGGGCCAATATGACGAACTGCCCGCCACCACCGCGCGGCTGATCCGCGAATGGGTGGATGAAGGGCTGGTCAACATGGTCGGCGGCTGCTGCGGCACGACGCCTGCCCATATCGGCGCGGTGGCGAAGGCGCTGGACGGGCATAAGCCGCGTGTCGTGCCGGAATTGCCGGTCGTGACCAGGCTCGCGGGCCTCGAACCGATGCATATCGCCGCCTGACCTGAAAAGCCCTCTCCCCTTCAGGGGAGAGGGTTGGGAGAGGGGGCTGTACGCGACCTCACCCAGTATCCCCTCTCCCCGGCCCTCTCCCCTGAAGGGGAGAGGGAGAAGAAGGCTGACATGACCACCAAATCCACCGCCACCTTCGTCAATATCGGTGAACGCACCAACGTCACCGGATCGGCCAAGTTCAAGAAGCTGATCATGGCGGGCGATTACGCCACCGCCATCGACATCGCGCGGGAGCAGGTGGAGAATGGCGCGCAGATCGTCGACGTCAACATGGACGAGGGGCTGCTCGACGCGGTCGAGGCGATGACCACCTTCCTGAAACTCATGACGTCGGAACCGGACATCAGCCGAGTCCCCGTGATGATCGACAGCTCCAAATGGGACGTCATCGAGGCGGGTCTCAAATGCGTGTCCGGCAAGCCGATCGTCAATTCGATCAGCATGAAGGAGGGCGAGGAGGCCTTCCTGTTCCACGCCCGCAAATGCATGGCCTATGGCGCCGCCGCCGTCATCATGGCCTTCGACGAAACCGGGCAGGCGGACACCAAGGAGCGCAAGGTCGAAATCTGCGAGCGCGCCTACAAGCTACTGATGACCATCGGCTTCCCGCCGGAGGACATCATCTTCGACCCCAATATCTTCGCGGTCGCGACGGGGATCGAGGAGCATAATAATTACGGCGTCGACTTCATCGAGGCGTGCAAGGAGATCAAGGCGCGCTGCCCGCACGTCCATATCTCCGGCGGCCTGTCGAACCTCAGCTTCTCCTTCCGCGGCAATGAGCCCGTCCGCCGGGCGATGCACAGCGTGTTCCTTTACCACGCCATCCCCGCAGGCCTCGACATGGCGATCGTCAATGCCGGCCAACTCGACGTTTATGACACGATCGACCCCGAACTGCGCACCGCGTGCGAGGATGTCGTCCTCAACCGCGATCCCGAAGCGGGCGACCGCCTGGTCACGCTGGCGGAAAAATATCGTGGTACGGACGCAGTGGCGGACAAGGCCGCCGAAGCCTGGCGCAGCTGGCCGGTCGCCAAGCGGCTGGAACATGCGCTGGTCAAGGGCATCGACATGTATGTCGTCGATGATACGGAGGAAGCCCGCCTGACCGCCGACAAGCCGATCCATGTGATCGAAGGCCCGCTGATGGACGGCATGAACGTCGTCGGCGACCTGTTCGGCGCGGGCAAGATGTTCCTGCCCCAGGTCGTCAAATCCGCCCGCGTTATGAAGAAAGCAGTCGCGCACCTGCTGCCCTTTATCGAGGCTGCCAAGGAACCGGGCGCCAAGGGCAAGGGCAAGATCATCATGGCCACGGTCAAGGGCGACGTCCATGACATTGGCAAGAATATCGTCGGCGTCGTCCTCCAGTGCAACGGTTTTGAAGTCGTCGACATGGGCGTCATGGTCCCCTGGCATGACATCATCAAGGCCGCGAACGATCATGACGCCGACATGATCGGCCTGTCGGGCCTCATCACCCCCTCGCTCGACGAGATGGTGACGGTCGCCACCGAAATGCAGCGCGCGGGCATGACCATGCCCGTGCTGATCGGCGGCGCGACCACCTCCAAGGTGCATACCGCGCTGCGCATCGACCCTGCTTATGCCGGCCCGGTCATCCATGTGCTGGACGCTAGCCGCGCGGTCGGCGTCGCCACCGCGCTCGTCTCCGAAACGCAGCGCGACGATTTCGTCCAGAAAACCAAGGATGATTATGAGCATGTCCGTGTCGCCCGCGCGAACAAGGGACAGAGCGCGCTCGTGCCGCTGGAGGACGCCCGCGCCAATGGGTTCGAGATTGACGAGAGCCTGAAAGCCCCGCGCCCGCGCCTGCCCGGCGTCCATCGCTTCCCCGACTGGGATCTGAAGGACCTGATCCAATATATCGACTGGACGCCTTTCTTCCGCGCCTGGGAACTGGCGGGCAATTATCCCGCCATCCTGACCGATCCGGTGGTGGGCGAAAGCGCCTCCAGCCTGTTTGCCGATGCGCAGGCGATGCTGGACAAGATCGTCACCGAAAAATGGCTGGTCGCGCGCGGGGTCGCGGGCCTGTGGCCCTGCCGCCGCGAAGGCGACGACATCATCGTCCATGTCGAGGATGAAAAGCACTATACCCTGCCGATGCTGCGCCAGCAGATCCAGAAGCGCGAAGGCCGCGCCAATATGTGCCTTGCCGACTTTATCAGCCATGATGGCGACTGGATGGGCGGCTTTGCCGTCGGGATGCACGGCATCGAACCGCATCTGGCCCGGTTCAAGGCCGCGATCGATGACTATTCGGACATACTTCTGAAAGCACTGGCCGACCGCCTCGCCGAAGCCTTCGCCGAACGCCTCCACCACTATGTCCGCACCGCGCTGTGGGGCTATGCGGAGGGCGAACAGCTGACCAACGAAGCCCTGATCAAGGAACAATATCGCGGCATCCGCCCGGCCCCCGGCTACCCAGCCTGCCCCGAACATAGCCTCAAGACGATCCTGTTTGAGATGCTGGATGCCCACCATGCTACCGGCATTACGCTGACCGAAAGCTTCGCCATGCTGCCCACCGCCGCCGTCAGCGGCTTCTATTTCGGCCACCCCCAGGCCGAATATTTCGGCGTGGCGCGGGTCGGCCGCGACCAGCTGGAAGAATATGCGGTGCGGCGGGGGATCGATATCGACACGGCGGAACGGTATCTAAGGCCGAATTTGGATTGAGGCCCCTCTTACTCTCCTCCTTTTCAAGGGAGGGAGGGGCGAGAGCACGTGCCTCTGCCAAGGGTGGGTAGTGAACGCAGCGAGCTAACAACGCCAGCGCTTAACAATCCGTCACCCCGGACTTGATCCGGGGTCCCGCTTTTCTTGTGCGAGGAAGCAGAAGAAAGCGGGATGCCGGATAAGGCCCGGATTACTCCGGCATTGGGCTTGCGGAATCGCAAACACCTGTTGATAGTTTCATTGTTGGGGCGATCACGGTGACGAAAATCCTGATGGTGATATGCAGTAACGGCATTTGCGTAATATCTGGCTGCTGCGAATTGCAAGAGTTGGTATGTTAGGCAGCATTTGTGAGCGCATTACAGTCAGGTCAAATTAGCTATGACGATTAAGCTACCTACGGCTGTTGAAGCAGACCTTGTGCTAAAAATCGCTGAAGGACTGCAAATCAATCCGATTAAGAATTCTTATATAGCGTTTAGCGATTTTAAATGGGTTGGAGAATTATCGGGGATTTTGCCATCGGATGCCCGCGAGAAGATTGATCGGTTCGTTGGAGAAACCGGTCTAATTCGCTTTATCGCGACTGAGATCAAAAATGAAATGGATCGCACTGATCCACGACCAAAAATCATCACAGGTCAACCGATATCTCAGTTACCATTTGTAGCCAATCCTGTCTCTTTTGCGCGACGTCTAATTGCTAAACTTAAATCTCTACCTATCAGACATAGACTTACCGCAGCGCTACCCGGACCGTTCTCCCATTTTTTAGGAAATGAAATCCCGGATAGCATATCGCTGCCCTCCGGTATTACAATTTCAAAAGGTTATGCATTACCCGCACCCATGCCAGTGCATTCGGAACATGCAGCCGTTGATACTGGCTTGTTCCACGACTGGTTCGTCGGCGAGGATGTTGATCGGACGATCCAGGCCGATCGATTATACTTTTCGATGCCGATGCTAGGATACGTCGTGCATACTTCCTCAAGCGTGATGGGGAGGCAATTTGAGGATAATATTAGAGCATTCTTCGGGGCTGCTATGGCGTTGAATGTGATGACGTACGGGTCAGGTGGAGAAACCTCAAAGTTGCCTTACCTCATGGTTCATGATGAGGAAACCCGCGAGATTCTCACGACGGAATCGCTTGAAGAGGATCTACTCGATCGCCAATATTATTGCTCGTCTGAAGCATTCGCTAAGCGTAGAAGTAGAGACATGAATGTCGCTTACATCGCTGCCATCAATAAAATAGAAACTATATTTAACGATGATTTAGACTGCCGGCGCTTATTTTCTGCTTGTATATGGTTCTATCGAGCGCGAGTAAATCGTCGCCCCCTCGATGCACTCTTACAAGCCACGATTGCGATCGAAGTTATGCTCGGCGACCGAAAGGCAGCAGAAGGAATTGGGCTAACCAATCTTCTGGCGAGCCGCTGTGCTTATCTCTTGGGCAAGTCCTCCGCTCATAGAGCGGAGATCGGGGAAAAATTTCGTCGTGTGTACGAACTTCGATCTCAGATAGTACATGAGGGAAGGCATGTTCTAAAAGCTGTTGATCGCACTACGGTTCAGATCGCGAATGCTCTTTGTGCGGAGATCATCAGCCGCGAACTTGGCATTCGAGCCATGCCCGACGACAGCCAAGGGTGATTAGAGGTAGGTCGATTCCAATGTGCTCATTCATCCCCAAATCTCTCTTCTAAAATGGGAAATCCTCTGGTCTATTCTCATAGATGGATCAGCACCCCATCCGCCCGCGCCCGCTGGACGCCGGAGAGGCTGCGCCTCTTGCTCGCCACCGACAATGTCACGCAGGCAGCGCGCGCTGCGGGCATGCCGCGAGCCAACGCGCATCGGTTGCAGCGGCGGCTGGCTGGGACGCCCTTCGACCGAACGTGGGTCCAGGCACTGGCGCTCCATTTGCAATGGCTGGCCGATCCCATCATCCGAAGTCCGGGCCATACACCACCACCCAAAAAGGGCGCCCGGTTGCCCGGACGCCCTTCTTCGTGTCGTAAGGAAAGGGGATGCCTTACGCTTTATAGACCTTGTCGACCGCCGCGCGGAATTTGGCCATGTCGTCGGCGGAGCCGACGGTGACGCGGGAGACGGTGGGCCAGATGGCCCAGCTGCGGCCGATCTGCACCTTTTCCGGCGCGGCCAGCAGCGCGGCCTGCATTTCCTTGGCGGGCTTTTTCCAGTTCACCATGAACATATTGGCCTGGCTGCCGGGGTGGACCTCGATGCCCTTCTTGGTGAGCCAGGCGATGGTTTCCTCGCGATTGGCGATCATCTCGTTCCGGCGCGCCTTGATGAGGGCGGCTTCGGTATAGACGGCATTGCCGCAATGCATCGCGGTGATCGCAAGGCCCCCGGCCGCCGGGCCGAACAGCATGATGCGCTTCTGCACTTCGGGATCGGCGAAGGTGAGGCCGAGGCGCACGCCAGCCATGCCGAACAGTTTGGAGAAGGTCCGCATGACGATGATGTCCTTGCGGGTGCCGATCAGCGTCGCGGCGCTGGGGGCTTCGGAGAAGTGGAGATAGGCTTCGTCCACCAGCAGCATGGAATCGGCGGGCTTGTTGTCGAGCAGCCACTGGATGTCGGCCAGCGGCGTGATCGTGCCGGTCGGGTTGTTGGGCGAACAGATATAATAGAGGCCCGCATTGGGGTTGGCTGCCAGCATCGCCTTCACGTCATGGCCCTTGCCGATGGCCTGGGGCGCTTTGGCGATGGGGGCTTTCATATAATCGGCGGTGCGCCAGGCGGACTCGAAGGTCGGATCGGCGGTCACCAGACCCTTGGTCGGCGAGCAATAGGCCGCGACGATGCTGACCAGCGGGCCGCCCGAACCGGGCCAGGGCATGACATGGCTTTCGGGAATACCCTCGACCGTGGCGACAGTCTTGACCAGGTCGCCGCGATAATTGTCGGGATCATACCAGTTGCCAAAGGATGCGGCTTCGGCAGCGGCGGCGACGCCGGACGGGAAGGGGCCGGTCCAGCATTCGTTCGCGCCGATGCGCACAGCGCCCTTGATGCCGCGCCCGGCCTGCTGCTGCGCCATCGCAGCATTGCCCAGCAACGTGCTGGCAGCAACGCCAGCGCCCAGCAGCGCGGCCACTTCGGCCAGCTGGCGGCGGGAATAGCCGCGTTCGATCAGATCGTCTCTGGCATCCTTGTCTAGCATCATGGTCATGTCGTCTGTCCCTTTGTCCAGCCATCCGGGCGTTCGTTCCGGGGGTTCATGGGGATAAACGAAGCGGCGGCGCATTGCCGCAAGCCCCCGCCGCCAGAGTTTGGAAATTTTATGGTGGTGAAGGGTGGGTTGACGTTACGCTTTCCACACCTTGTCGATGGCGGCGCAGAACGCGTCCATTTCCGCCGCCGACCCCACCGACACGCGCGACACGTTGGGCCAGATCGGCCAGCTGCGGCCAATCTGCACATTTTCCGCCAGCAGCGCGTCGGCCATGGGCTTGGCGGGCTTGCCCCAATCGATCATGAACATATTGGCGTGGCTGCCGGGGATGACCTTGATCTTCTTCCTGGTCAGGAAGGCGATGGCCTTGTCGCGATTGGCGTTCATCTCCGCGCGGCGCGCCTTGATCAGGTCCGCCTGCGCGACCGATACCGTGCCGCAGGCGACGGCGGTCATCGGCAACATGCCGGTCACCTGCCCGCCATCATAACGCATCATCTTTTCCATCAGCGCGGGCGCGGCGAAGGTCAGCCCCAGCCGCATCCCAGCCATGCCAAACAGCTTGGAGAAGGTGCGGAGCACGATCACGTCATCGCGGGTCGCGGCCATGCTGGCGGCGGTGCCGGTCTCGGTCCAGTGGATATAGGCTTCATCCACCACCAGGATCGCGTCCTTGGGCTTGTTGTCGGCCAGCCACTGGATGTCGGCGATCGGCGTCACCGTGCCGGTCGGGTTGTTGGGCGAACAGACATAATAAAGCCCGGCATTGGGATCAGCCGCCAGCATCGCCTTGACGTCATGGGCATAATCCTTCGTCAGCGGCACTTTGGTCACTTTCGCGCCCAGCCAGTCGCCGGTCCGCCAGATCGCTTCATAGGTCGGGTTGGCCGTCACGATGCCCCGCGTCGGCGAGGCGAAGGCGATCGCGACGCGGCTCAGCGGATCGGACGATCCGGGCCAGGCGACGATACGGTCGGCAGGAACGCCCTCGACCGCGGCTACGGCATCAAACAGCTTCTGATGCTCATTGTCGGGCTCATACCGATTGCCCTCGGTCACCAGCTTGAACGCGGCTTCGGCAGCGACCGGGAACGGGCCGGTCCAGCATTCATTCGCGCCGATTCGGACAGCGCCAGCGACCGGCTTGGCCGCCTGCTGCGCGACAGCGCTTGTCGCGCGGATCGCCGCTGCGCCAGCGCCCAGCAGCGCGGTCGCCTTGGCCAGTTGCCGCCGCGAATAACCCCGGTCCAGAAGATCGCGTTCAAACGCCGTTTCACCTGATGTCGCCATGGTCCCATTCTCCCTGAAAGCCGATTTTACATTCTTAGACGATTGTACAGAATGTTTCCGCCATGCAAATGACCTCTGCTTAACTATCGCGCTGCATGAATCGCCTTGGAAAGCAGGCCGCCGATCTGATAGCGCTGACGCCATGCCCAGCACACCCGCCGCCGCCGCCCGCCAGATCCTCACCCGCCTTCAGGAAGTGATGGCGTCGCGCACCAGCGCGCAGGCCAAATTGAACAAGGTGGTGGAGATTATCGGCCAGTCGCTGTCGAGCGAGGTCTGCTCCATCTATCTGGTGCGCGAGGGCGTGCTGGAACTGTTCGCGACGCGCGGCCTGAAGCAGGAGGCGGTCCATGTCACCCGCATGGCGATGGGGGAGGGGCTGGTCGGCCTGATCGCAACCAATGTCGAAACGCTGAACCTGGACGAGGCCGCGTCGCACCCCGACTATAGCTATCGCCCCGAAACCGGCGAGGAACTGTTCCACAGCTTTGCCGGCGTGCCGATCGTGCGGCGCGAAAGGGCGATCGGCGTGTTGTGCGTGCAACATGCCGAACCGCGCAAATATGAGGAAGTGGAGATAGAGGCGCTCCAGACCGTTGCGATGGTGATGGCGGAACTGATCGCCAATGCTGAACTGGCCGATGACGGTCCCAGCGACCAGCGCGTCACCGACACTGGCACCACTATGCTGCACGGGCTGCAACTGGTGATGGGCATGGCGCGCGGCCATGCGGTGTTCCACCAGCCGCGCGTCCATATCGAACATACGGTCGCGGAGGATACCGAGGCCGAGCGGCAGCGGGTCATTTCCGCCTTCGCCAAGATGCGCGAACAGATTGACCGGATGACCGGCGCGGCCGAGTTCGGCATGGAGGGTGAGCATCAGGAGGTTTTGGAAACCTACAAGATGTTCGCCTATGACGAAGGCTGGACCCGCCGGATCAACGAAGCGATCGACAGCGGCCTGACTGCCGAAGCGGCCATAGAACGGGTGCAGCAACGCACCCGGATGCGGATGCGGCAGATTGACGATCCGCTGCTGTCCGACCGGATGCATGATCTGGAGGATCTGGCCAACCGGCTGCTGCGGATCGTGTCGGGGCAGCTGGGTACGGCGGCGCAGATGGGGCTGCGGCAGGACGCGATCCTGATCGCGCGCAACCTGGGGCCGGCCGAACTGCTGGAATATGATCGCCGCCGGTTGAAGGGCGTGATCCTGGAGGAAGGATCGCTGACCGCCCATGTCACCATCGTCGCGCGCGCCATGGGCGTGCCGGTGCTGGGCCGGGTGCGGGACATCCGCCATCTGGTCAATGAGGGCGACCTCATCCAGATGGACGTCAACGCCAATGCGCTGCTGATCCGCCCGACCGCCGACATGGAGGAGGCGTTCGACAATAAGCTGCATGTGACGCAAAAGCGCCGCGCCGAATTTGTCGCGATGCGCGATCTGCCATCGGTCACCGCCGACGGCCAGCGGGTGGAGCTGATGGTCAATGCGGGTCTGCGCGAGGATGCGCAGGCGCTCGACATGGTGGGCGCGGACGGCATCGGCCTGTTCCGCACGGAATTCCAGTTTCTGGTGTCTGCCACCCTGCCGCAGCGCGAAAAGCAGCAGCGGCTCTACAAGGATGTGCTGGACGCGGCGGGCGACCGCCCAGTCATCTTCCGCACCGTCGATATCGGCGGCGACAAGGCGCTGCCCTATATGCAGCGTGAAGATGAGGAGCTGGAGGATAATCCGGCGATGGGCTGGCGCGCGCTGCGGCTGGCGCTCGACCGCGACGGGCTGATGAAGGCGCAGGCGCGCGCCCTGCTGGAGGCGGCGGCGGGCAAGGTGCTGCATGTCATGTTCCCGATGGTGTCGGAACCCTGGGAATATGAGGAGGCGCGCGCGCTGGTCGAACATCAGCGTGAATGGTTGCAGGAGCGCAGGAAGAAGCTGCCGATCGCGGTCAAATATGGCGCGATGCTGGAGGTGCCTGCGCTGGCCGAGGTTCTGGACATATTGCTGCCCCGGCTCGATTTCCTGTCGATCGGCACCAATGACCTGACCCAGTTCCTGTTTGCGGCCGACCGCGCCCATCCGCGCCTGGCCGAACGCTATGACTGGCTGAGTATCGCGATCCTGCGTTTCCTCGATCGGGTGGTGCGCACCTGCAAGGATTATCAGGTGCCGGTCGGCGTCTGCGGCGAAATGGGCGGGCGCACGCTCGAAGCCATGGCGCTGGTTGGCCTGGGGATTCGCCGCCTGTCGATCACCCCGGCCTCGGTCGGGCCGGTCAAGGCGATGATCCGCGCGATCGATGCGGAGGAGTTGCAGGCGCTGATGCGCGAATTGCTGGACGGCGGCGCGCGCGACATCCGGGCGCGGCTGACGCAATGGGCGGTTGAACGGAACATCGAACTGGGGTGAGGTGAGCCGTGCAGGGTTGACGCGGCGTTGACAATCCCCGTCGCTCAATGAGACAAGGCTGACCATAAAGGTCGCGGAGCAGCATGGCAGACGAAACAGAATTGGACACCGGTGCGGACCGCGCACCGGAAATGCAGCCCGACACCCCCGGCGCGAAATTGCGTGCCGCGCGGGAGGCGTTGGGCCTGTCGCTGGCGGAGGTCGCCACCCGCACGCGCATCGCGCTGCGGCAGCTCGAAGCGGTCGAGCGTGATGATTATGCCGCCCTGCCGGGCATCCCCTATGCCGTCGGTTTCGCGCGCGCCTATGCCCGCGCGGTCGATCTGGACGAGGTAGCGATTGCTGCCGAAGTGCGCCAGGCGGTGCATAGCAGCGACATGGGCGCCAATCGCTACGAAGCGTTCGAGCCGGTCGATCCCGCCCGCGTGCCGTCGCGCATGCTGGCCTGGACCGCGGCCATCATCGTCCTTGTCCTGATCGCCGGTTATACGCTCTGGCGCTCGCAATCGCTGACGCCGCCGACCGGCGAGGAAATCGCCCAGGAACAGGCAAAGGTCACAGCCCCAGCCGCCGCCAGCGCTGCGCGGGTCGCGCCAGCCGCACAGCCGGTCGTCTTTACCGCCATCGACGACGTCTGGCTGCGTATCTATGATGAGGCGGGCGAACGGCTGAAGGACGGCTTGCTGAAGAAAGGCGAGGCTTTCACCCTGCCAGCGGGCGCGCGCAACCCGATGATCCTGACCGGGCGGCCGCAATCGCTGAGCGTCACTGTCGGGGGCAAGGTCGTGGCGCCACTGGGCGCGCCGGATCGGACGATCGCCGATGTGCCGGTCAGCGCCGAAGCGCTGCTGGCGCGCGACACTGCCGCTGCTGCGCCCGCCGCCGATGCATCCTCTGCAACGCCGTCGTCCCGTCCCGCGCAGCGCCGGGCGACCCCGCGCCAAACCACCTCTCCGTCGGCTGGTGACGTGGCACCCGCCGCAGCGCCTGCATCTGCTCCGTCCGCACCGGCACCGGCGGCATCTGGCGATCCCACGGGCGGCTGAACGTCGGTTCCGGACGCGGGCGTGGCTAAACGTCACGCTTTACCGCGCGAAATAACGCCTTATGGTTAAGGCGATAGAGTTAGTCGGGGAATATCATGCGTCACGCCTTTTTCGCGACCTCCTGCCTGGCATGGAGCGCGCCACTGCTGCTGGCGATCGCGCCGTCCGCCATCGCGCAAACCGCGCCGGTCGAGGTGCGGGTCGACCGGCTGGAAAAGGAAATGAAGGCGGTCCAGCGCAAGGTGTTCCCGGCAGGCGCGCCTATCGAAGCGCAGATTGTCCGCCCCGCTGCCCCGACGCTCGCGCCGGGATCGCCATCCTCTTCGCCCATATCGGACCTGACCGCGCGCGTCGGCGCACTGGAATCGCAGCTGGCGTCAATCACTGGCCAGGTCGAGGAAAACAGCTTCAAGCTCAAGCAGCTGGAAGATGCCTTCAACAAATATAAGGCGGAAATCGAAGGCCGCCTGCTCCAGCCTGAAACCCCGCCAGCGGTGAAGCCGACGGCGGCCGCGCCCGTGACGGCCGATCCCGCACCGGTTGCGGCCAAGCCAGCGACACCCAAGCCTGCGCCTGCACCGGCAACCCCGGTCGTGAGCGAAGCCCGCAAGACGGCCGTCGCCGCAATCGAGCGGCCCGATACGGGCGACGCGCCGATGGACGCATACAGCTATGGCTATCGCCTGTGGGATGCGAAATATTATCCCGAAGCGCAGGCGCAGCTGAAAGCCACGGTCGACAAATATGGCACGTCGCCGGTCGCCAGCCGCGCGCAGAATCTGCTGGGCCGCGCCTATCTGGACGAGGGCAAGCCTGCTCTGGCCTCGGTCGCTTTCTATGAAAATTACCAGAAGCGCCCGCGCGGCGACCGCGCGCCCGACAGCCTCGCCTATCTGGGCGAAGCGCTGATCCAGCTCAAAAAGCCTGCCGACGCCTGCAAAGTCTATGCAGAGCTGGAGCAGGTCTATGGGACGAGCCTGTCCGCCAGCCTGCGCGGCATGATGGACAAGGGCCGCACCAGGGCGAAGTGCAGCTGACGAGTGACCGCGCTGGCCTGCAAGCCCGGCTGATCGCGGCGACACAGGCGCTGGTGGGCGATGACCCGGCGGCGCGCTTCGGGGTCGCAGTGTCGGGCGGGCCGGACAGCATGGCGCTGCTCCATCTGGCCGCCCGTGCCTTTGCCGGGCGGGTGGCGGCAGTGACGATCGATCATGGCCTGCGTCCCGCCTCCGCCGACGAAGCGGCCATGGTCGCGCACTGGTGCGCGGGGCAGGGGATTGCTCACCATGTCGCGACGCCCGATACGCCGCCCGCTGGCAACATTCAGGCCTGGGCGCGGACGCACCGTTATGCGCTGATCGAACAATGGCGGCTGGCGCAGGGCATCGACTGGATCATGACGGCCCATCATGCCGACGATCAGCTGGAAACATTGCTGATGCGGCTCAACCGGGGGTCGGGGGTTGGCGGTCTGGCCGGGGTGCGCGGGCGGTCCGGCACCGTCATCCGCCCGCTGCTGGGCGTGCGCAAGGCGGCGTTGCAGCAATTGGTGGACGATGAAGCGCTGCCGCATGTCCATGACCCCTCCAATGCCGACCCGCGGTTCGACCGGGCGGCATTACGCGCGGTTTTGGCGGGGGCGGACTGGCTGAACCCGGAAGCCGCAGCCCGCAGCGCGGCGGCGCTGGCGGAGGCGGAGGCTGCGCTGGACTGGAGCGTTGCTGAATTGGCTGAGCGTCATGTCGATCGCGACGGCACGCAGTGGCGGCTGGATCGCACCGACCTGCCGCGCGAATATCTGCGCCGTCTGATCCTCCATATGCTGCACGCCGCTGCGCCCGATGTAGCCATCCCGCGGGGCGATGCGCTGGATCGCGCGATCGGCGCGGCGCAGGCAGGGGGGCAAGCGAATCTGGGGGATTGGCTGCTGCGGGGTGGGTCGGTCTGGACGTTACGCTCCGCGCCGCCGCGCGCCGATTCCCAAAAAGTTCCGCAACCCGACGCATGAACCCAACGGCCTGCCGTTTTTGTGCGCCGCAACAGTCTTTCCTTAACGCCGCCCATGCGTCATTCTGCGCGGAAATGAGCGGAGATTTGCAGCGATGGTGGAATTTGCGGCCCTGACCTACGGCCTGTTGGCCAGTGTCATTCTTTCGGCAGCGCAACGTAACCATAAGCTGGCCCGCCCACACCCGCCGCTGCTGCTCTATCTGGGCTATCTCCTCTGCGGCCTTTCGGCGGGCCTGGCGCTGGGGTTGGCCTATCTCGTCATTGTCCAACTCACCGTCGGTTAATCCTTGCCATATAGGGTCAGGCCCAAGCTTGCGCTTTGCCCAACGCGCCCTATCTTGGCCGGTGAAAGAGAGTGATGATGAACGACGAGAAAGACCCGCAGGGCAATCCCTGGATCAAGAGCGCGATGATTTGGGCAGGGGTGATTGTCGCCCTGTTGCTGTTCGTGTCCATGTTCGACAGCCGTTCCGCCTCCACCGCCGGGACCGGCATTGCCTATTCCGAATTCCGCTCGAAAGTGCAGGAAGGGCAGGTCAAGGACGTCGCCATCGCGCCCAACAAGATTTCGGGTACGCTGGCCAGCGGCCAGAAGTTCAACACCATTCCTGTCAGCGATCCGGGGCTCACGACCCTGCTGGACGACAATGGAGTCAAATATTCGGGCCAGGCCGAAGAGCAGCCCAGCTTCTGGATGATCCTCATCTACCAGTCGCTCCCCTTCCTGCTGATCCTTGGCATAGCCTTTTTTGTGCTGCGCCAGATGCAGAAGGGCGGCGGCGCGGGCGGCGCGATGGGCTTTGGCAAGTCGAAGGCCAAACTGCTGACCGAAAAGCATGGCAAGGTCACCTTCGATGACGTCGCCGGCATCGACGAGGCACGTGAGGAATTGCAGGAGATCGTCGAGTTCCTCAAGAACCCGACCAAATTCGCTCGTCTGGGTGGCAAGATCCCCAAGGGCGCGCTGCTGGTCGGTTCGCCCGGCACCGGCAAGACGCTGCTGGCCCGCGCGATCGCAGGCGAGGCAGGCGTGCCTTTCTTCACCATCTCCGGCTCCGATTTCGTCGAAATGTTCGTGGGCGTCGGCGCCAGCCGCGTGCGCGACATGTTCGAGCAGGCGAAGAAGAACGCGCCCTGCATCGTGTTCATCGATGAAATCGACGCGGTCGGCCGCCATCGTGGCGCTGGCCTGGGCAACGGCAATGACGAGCGCGAACAGACGCTGAACCAGTTGCTGGTCGAAATGGACGGGTTTGAAGCCAATGAAGGCATCATCATCGTCGCGGCCACCAACCGTCCCGACGTGCTGGACCCTGCGCTGCTGCGTCCGGGCCGCTTCGACCGTCAGGTTGTCGTGCCGCGTCCCGATATTGAAGGTCGCGAGAAAATCCTGGCCGTCCATATGAAGAAGGTGCCGCTGGCTCCTGACGTCGAACCCCGGACTATCGCACGCGGCACGCCCGGTTTCTCCGGCGCGGACCTCGCCAATCTGGTCAACGAAGCGGCGTTGATGGCGGCGCGTCGCGGCAAGCGGCTGGTCGCGATGGACGAGTTTGAAGCGGCCAAGGACAAGGTAATGATGGGCGCGGAACGCCGCTCCATGGTCATGACCGACGATGAAAAGAAGATGACCGCCTATCATGAGGCGGGCCATGCCATCGTCTCGGTCCATGAAGCCGCGTCCGACCCGATCCACAAGGCGACGATCATCCCGCGCGGTCGTGCTCTGGGCATGGTCATGCGCCTGCCCGAGCGGGACAGCTACAGCTATCATCGCGACAAGATGCACGCGAACATGGCGGTCGCCATGGGTGGCCGCGTCGCCGAAGAGATTATCTTCGGCTATGACAAGGTGTCGAGCGGCGCTTCGGGTGACATTCAATATGCTACCAAGCTGGCGCGCGACATGGTCACGCAATGGGGCATGTCCGACAAGCTGGGTCCGCTGCAATATGAAGAGCAGCAGGGCGAAACCTTCCTCGGCTATTCGCAGAGCGCGCGCGTCCATATGTCGGACGAGACCGCCAAGCTGATCGACAAGGAAATTCGCGGGCTGGTGGAGCAGGGCTATAACCGGGCCAAGGAATTGCTGACCGGTCATGAGGACCAGCTGCACCTGCTGGCCAACGCCATGCTGGAATATGAAACGTTGAGCGGCGACGAGATCAAGGCGCTGCTGGAAAAGGGTGAGATCACCCGCGACGATGGCACGACGATCAAGCCGTCGGTCATTCCGGCAGCCGGTTCCTCCATCCCCCGCGCGGGCAAGCGCAAGGGACCGTTCGGCAACCCGTCGCCCGCCGGAGCCTGATCCGCCAAGACATCGAGAGGGCGCGCGACCGCAAGGTTGCGCGCCCTTTTTCATGACCCTGCCACCAGCGCAATAAAATGCCCCAAAGGGACTGGCCGTCCGCGCCCATAGTGGTTACATGGGCCGCCACAAATCCCCCGGAACCGACCAGAGGTTCCGCATCAGAAAGTGGCATTTTCCATGGATATCCGCCTTGGCCTCACCTTTGACGACGTGCTGTTGCAGCCCGGCGAATCCGACGTGCTGCCCAGTCAGGCGGACACGTCGACCTACGTCACGCGCGAGATCAAGCTGAACATTCCGATCCTGTCGTCGGCGATGGACACGGTGACGGAAGCCGACATGGCGATCGTCATGGCGCAGCTGGGCGGGATTGGCGTGCTGCACCGGAACATGACGGTGGAGGAACAGGCCGACGCGGTGCGGGCGGTCAAGCGGTTCGAAAGCGGCATGGTCGTCAACCCCATCACCATCCTGCCCACCGCGACGCTGGCCGACGCGCAGATGCTGATGAAGAAGCATCGGATCAGCGGTATTCCGGTGGTGGAAGAATCGGGCAAGCTGGTCGGCATATTGACCCACCGCGACACCCGCTTTGCGGAAAACCCAGCGCAACCGGTCAGCGAGCTGATGACCAGCGAAAATCTGGCGGTTGTGCCTGCTGGCGTCAGCCAGGATGAGGCGAAGCGGTTGCTGCACCAGCGCCGGATCGAAAAGCTGCTGGTGGTGGACGATGCCTATCGCTGCGTCGGCCTGATCACCGTCAAGGACATGGAAAAGGCGGTCACCTATCCGCAGGCAACCAAGGACGGCACCGGGCGCCTGCGCGTCGCGGCGGCGACCACGGTGGGCGACAAGGGGCTGGAGCGCAGCGAGGCGCTGATCGACGCGGAATGCGACCTGATCGTCATCGACACCGCCCATGGCCACAGCAAACAGGTTTCCGCTGCGGTCGAAGCGGTCAAGCGTCTGTCCAACCATGTCCAGGTGGTCGCGGGCAATGTCGCCACCGCCGAAGCGACCCGCGCGCTGATCGGCGCGGGCGCGGATTGCGTGAAGGTCGGCATCGGGCCGGGATCGATCTGCACCACCCGCGTTGTGGCAGGCGTGGGCGTGCCGCAGCTGACCGCGATCATGGATTCCGCCGAAGCCGCCGCCAAGCTGGGTGTGCCGGTGATTGCCGACGGTGGCCTGCGCACGAGCGGCGACGTGGCCAAGGCGCTGGCGGCGGGCGCAGGCTGCGTCATGGTCGGATCGCTGCTGGCAGGCACCGCCGAAGCGCCCGGCGAAACCTTCCTCTATCAGGGCCGCGCCTATAAAAGCTATCGCGGCATGGGCAGCGTCGGCGCGATGGCACGCGGCAGCGCCGACCGCTATTTCCAGGCGGACATCAAGGACCAGATGAAGCTGGTCCCCGAAGGCATTGAGGGCCAGGTGCCGTTCAAGGGACCGGCGAAGGATGTCATCCACCAGCTGGTCGGCGGCGTGAAGGCCGCGATGGGCTATACCGGCAGTCGCACCATCCCCGACCTGCAGGAGCGCGCCCGCTTCGTCCAGATCACCAATGCCGGGCTGTCCGAAAGCCATGTCCATGACGTCACCATCACGCGGGAAGCCCCCAATTATCCGACGCGCTGAGTCCTCCCCGGTACGGGGAGGGGGACCGCTGGCGAAGCCAGTGGTGGAGGGGGGACGCCGTTGGGCGCTACCTCTCCTGTCGTTGCGCTTCCCTCCCGCCCCCTCCACCAGCCTTCGGCCGGTCGCCCTCCCCGTGCCGGGGAGGATATGACCCCAGCCGCCCGCCTTCAGGCTGCGATCGAACTGCTCGACGCCATCATCGCGTCGGCGCGGGACGGTGGGCCTGCAGCTGACACGCTGATCGCGCGCTATTTCAAGGAGCGGCGCTATGCCGGGTCGCGTGACCGGCGGGCGGTGCGTGACCATGTCTATGACGCGATCCGCCGCGCGGGCGAGCGGCCCGATACCGGGCGCGAAGCGATGATCGGGCTGGCGCAGGAGCGGCCGGATCTAGCCGCGCTGTTCGACGGGTCGGCCCATGCGCCGGTGCCGATCGAGCCGGGCGAGGTCGGGGCAAGCGCCGGGGCGGTGCCAGCCTGGCTTGCGCCGCTGCTGGCTGCCCCCGTCGAGCAGGACGCCCTGCTGGGCCGCGCGCCAGTCGATCTGCGGGTCAATCGGCTGAAGGCCACGCCTGCCGCCGTCGCGCCGCACCTGCCCGATGCTCAGCCGATCGCCGGATTGCCAGATGGCCTGCGCCTGCCCGAAGGCTTCCCGGTCGAACAGGCCGATCCGTGGAAACAGGGGCTGGTCGAGGTGCAGGATGGCGGCAGCCAGATGATCGCGCTGGCCTGCGCCGTAGCGCCAGGCATGACCGTGGTCGATATGTGCGCCGGGGCGGGCGGCAAGACGCTGGCGCTGGCCGCCGCGATGGCGGGGCAGGGGACGCTGATTGCTGCCGACACGATCCGCGCGCGACTGGCGCGGCTCAGCCCGCGGGCCGAGCGGGCGGGCGCGACCTTCATCGAAACGCTGCTGATCGATCAGGGGCATGAGGGGCGGGGGCTGGACAGCCTGAAGGCGGAGGCCGATGTCGTGCTGGTCGATGCGCCCTGTTCAGGCACCGGCACCTGGCGGCGCAACCCGGAGGCGCGCTGGCGGTTGACGCAGGCGCGGCTGGGCCGGCTGGTCGCGGAACAGGCGCGTATCCTGGATTTTGCCGCGCCCTTGCTGGCCCCCGGCGGGGCGCTGGTCTATGCTACCTGTGCGCTGACGGATCAGGAGGGACGCGATCAGGTGGACGGCTTTCTGACCCGGCATGACGGATGGACAGCGGAAGTGCTGGATATGCCGCTGGGCCGCGCCCATGGCGCAGGCTGGCTGCTGACGCCGGGCCATGATGGCACCGACGGTTTCTTCTTTGCGCGGCTGCGCCGGTCGGCATGAAAGCGGCGGCGTGAAACAGGCCATGGACAAGCGCCCGCAAAATGGCGACACTTGGACCAAATCAATGCCTGAAACATGGCTGGAGACACTCATGCGTTTTACCCCCGCCTCGATCGCGCTCGCCGTCGTCCTGACCACCGTGTCCAGCGTCGGCCTGACCCAGCGTCCCGATGCGCAGATCGAGCCGCGTTCGATCGAATGGCAGAAAGCCGGTGCCGCGGCCTTTGCCGCGGGCAATCTGAACGGTGCGACCGATGCGCTGGAAAGCGCACTGGCGGTCGATCCGCGCAACCGGGCTGCCTATGTCGATCTGGCCCAGGTCGCCCGCGCACAGGGGCTGCAAGGCAAGGCGATCCGTCTCTACAAGGAAGCATTGCTGCTTGACCCGACCGACTTGACTGCGCTGGCGGGGCAGGGCGAAGCGATGGTGGAGAAGGGCGCGCTGGCGAAGGCCAAGGAGGTGCTGGCCAAGGCGCAGAGTCTGTGCAAGGCCGACTGTGCGCCCGTTGGCAAGCTGGCCGCCGCGATCCAGAAAGGGCCGCCCGCCGTGGCGCTGACCGCCAAGGATGCCGTCCCGACCGCGCCCAAGACGGTGCCGACCGAGACGCCGTAAATAGGATTTGCGGCGCTTAACTTCGCATATTTCCCGGTAAATGCGACATTTTGTTATCGGAATGCGATAGATTGTTACGCGGGTCGTTTTGGGTGTCGACGGTGAGAAAGAGCCTGTGGGCGCGATGTAATACCGACGTGCGATGATTGTGACTCATCTCCCCTCCCCCGCGGGGAGGGTTGATTGGAGTCACGCGCCTCCAATCAAGCCGAGCGTCCACGCTGGCGGCAGCACACCCCCACCCACCCCCCCCCTCAAGGGGGAGGAGTCTGACAGGGCACGATCATGCAGCTTGGTATAACATGGCTGGCTGCGTGTAGGACAGTGGCCCTGCCGTGCGTATGGTGGGTGGTAATTCCTCCACCTCCGTTCGTTTCGAGCCCTTCGACTGCCCGCCTGCGGCAGGCGCTCAGGATAAACTACGTCGAGAAACGTCGCGCACCCGTTTCTCGACTTCGCTCGAAACGAACGGGTGGAAGTGAAATCAGCGCGCCATAGGGCGCAAGTCGAGCCTACCGCCCCAACACCCGCGCCACCGCGACAAATTCCTCGACGCTGACCGTTTCGGCGCGGCGTTGCGGGTCGATGCCGATTTCGGCCAGCGCATCGAGCGCGCCGGGCAGGCCTTTCAGACTTTGCCGGAGCATCTTGCGGCGCTGGCCGAAGGCGGCGGCGGTCAGGCGTTCGAGATGTTTGAGTTGCACGCCGTCCGGCGCGGACTTGGGCGTCAGGTGGACGACGGCGGACATGACCTTGGGCGGCGGGGTGAAGGCGCTGCGGTGGACCTTCATCGCGATACGCGCATCGCTGCGCCATTGGGACAGGATGGCAAGGCGACCATAATGGTCGGTGCCGGGCTGGGCGACGATGCGTTCGGCGACTTCCATCTGGAACATCAGCGTCAGGGTGGACCACCAGGGCAGCGGCGACCAGTCGGCCGAGAGCCAGCCGATCAGTAGCGCGGTGCCGACATTATAAGGCAGGTTGGCGATGATATGCGCGTTGTCCCCGGCTTCGGCGCGGGCGTCGATCTCCATCGCATCGCCCGACAGGATGCGCAGCTGCCCCGGAAAAGCGGCGTCCAGTTCAGCCAGCGCCGGAAGGCAGCGCCGGTCACGCTCGACGGCGACCAGCCTGGCCCCCGCGCGCAGGATGGCGCGGGTCAGGCCGCCGGGACCGGGACCGACCTCGAACGCGGGCTGGCCGTCGATCGCGCCGGGAACAGCGGCGATCCGGTCGAGCAATTGTTCGTCGAGCAGGAAATTCTGCCCCAGCGCCTTGCTGGCCTGAAGCCCGTGCGTAGCGATCACCTCCCGCAGCGGCGGGAGCTTCACCTTGCCCTCAACAGACATAGGCGGCACGCGCGCGGGCGGCGTCGGCGGCCATGCGCAGCGCGGCGATCATCGCGCCGGGATTGGCGCTGTCGGTGCCTGCAATGCCAAAGGCGGTGCCATGGTCGGGCGATGTGCGGATGATCGGCAGGCCGAGCGTGATGTTGACGCCATCGTCGAAGTTCAGCGTCTTGATCGGGATCAGCGCCTGATCATGATACATGCACAGCGCCGCATCATAGGCTTCGCGGGCGCGGGCATGGAACATGCCGTCGGCAGCCAGCGGCCCCACTATGTCATAGCCTTCGTCGCGCAGCGATTCGACCGCCGGGCGGATGATGTCGATTTCCTCACGCCCCAGCGCGCCGCCTTCGCCCGCATGGGGGTTCAGCCCAGCGACGGCCAGGCGGGGGCGGGCAATGCCGAAATTCTTTTGCAGTCCCTTGGCCGTGGTGATCGCGCGGGCGCGGATCAGGTCGATGGTCAGCGCGGACGGCACTTCGCTCAATGGAATATGGATCGTGACCGGCACGACCTTGAGCGATGGCCCAGCCAGCATCATCACGGCATTGTGCGGCGATACGCCACAGCGTTCGGCGACAAATTCGGTCTGGCCCGGATGGGTGAAGCCCACGCCGTACAGCTGTTCCTTGCCCACCGGCGCGGTGACGATGCCCGCTGCGGACCCGGACCGGGCGAGGCCGACCGAGGCTTCGAGCGATTCAAACGCGGTGCGTGCGCCATCGACGCTGGGGCTGCCGGGAATGATCTCGCCCGCCTGTCCGACCTGAAGGCAGGGCAGGGCCGAGCCAAAGGCGGCGGCGGCTTCCTCCGGCGCGCTGATCATCGCGATCGGGCCGAGCCAGACCGCGCGCAGGGCCGCGACGTCGCCCACCGCAAAGAAGGGTGGCAGGCCGCGTGCGTCGCGCATCACCCAGCTTTTGGCGACGATTTCCGGCCCTATCCCGGCGGGATCGCCAAGCGACACCGCAAAGGGCAGCGGCGGCTGGCCGACCGGGGGCGCGGCGTCAGTTATATTCGATGATCGCATCACGACGCAGATCGCGCAGATAGATGCGCGCACGCTTGTTGACCCGTTCTTCTTCCAGTTGCGCCATAATCTGTTCGGGATTGGGCGCATTGGCGGACGCGGGATCATCGCGGCCACAGACGATCAACACGCGCACGCCGTCCGTGATGGAGCCGAAGGGGGGGGTGGCTTCGCCGACCTGGAGGTTCAGCAGGATTTCCTGCAACTGGGGCGGAAGGTCGCGCAGCTTCACATTGTCATTATCGACCACGTCCGCGCCGATCTTCGCGCCGACCTCATTGGCCTGACCGCAGCCCTTGATCTCCTTGATCGCGGCGGCGAAGCTCGCGGCCTTGGCGCTCGCCTGTTCCTTGGTCGTGCCTTGCGGGAACAGGACCGAGAGCTGTTTCAGGCTGAGCAGCGAATCGCGCGGATCGGCGGTCAGCACCTTGCGCTTGTCCATCACGTAGATCAGCGACACGCCGCCTGCGACCTCGATCGGCCCGGCAATCTGGCCGACCTGCATGTCGGCGGCGGCGGTGGCCAGTTCGGGCGGCAGCTGGACCGGGCGGACCCAGCCCAGATCGCCACCGACCGCTGCGGTCGATGCTTCGGAAAATTGCCGGGCATAGGCGGCAAAGCTGCCGCCCTGCTGGATCTGCTGGATGATGTTGCGGGCGTTGGCGAGTATCTGTTCGCGATTTTCCGGGGTCGCCGACAGATAGATTTCGCCGATGCGCAGCTCGTCGCTACCCTTGGCCGCGTTCAGCCGGTCGACCACCGACTTCACCTCGTCCTCGGACACATTGACGAAGGGCTGGATATTGCGCCGTTGCAGGCGGCTCCAGGCCAGTTCGCCCTCGATCTGGCGCTTGATGCTGGCGGCCGAGCTGCCCTGGCTGCGCAGATAGGCGTCGAACTGTTCGGGCGACTGGCGGAAATTGGCCGCGACGCGCTCATAGCTTTGCTGGATTTCGGCCGGATCGACCTTGATGTCGTTGGCGGCGGCTTCCTGAATCTGGAGCGTTTCGTCGATCAGGTTGCGCAGCACCTGCACCCGCAGACGTTCTTTTTCTTCCGGCGCGACCTTGCCTCCATTGGCGGTGATGATCAGCGCGAGGCGCTGGTCAATGTCGGTGCCGGTGATGATGCGGCCGTTGACGATGGCGGTCGCCTTGCGGACATTGGGGTCGCTCTTGCCAAAGACGGTGACGTCCTTGGGCAGGTTGAGCTGCTGGCTGGCGACGTCGCCGCCATCATCGACCGTCTGCGCGGAAACGCCCTGCACCCCGACGCCAAGCAGCGCGGTGGACAGGAACAGGGTACGCAGGGCCGAACGAACGGCCGGAAACATGCGGGTGGGCGTGGAAACGACAGGCAGCATCGTCGGCAAATATCTCCAATACGGTCCGGCATGAATGCGCCAGTCCGCCTGAACCAGCCCTGACAGGGTAGCGGGAAGGGTGATCCTTATATGCCAATATTGCGGAAAGCTAGCCGAAGCTGGAAAGCATTGCCCTTTCGCGCGTCACCATTGGCCTGATAGTCGCGTCGCCAGGTGAGGCCTAGCGTCAGACAATCATCCTCATAGGCGATGCCCAGGCGATGGCGGACCGGTTCATAACCGTCGGCAATGCTGAGCGGATCTTCCTTCCCATCGGTCAGATCGATCACCGTGGAGCCGAACACCGACCAGAAGCGCGCAAACTGGATACGCCCGCCGAGACGCAATTCTTCCCGGTCCTGCAAATCCTCCAGCGCCGCCAGTGCATCGCGGTTGAGCCGCAGATAGCCGACCATGGCGTAGGTATTCTTGCTGCCCACGGTCGCGTCCAGCTCATTGCGGCGGACGGCCAGATGATCCTTGTCCAGCCGGAACCGGTGGGTGAAGCTGATGAAATCCTTGTAGCGCACGGTCGTGCGGCCAACGATGTCGGACGTGCGATCCGACAGGCCGGTGCCGTCGGGCAATATGCTGGTGCGGCTGCTGAGGCGATAGCTTTGCCCCACGATGGTCTGGAGCGAGAAGTCGGGCAGGGACAGGCTATATTCGATGCCGTAGGTGATGCGCGTCGAATCCTCGAACCGGTCATAGCCCGCAAAGCGGTTGAGCGCGAAGAGGTTGCTGTCCTCCAGATCGACGGCGCGGGCATCCTCATTGGGGAGCGACAGGTTGGCGAGTTTGGGCGCGGCGACGATCTGGACGCGCGGGGCAATCCGCTGCACGCCGCCAAAGGCTTCGCCGATGAAGGGCCAGCGCATGTCCACTGCGGCGGCGGCGATGCCGCGCGCCTGCCAACCCGGATCGCCCGCATAGCTGGCAGTCGTCGTCAGCGCATTGTCGCTGCTGTGATAGGCGTCGCCGCGCAGATAGCCGGTGAAGGTCACTTCCTGCCCCATGCCGGTCAGCGTGCGCAGATTCCATTCGGCAGCGGCAAAGGCGCGCTGCGTGTCCTGGCCATGGGTGCGGGTGATGGCCAGCGTATTGGCCTGCAATTGCAGCACGCCGCCCAGCAGCGGGTCTTTCAGTCGCAGCCGATAGTCGATGACCGGCAGCGCGATCGGCGTCTGCCCCTGCGAATCGCCCGCGCGCAGCGTCTGCACCGCCCAGCCGCGTAGCGAGAAATAGCTGTTCTGGCCGATTCGCTGCGCGCCCAGGGTCGAGCGCAGTCGGTCATCGCGGCTGATGTCGTAGCGGCGCAGGAAGGTGCGGTCGCTGGCGAAGCGGATCGATCCATCGACGCTCCATTCCGGCGTCAGCTGCAACCCGCCGCTGGCGTCGAGATAGAAGCGCGGATCCTTTTCGGATGCGGCAGGCGTCGTGCCGCTGGTGTCGCCGGTGGCGACGCGGCTGCCATAGGTGGCATAGCCGGTGATCTGATAGGCGCCGCGATCATAGAGATGGCGGAAGCCCGCCTCCAGCATGGGCAGGCTGTTGCTATAGACGTGCGGCGTGACCGTCAGGTCGCGATTGGGCGCCAGCTTGAAATAATAGGGCAGCGCCACTTCAAAACCGTTGTTCCGGTCATAGCGCAGATTGGGCACCATCAGGCCGCTGCCGCCGCCTTCACCCACCGGATGGGACAGGCCGGGCAGCGGGATGAGCGGCAGGCCGAACAGTTCGATATTGGCGTTGGTATAGGTCACCCGCTCGCGCGTCGGGTCATAGACGACCTTGACCGCGTTGATCTGCCAGGTCGGTTCCTTGGGGCAGCCGTTGCTATCTTCCACCGCGCAGCCGGTATAGGCGGCGCGATTGAGCGTGTAGATGCCGTTGGTGCGGGTGCCGGTCGCCGCGGCAAGCCGCCCGCCCGACTGGAGGACCAGCAGCATATTGTCGACCACGCCGTCCTTCAGCGTATCGGTGACGTCGAACCGGTCGCCATAGGCGATATTGCCGTCGGGATCGGTGACCGAGACATTGCCGATCGCCTCCACCTTGCCACTGGTGCGGTTCCACACGACCTTGTCGGCGCGCAGGCGATTGCCGTCGCGCAGCAGTTGCACGCCGCCGCTGGCGGTGACGATTTCGCTATTGCTGTCATATTGCAGCGCGTCGGCGGAAAAGCCGATCTGGTCGTCGCTCGCCGGAACGGGGGCGTCTGGCGCGCTGATCGGCACCTGTGGTTCGTTGAGTTGCTGCGCCATGGCCGGGGCGGTGACCGACAGGCACGACAGGGCGCAGCCGATCAGCAGGGCAGGGCGCAAAGACAGGGAGGCACTGGAAGGGGGTACAGGGGAGATAGCCAAAAGGTCAGGCCTCATGAAGGGGCGGTATCAGCGCCTGCCTATCGCACTGCTTGGCGCGCGCCGCAATCGCTGCGCTACGCTCTTTTCCGGCAAAATCGGTCGAACGCCTTTGCCAGACGGGGCAAGCCGCACTATTTGGCAAGGATTACGTCCCAAAGTCCGAACAAGAAAAGGTCCCTTGATGGATATCGCGATCAGCCCGACCCGTCCCGATGCCGACACTCTGGTCCTGGCCCTGCCCAAGGGCGCGCCGGACAGCCTGCCGGTCGCCGCATCCGCGACGCTGGTGGCGGGCGCTGCGGCGGCGCGCTTTACAGGCGAAGCGGGCGCGACCTTCGAGAGCTTCGCGGATGAGGGCGGCAAGGTGTTGCGCATCGTCCTGCTGGGCACCGGCACGGGCAGCGATGCGGACCTGGAGCGCGCCGGTGGCGCATTGACCGCACGGCTGCTGACCAGCGGCGCGACCCATGCAGCGGTCGAATTTGTCGGCGGCGCGAGTGGCGAGGGCGCGGCGCGGTTGGCGCTCGGCGCGTTGCTGCGCGGCTGGCGGATCGACACTTACCGCACCCGCCAGCCGGAAAAGGCCAAGCCGACACTGGCGACGGTGACGATCGTATCGGCCGATGCCGGTGCGGCATGGGACAGGCACGCGGCGGTCGCGGCAGGTGTTGCCCTGACCCGTGAACTGGTGTCCGAACCGGCCAACATCATCTACCCCGAAAGCTTCGTGGCGCGTTGTCAGCATCTGGCCGACCTTGGAGTCAAAATCACGGTGCTCGATCGCCCGGCGATGGAAGCACTGGGCATGGGCGCACTGCTCGGCGTGGCGCAGGGATCGGTGCGCGATGCGCGGATGCTGGCGCTGGAATGGGACGGCACCAATGGCGCGGCCGAAAAGCCGCTCGTGTTCGTCGGCAAGGGCGTGACCTTCGATACCGGCGGCATATCGATCAAGCCCGCCGCCGGCATGGAGGATATGAAGTGGGACATGGGCGGCGCGGGCGCGGTCGCAGGCGCGATCAAGGCGCTGGCGGGACGCAAGGCCAAGGCGCATGTCGTGGGCATTTGCGGGCTGGTTGAAAATATGCCCGACGGCAATGCCCAGCGTCCCGGCGACATTGTGACGTCCATGTCCGGCCAGACGATCGAGGTGATCAATACCGATGCCGAAGGGCGACTGGTGCTGTGCGACGCGCTGACCTGGGCGCAGAAGACCTATGCGCCCGATACGGTGGTTGATCTGGCGACGCTGACCGGCGCGATTCTGGTATCGCTGGGCGATCAATCTGCCGGGCTTTTCTCCAACGATGACGGCCTGTCGGACGATCTGACCGCAGCGGGCAAGGCGGCTGGCGAGCCGCTGTGGCGCTTCCCGCTGTCCGACGCCTACAACAAGCTGATCGACAGCCCGATTGCCGATATGAAGAATATCGGTGGCCGTTATGCCGGGTCGATCACTGCCGCCCAGTTCATCAAGCGTTTCATCGACGATGGCGTCAAATGGGCGCATCTCGACATTGCGGGCATGGTCTGGGCCGACAAGCCCGGCGCGACCTTCGACAAGGGCGCGACCGGCTATGGCGTGCGCCTGCTCGACCAGTTTGTTGCGGACAAGTTCGAGCAGTAAGATGCCCCCACGCCCGTTCGGGCTGAGCCTGTCGAAGCCTTGTTCTTCTTCGCAAGAAAGAACGACCCTTCGACAAGCTCAGGGCGAACGGGGTTAGGATTTTTAAGGCCATGCAGGTCGATTTCTATCAGCTGAGCCGCGATCCCGTCGATCAAGTGCTGCCCGCTATTGCGGCGCGCATCCTGGCGATGGGCGCGCGCTTGCTGGTGGTGGCGGACGAACCGGACCGGCTGGAGCGGATTTCCGCCGGGCTGTGGAATGGCCCGCCCGACAGCTTCCTGGCCCATGGCCGCGCGGGCGAGGCGGGGGAGGGGCATCAGCCGATCCTGCTGGGGGCATCCTGTGATGCGGCCAATGGCGCGCGCCATGTCGCGCTGGCCGACGGGCTGTGGCGCGACGAGGCGCTCGATTTCGATCGGGTATTCCACTTCTTCGATGATAACACCATCGAAGCGGCGCGGGCGAGTTGGCGGGCATTGGCCAAGCGCGACGGGATCGAATCCCGTTACTTCAAGCAGGACGGCCGCAAGTGGCTGCAAATGGCATAGAAGGGGCGAAGGTGAAGCCCCTTGCGGCCCGGCCCTGCCCCGTCTAAAGGCGCGCCCAGCATTTCCAACCATTCGGAGTATCGAGGGCCATGGCCGTCACGCGCACTTTTTCGATCATCAAGCCCGACGCGACCCGTCGCAACCTGACCGGCGCTGTCACCAAGATGCTGGAGGAAGCCGGTCTGCGTGTCGTCGCATCCAAGCGCATCCGCATGAGCCGCGAACAGGCCGAAGGCTTTTATGGCGTCCACAAGGAACGCCCCTTCTTCGCTGACCTCGTCGCCTTCATGATTTCCGGCCCGGTCGTCGTCCAGGTGCTGGAAGGCGAAAATGCCGTGCAGCGCAACCGCGACATCATGGGCGCGACCAACCCCGCCAATGCCGACGCCGGCACGATCCGCAAGGAACTGGCCGAATCGATCGAAGCCAATTCGGTCCATGGTTCGGACAGCGAAGAAAATGCCGCGACCGAAATCGCCTTCTTCTTCAAGCCGGAAGAAATCGTCGGCTGATCCACGCTGCGGCGTGAGAATGAATAGGGGCCGGGGAGCGAGTGCTTCCTGGCCCTTTTTCTTTGTTCCCCTGGTCAATCGATCGGCCGCTCGACTGGCTCCTGAGCATTGTCATACTGAACATGCTCCAGAATCCATGGGTGCAACCGTCGTTTAACAAGATAAGCGGAGAGCGAATGGATCCTGACTTTCGTCAGGATGACGGCAGGTGCATTTGGCGCCGCCAATAGCGCTCTATTTTGCCGTCCGGTCCCTTCACGCCACCTGCGGCGGCACTTCGAACCGGTCGATCACCCAATCTTCGGCCTGCGCGCCGCCGATCCATTCCTGCATCCACGGGTGCGCGATGATGGCGTGCATATAGGCTTCGGCGAAGCGGGCCACGGGCAGTTGATAGGTGATGAGGCGCGTTACCACCGGCGCGAACATCACGTCGGCGGCGCCGAACGGGCCGAACAGGAAATCGCCGTCGCCGCCATGGCGGGCGCGGGCCTGCGCCCATAGCTGCATCAGGCGCGCCAGATCCTGCTTGACCGCTTCGGACGGCGGCACCGCATCGTAAATCTGGCGGATATTCATGCTATGCTCGCGGCGCAGGGCGGCGAAGCTGGAGTGCATTTCCGCGGCCATCGACCGGGCCATGGCGCGCGCGGCGGGATCGGCCGGCCAGAATTTCTCATTCCCGGTCTTTTCATTGAGATATTCGACGATCGCCAGACTGTCCCACACGACAATATCGTCGCCATCCCACAGGATCGGCACCTTGCCGGACGAGGGCGCAAACTCGTCGCCTTCGCGCCGTTTCTCCCACGCCTCGTCATAGAGGGGGACGACCGCCTCTTCAAAGGGCAGGCCGGACAGCTTGCACGCCAGCCAGCCGCGCAGCGACCAGCTCGAATAGGCCTTGTTTCCGATAAACAGCTTCATCATGCCGCTGCTTTAGCCGCAGCGGCGCGCATAAGTCGAGAGCGGGAAACCAGCGACGGAACAGGGAATGTGGAGGCCCGAGCCGGAATCGAACCGGCGTGCAAGGATTTGCAGTCCTCTGCGTAACCACTCCGCCATCGGGCCATCCGTCGCGGTGGACGCCGCAAATGTGCGGCTTTGGTTGCAAAGTCAAGCGGCGGATCGGGCGGGGGCGTCAAGATTCTGGTCGCCTGCCATGCAAAGCCGCTTGGCGTGGCCTGCGCGCTGATTTAGAGGTCCGTTGATCCCCTTGCTGTATTGCATTGCCAATACAGTTGTGCCAAGTCCAGTCGACCAAGCGAGAATGATCGTGACCGAGCAGAATTTTTCTTCGATGCGGACCGCCATGGTCGAAAGCCAGTTGCGTACCAGCGACGTGGATGATCCGCGGGTGATCGCCGCGATGGCCAGCGTGCCGCGTGAGGATTATGTCCCGGCCGAGCGCCGCGCCATGACCTATATCGATCGCCCGATCCCGCTGAGCGGTGGCCGTGCGCTCAACCCGCCTTTGGTGATCGGTCGCCTGCTGACCGAGGCGAAGGTTGCGCCCGGTGACAAGGTGCTGCTGATCGGCGCGGCGACCGGTTATAGCGCTGCGCTGCTGACCGCGCTGGGCGCGCAGGTGACGGCGGTCGAGGAAGAGGGCGGGCCGGACATTGCAGGCGCGACCGTGGTGCGCGGGCCGCTGAACGCCGGGGCGACCGCTGGTGCGCCCTATGATCTTTTGTTCATCGACGGCGCGGTAGCGGAAGTGCCTGCCGCGCTCGTTGGGCAGCTTGTCGACGGGGCGCGGGTCGTTACCGGTGTGGTCGAGCGCGGCGTCACGCGGCTGGCCAGTGGCCGGGTCGTAGCGGGCGTGCTGGGTCTGTCCAGCGTTGCGGATATAGAGATGGTGGTGCTGCCGGGCTTTGCCGCGCCGGAGCGATTCGTTTTTTGAGACGGGGATCATGACAGCAAAGCGACCCAATTTCCGGCGGACCACCGCTACAGCCTTGCTGTTGCTATCCTCTTGCCTGGCCGGTCCGGCCATGGCCGAAACGCTGCAAGGCGCGCTGGCGAAGGCCTATGCGTCCAACCCGACGCTGACCGGCGCGCGCGCAGGGCAGCGGGCGACCGATGAAAATGTGCCGATCCAGAAGGCGGGCGGGCGTCCCGCGGCGGATGTGAGCGCCAGCTTTTCGGAGAGCATCCTCAAGCCCACGATCAGCTTTACGTCGCCCCAGCGCACCGTGAATGCGCAGGCGCAGTTGAGCGTGCCGATCTATTCGGGCGGGGCCGTCCGCAATGGCGTAAAGGCCGCCAAGGTCCGGGTGGAAGCGGGGCAGGCCAATCTGCGCGGCACTGAAGCGAGCATTTTTTCGCAGGTTGTCGCCGCCTATATGGACGTGATCCGCGACAGCGCGATCGTCTCGCTCAATCAGGCCAATGTGAAGGTGCTGGAGGTCAATCTCCAGGCGACCAACGACCGGTTCGAAGTGGGTGACCTGACCCGCACCGACGTGGCGCAGTCGCAATCGAGGCTGGCGCTGGCGCAGGCCGATTTGCAGACGGTGCAGTCGAACCTGATCACCAGCCGCGAAAATTATATCGCGCTGGTGGGCGAAGCGCCCGACATGCTGGAGCCGCCACCGGTCCTGCCGGGGCTGCCCGCCACGCCCGATCTGGCGGTGCAGGTCGCGCTGGTCGACAATCCCGATATTGCGGCGGCCAAGAAAGTGCGGGAGGCCGCTAGCTATGATGTGCGGGTGGCCAAGTCGGCCAATCTGCCTACCCTCTCCGGCTTTACCCAGGCGGGCTATACCAATTATCTCAATACGCTCGACAATGGCACGGCCGGGGGCGGATCGCAGATCAACAAACAGGCGCAGGCCGGTGTCCAGCTGAGTATCCCCCTCTATCAGGGTGGCCGCCCCGCCGCGCAGGTGCGTCAGCGCCAGGCGCAGGAATCGCAGGCGATCGAGCAGGAAATCCAGGTCGAACGCGGGGTCATTGCCCAGGCGCGCGCCGCCTATGCCAGCTGGCAGGCCTCGCTCAAGGCGATCGAGTCCAACCAGAAGGCGGTCGAGGCGGCCAGCCTGTCGCTGGAAGGCGTGCGGGCGGAAAATTCGGTCGGCAGCCGCACCATCCTCGACATCCTCAATGCCGAGCAGGAAGCGCTCAACGCCCGCGTCCAGCTGGTGTCGGCGCGGCGCAACGCCTATGTCGCGGGGTTCAGCCTGCTGGCGGCAATGGGCCATGCCGAAGCCGACGATCTGGGGCTGGCCAGTGGCACGCTTTACGATCCGATGGTCAATTATGACCGGGTGAAGGGCAAATGGTTCGATTGGGACTATGGCGCCGCGCCCATGCCGGTTGCCACGCGCACCGTTGACACGCTGCCACAAAACGCCAATGTGAGTCCCGAAACGGCACAGCAGCCATAAGCGGCTGCAACTGCGGGGCCGATAGTCAGGGGACGGCATGGGCGACATGACAAAGGAACCCTCGATGGAAGAGATACTCTCGTCCATCAAGCGGATCATCGCCGAGGAAGGCGAGGAGGCGGTGCAGGCTGCGCCGCGCCGCGGCCGGGCTGATCCCGCGCCCAAGTCCCTGATCGAGCCGGGTGAACCGGCGCCTGCACCTTTCGTCCCTCTGGTCGACGAAGTGCTGGAACTGACCGATGAGGTCGTGGTGGAGGATGTGATGCCCGCTCCCAAAGCTGCCGCCAAGGCGACGCCGGTGGCCAAGCCTGCCGTCGCAGCGGACGAATCGATCCTGTCGGTCGAAAGCGAAGTCGCGGCGCGCCATTCGCTCTCCGCTCTCTCTTCCATGCTGGTCGCTGCCCCCGAAGGCGCGGACAATACGCTCGACGGTCTGGTCCGATCGATGCTGAAACCCATGCTCAAGGAATGGCTCGACGCCCGCCTGCCTGCATTGGTCGAGGATATGGTGGCCAAGGAGATCGCGCGCATAACCGCGCGCTGAGCCGCACCCCTCCCGCTCCATTTTTTGATACGGGGCGTGGACTATATCATGATGGACATGCGCCGCCCGATCCCCGGATAGACAGACGGGTTTTCAGGGGATTGGTGATGATGTTGAGCAGACGCGGCCTGGTTCGTGGCGTTGTGGGCGCATCGCTCGCCGCGATGACGCCCTCCCTCCCGATGTGGAGCGCGCTGGCCCAGCAGGCGGGCGATGCCGCCGACATGGCCCGCTTCATCGCCGCGCTGCCCAAGGCGGAATATCATGTCCATCTGGAAGGCACGCTGGAAGCGGAAATGAAATTCGCGCTGGCGAAACGCAACGGGCTGGACCTGCCCTTTGCCGATGTCGCCGCGATGAAGGCCAGCTATATCTATCATGACCTGCCGAGCTTTCTGGCCATCTATTATGACGGTATGAAGGTGTTGCGCACGGAGCAGGATTTTCACGATCTGGCCTATGCCTATCTGGCCAAGGCCGCGTCGCAAAATATCCTCCATGCCGAGATGTTCTTCGACCCGCAGGAGCATTTGAAGCGCGGCGTGCCGATGGCGGCGGTGATCGGCGGCATCACCAGCGCGCGGGTGGCGGCTGCGGCGCAACTGGGGGTCGGGTCGCAGCTCATCCTCTGCTTCGTGCGCGACCTGTCGGCGGAATCGGCGATGGCGGCGCTCGATGCGGCGCTGCCGTTCCGCGATCAGCTGGTCGCGGTCGGGCTGGATTCGGACGAGAAGGATCACCCGCCGATCAAATTCGCCGCCCATTTCGCCAAGGCGCGGGCGGCGGGCCTGAAGGTCACGGCGCATTGCGACCTCAACCAGAAGGATATTTTGGAACATATCCGCCAGGCGATTGTCGATATTCGCGTCGACCGGATCGACCATGGCGGCAACATATTGGAATCGCCGGAGCTGATGGCGATGGCCAAGGCGCGGAACCTCACTTTCACCGTCTGCCCCAGCTTTTCCGGTACGGTGCGCGGGGACAAGCCGCCGGTCGATGTGGTGCGCGGGATGCTGGACGCGGGCCTCAACGTCACCATCAATTCGGACGATCCGGCCTATATGGGCAGCGAATATCTCAATGAAGTGCTGGTGAAGGCGCAGGCACGCAGCGCGCTGACCAAGGCGGAACTGGTGCGGTTGCAGCGCAACGCCTTCAACGCGGGGTGGATGAGCGAGAGGCAACGCGCCGCCTGCCACGCGAAGCTGGACGCCTTTGCGAGGGCCCAGGGTGTGGCGGGCTGATAGTTTCGCTGGAATGGAAGGGGAAGGGCCATTAAGGGCGCTTCCATGACCGATCTGCCCAAGACATTCGACCCCGCCGATATCGAAGCCCGCTGGTACGCGCATTGGGAGGCGAACGGCCTGTTCCGCCCCGAACGGCCGGACGCGCAGCCCTATACGATCGTCAATCCCCCGCCGAACGTCACCGGCAGCCTGCATATCGGCCATGCGCTCGACAATACGTTGCAGGACATCATGATCCGCTATGAGCGGCTGCGTGGCAAGGACGCCTTGTGGGTGGTCGGCACCGACCATGCGGGCATCGCGACCCAGATGGTGGTCGAGCGGCAGATGGAGGCGCGGCAGGACAAGCGCAGCAACTACACACGCGAACAGTTCGTCGAGAAAGTGTGGGAGTGGAAGCAGGAGAGCGGCGGCACGATCACCGGCCAGCTGCGGCGGCTGGGCTGTTCGATGGACTGGAGCCGCGAACAATTCACCATGGACCCGCATTTCAGCAAGGCCGTGGTCAAGGTGTTCGTGGAACTGCACCAGCGCGGGCTGCTCTATCGCGACAAAAGGCTGGTCAACTGGGACCCGCATTTCCGATCCGCCATTTCCGATCTGGAGGTGGAGACGAAGGAGACGCAGGGCGGCTTCTGGCGCTTCACATATCCGCTGGCCGATGGCGTGACGTTGGCGGATGGCAGCGATCATATCGTCGTCGCGACGACGCGGCCGGAAACGATGCTGGCCGACATGGCGGTCGCGGTGCATCCCGACGATCCGCGCTATCGCAGCGTGATCGGCAAGGAGATATTGCAGCCGATTACCGGGCGGCGCTTGCGGATCGTGGGCGACGATTATGCCGACCCGGAACTGGGGTCCGGCGCGGTGAAGATTACGCCGGGGCATGATTTCAACGATTTCGAGGTTGGCAAGCGCGCGGGCATCGCGGCGGGCGCGATGCTCAACATGTTCGATGCGGACGCCAATGTCGTGCAGACCGCGGACGGTCTGGTGCCCGACGCCTATCTCGGCCTGCACCGCTTCAAGCGCGATGGCGTGGATGGCGCGCGCGAGGCCGTGGTCGCGGAGATGAAGGCGCTGGGCTTCCTCGTGCCGCACGTCACGAAGAATAAGGAGGGCGAGGAGATCGCCGCCGACTTCGAGCCGCGGGTCATCCAGACG
Organism: Sphingobium sp. FG58; assembly: GCF_057809055.1. Classification (NCBI taxonomy): domain Bacteria; kingdom Pseudomonadati; phylum Pseudomonadota; class Alphaproteobacteria; order Sphingomonadales; family Sphingobiaceae; genus Sphingobium; species Sphingobium sp. FG58. The sequence continues at coordinate 209,143 of NZ_JBMDJF010000001.1, read as the reverse complement.
CCGTTTGGCGACCGCTCCGGCGTGGTGATCGAGCCTTGGCTGACCGACCAATGGTATGTCGACGCCGCCAAGCTGGCCGTCGCGCCGATGCAGGCGGTGCGCGACGGGAGGATCGAGATCGTCCCCAAGACATGGGAAAAGACCTTCTTCAACTGGATGGAGAATATCCAGCCCTGGTGTGTGAGCCGCCAGTTGTGGTGGGGGCATCGGATTCCGGCTTGGTTTGGACCCGCTAAAACAGCTGATGATATGATCGTTGATGGCCATATCGGCTTTACTGGCGCAGAGAAAAATCGCCTAGAGCATACGTTCGTCGGAGATGACGAAGCCGACATTCGACGCCAAGCTGTTGAGTATTACGCCATTGAAGGGCTGACTGAAGAGCATATTTTCTTCGCGCAGTCTTATGCGCAGAAGGACGAATGGCGCGACAAGTTGCGCGAGAAAGACCTCCCCAACCCTATCATTCTCGTTCGCGATCCCGACGTCCTCGACACCTGGTTCTCCTCGGCGCTGTGGCCGTTCGGGACGCTGGGCTGGCCGGAGGACAATCCTCCCCGGAACGGGGAGGTGGCAGCGCGGAGCGCTGACGGAGGGGGGGGGCGTCTCGACGCCAACTCTCGTCCAGACGCAGACCCCCTCCACCACCAGCAAGCTGGCGGTCCCCCTCCCCGTGCCGGGGAGGATTTGGTGTCCCGCCACTACCCCAATGATCTCCTCATTTCCGGGTTCGACATCCTGTTCTTCTGGGACGCGCGGATGGCGATGCAGGGGATGGAATTTATGGGCGACGTCCCCTGGCGCAAACTCTATCTCCATGGCCTCGTCCGCGCCGCCGACGGGCAGAAAATGTCCAAGTCCAAGGGTAATGTGGTCGATCCGCTCGGCCTGATCGACAAGTTCGGGGCTGATGCGCTGCGCTTCTTCATGAGTGCGATGGAGAGCCAGGGCCGCGACGTGAAGATGGATGAGAAGCGGGTCGAGGGCTATCGCAACTTCGCGACCAAGCTGTGGAACGCCGCGCGCTTTCTCCAGTCGAACGGGGTCACCGCATCGACCAGCATCGACGCGCCTGCCGCCACGCTGCCGGTCAACCGCTGGATCATTGCCGAGACGGTGGCCACCGTGCAGGCGATCGACACGGCGCTGGCCGACCTGCGTTTCGATGCGGCGGCCAATGCGATCTATCATTTCGTGTGGGACCAGTTTTGCGACTGGTATATCGAGCTGACCAAGGGCGCGATGGACGATGAGACGCGCGCGGTCGCGGGCTGGGCGTTCGACCAGATTTTGGTGATGCTCCACCCGTTCATGCCCTTCATCACCGAAGAATTGTGGCACCTGACCGGCGATCGCGCCAACGCACTGATCGTGGCGCAATGGCCCAAGGCGCTGGCGGCGGTCGATACGGAGGCGCAGGCGGAGATTGACTGGCTGATCCGGTTGGTCAGTGCGATCCGCACCGGACGCACCGAACTCAATGTGCCGCCGGGTGCCAAGCTGCCGATGGTGGTGCGCGACGGATCGGAAACGACGCATCGTCGCCTCGACCGGCAGGGCGCTGCGCTGGCGCGGCTGGGGCGGATCGAGAGCCTGACGTTCGGCGAGCCACCCGAAGGCGGTGCGGCGCAGATCGTGGTGGATGAGGCGACCTTCATCCTGCCGCTGGAAGGCGTAATCGACATTGCGGCGGAGAAAGCCCGTCTCGCCAAGGCGCTGGCCGCGGCGGAGAAGGAGCGGGATGGCCTGGGCGGGCGGCTGTCCAACCCCAGTTTCGTCGAAAAGGCCAAGCCCGAAGCCGTGGCCAAGGCGCGCGAGGATCATGCCGAAAAAACCGCCGAGGCGGAAAGGCTGAAAGCGGCGCTGGACCGGCTGGGGTGAACCTATAAGGACTATGTGTTCCCGCGCAGGCGGGTACCCAGTTGAAACGTCCGGACTGGGTTCCCGCCTGCGCGGGAACACCGGCACGAGGGGAGAGGCAGCAAGTGGCAGCGAGTACAGCGGGCGCAAAAGACCTGACGCAGGGGCCGATCGCGTCCACGCTGCTGCTGTTCGCCATTCCCACGCTGGCGTCGAATATCCTCCAGTCCTTGAATGGCTCGATCAACGCGATATGGGTCGGGCGGTTTCTGGGGCCGCAGGCGCTGGCGGCGACGGCCAATGCCAATATCATCATGTTCCTCATGTTCTCGGTCGTGTTCGGCTTTGGCATGGCGTCCACGGTCATGATCGGCCAGTCGATGGGGCGGCGGGATATCGACGCGGCGCGGCGCGCGTTCGGGTCGGCGGTCGGTTTCTGCATGGCCATGGCGGTCGTGGTTTCGACGGCGGGCTGGCTGGGCGCGCCGGCGCTGCTGCGGATGCTGGCGACCCCGGCGGAAGCCTATGACATGGCGCTGGTCTATCTGCGCGTCATCTTCGTTGCGATGCCCGCCAGCCTGTTGTCGGTGATGATCATGATGGGCCTGCGCGGGGTGGGGGACGCGCGCACGCCGCTCATCTTCATGATCGTCAGCGTGGCCATGGACCTGATCCTCAACCCCGTGCTGATCCTGGGGCTGGGGCCGTTTCCCGCCATGGGCATTGCCGGATCGGCGACCGCGACCGCGGTGGCGGGCTTTGTCAGCCTGATCGGCATTATCGCCTACACCTATGCCAAGGATCTGCCGCTGCGGCTGCGCGGCCCGGAACTCGCCTATCTGCGCCCCGCTGCCGACCAGATGGGAGTCTTGCTGGGCAAGGGGCTGCCGATGGGCCTCCAGATGATCGTCATGTCCGCGTCGGGGCTGGTGATGATCGGCCTGGTCAATCGCGAAGGGTTGCTGGTGACGGCGGCCTATGGCGCGTCGCAGCAGCTATGGACCTATCTTCAGATGCCCGCCATGGCGATGGGCGCGGCGGTCAGCGCGATGGCGGCGCAGAATGTCGGCGCTGGCCGGTGGGACCGGATCAGCCGGATCACCTGGGTCGGCATCGGCTATCAATTGCTGATCACCGGCGCGATGGTCGCGGTGATGCTGGCGTTTCACGAGCCGTTGCTGGGGCTGTTCCTGGGCGATAATGGCGCGGTGATCGCCGAAGCGTGGCACATGCAGTTGCGGGTCAGCTGGAGCTTCATCGCCTTTGGCTGCACCATGATCCTGTTCGGGGTGATGCGCGCCAATGGCGTGGTGGTGAGGCCGCTGCTGATCCTGATCTTCACCCTGTTCGTTGTGCGGATCGGCTTTTATTATGTCGGCTATCCGCTGATCGGGCCGGACGCGCTGTGGTTCAGCTTTCCGGCGGGGTCGTTCATGTCGCTGCTGCTGGCGTTCCTCGTCTATGCCCATAGCGGCTGGCGCAAGGCCAAGCTGCTGGTGCCGGTGCATGAGGAAGAATGCCGCGAATCGGTGAATAGCGAGGCGGAGCCAGCCGGACGGATCGCGCCGACGGGGTAATAACAATGCGCATTGATGGAAACCTACGAACTGTTGTTCCCCGGCAATGGCCGGGGAATTGCATATGAGTTTCCGTTATTCAGCAACGTCATGCTGAACTTGTTTCAGCATCCATCATGCCCCAAAAGCTGCCGCTCGGTACGAGGAATGGATCCTGAAACAAGTTCAGGATGACGATGAAGGAGGGGGTAGTTTCATATGCGATAGCCCGGTCTTCGCCGGGAAACGCTATCACCTTTCCCATGCGTGACGATCAACGCCCCTGATTGCGCCAGCGGGTGATGGTGCGGTCGAGGATGGCGTCCTCGCCACCGGACAAGCGCCATAGTTCGGTGAAGCTGGGGTCGCCCGATGCGGGGCGGCGATGTTCTTCCAGATTGTCGAGCGCGACGCGGATCGGCACCGCGACGCCTTCGCCGCAGATGATCGCTTCCCGGTTGCGCAGCGCGGGGATGGAATCGAGGAAGCCGCGCGCGCCTTCGGGCATGGCGGCTTTCACAAAGGCCTGGTCACGGTCGTTGTTCAGGCGCATCGAAATGATGGTGCCGCACTGCGACAGCACGCCTTCGGCCAGATCGGACGGGCGCTGGGTGATCAGGCCCAGCGAGACGCCATATTTACGGCCTTCCTTGGCGATCCGCTCCAATATCTTGCGCACGGCCTGCCCTGCACCCGTGGTGCTGTTGGGGATGTAGCGATGCGCTTCCTCGCAGACCAGCAGGATCGGCCGCTGCGGTTCGTCGCGCGCCCAGATGGCATAGTCGAACACTAACCTCGACAATACCGACACGACGGTGGAGGTGATGTCGGACGGCATGGCCGACACGTCGATGATCGAGATCGGCTTGCCGTCCGATGGCAGGCGGAAAATCTTGGCGATGAAGGCCTGCATCGTGTCGGCGACCAACATGCCGGAGAACATGAAGCTGTAGCGCGGGTCGGCCTTGATCTCGTCAATCTTGGTCTTGAGCCGCATATAGGGCAGCGAATTGGTGCCCTTGTCGAGCTTGCCCATCTCGTTCTGGAGGATGGAGGTCAGGTCGGACAGCAGATAGGGGATCGGCGAATCGACGGTCAGGCGGCCAATCTGTTCGGCCAGGCGATTCTTCGAGCGCGCGGCGAGCAGGCATTTGGCGAGAATGTCGCAGTCGACCGTGCGCTCGGAGCCGGACGAGGTGACCAACACCTCGCAATGTTCCTCAAAATTCATCAGCCAGTAGGGCAGGGCGAGGTTGTTGACGTCGAACACCGCGCCGTTGCTGGCGAAGGCCGCGCCATATTCGCCATGCGGGTCGATCATGACGATATGTCCCTGCGGCGACAGGTCGCAGATGCGGTGCAGGATGAGGGCCGCGCTGGTCGACTTGCCGGTGCCGGTGGAGCCGAGCAGCGCGAAATGCTTGCCCAGCATCGAATCGACATAGAGGGCGGCGCGGGTATCGTTGGTGGGATAGACGGTGCCGATCTCGACATTGGGGCGGTCGTCGGCGGCATAGATTTGCTGCATGTCGCTGCCCGACACGGGGAAGATATCGGTCCCCGGCGTGGGATAGCGGGTCACGCCGCGGCGGAAGCGATAGATGCGGCCGGTCAGCCGCTCCTCGTCGCCCTCGCCCAGAAAATCGATGTCGGCGATGATGCTCTTGCTCGCCTGATCCAGCGTCATCGCGCGCACGCTGGCGACCAGCCAGCATTGGCCGACACGCATCTTCACCTGGCTGCCGACCTGTCCCGCCATCGCGGTGCAGGGATCGGGATCCTGCCCCAGCACGGCGAGGCGCGTGGCGTCGATCATCACCTTGGAACTGGAGCCGGCAATCTGGAACACCATACCCATGGCCTGCCCCGTTGCGGGGTGCGCGGACGATGCAGCATTGGCAAATTGATGTGCGCCCGGCATCTGGGTCATGAGCCTTTGTCGTCCCTTCGACCGGAGCGGCTTCCGGCAAACAGGGACTTATCTAGGCGATAGAGGTAAAGATTGGCTTATAGGCGCACAGGGTTAACGCGCGGTAGGCACAGGTCCGAAACGGATCGACATGAGGCGGCGCGGAACAGCGGGCCAGTTGGCGCATTATTGCCGCGTAACAGTCAGGATCTTTGCTTGTCCGAAACGATAGTGGCCGATGGAGCGCGTCGCTCCGACGCGATCGCCATAGCCCGTGTCATCTGCATCCTTGGCGTCGTCTATGTCCATGCCTGGACCGGGCAGAATGGCGAGGCGCTGGACGCGCTGCGCGGCACGGCGCAGGCTAATCTGCGCTGGGCGCTGATGGAGATATTCGGGCGCAGCGCCGTGCCACTGCTGGGGCTGATTTCAGGCTGGCTGGTGGCAGGGTCGCAGAGCGCGCGGCACTGGTCGGGTCATGTCCGGCGCAAGGCGCGGACGATCATGTTGCCGATGATCCTGTGGAACGGGCTGGCGATCCTGCTGGTGTCGGGCGCTGCCTATTTCGGATCGCTGCGTGCGCCGCTGCCGACGTCGGCCTGGTGGGTGGTGGAGGAGGTGCTGATCGTCAGCCGCAATCCTGACATCAATGTCCAGATGCCATTCCTTCGCGACCTGTTCCTGTGCATGGTTGCCGCGCCGTTGCTGGTGCGATCGCCGGGATGGATATTGTGGCTGGTGGTCATGGCGGCGGCGGCGGCCCATGTTGCGGGGCTGGGGCCGCCGGTGCTGATGCGGGCGTCGATCCTGTGCTTCTTCACGCTGGGCATCCTTGCCCGGCGCGGCGAGTGGGAGCGGCGGGCGATAGCGCTGCCGCTGGCGGCGGCAGTGCTGCCCTTTGCGCTGCTGATCAGCGTCCAGCTTTATGTGATGGTCGGGCTGGCGGAATTGCCGCCCGTGCGGGTGCGCAATGCCATCGATCTGGCGGTGCGGATCGCGGCTGCGCTGGCCTTCTGGCGGCTGGCCTGGGCGCTGGCGGGGAGCGGTGCGCGTGGCGTATTGCTGCGGATAGAGCCGTTCGCCTTCTTCCTCTTCTGCGCGCACCTGATCCTGATCTGGCTGCTCGGGCCATTGCTGGGCCAGATGTTCGGGCCGCTCGGATCGCCGCTCTACCCAGTCTATCTGGTGATCCAGCCGCTGCTGGTGCTGGGCGCAGTCATGCTGATCGCCACGCTGCTGCGCCGGATCGCGCCCGGCGCGGCCACTATGCTGAGCGGCGGGCGGATCAGGCCGGTTCGCGGGCAGTGAGTGCCTGTGCTGCGGCCATGGCGATGGCGACGCTGTGCTTGCGCGCAGCCACATCATGGATCTGGCTGGTGAGGATCAGTTCGTCGACCTGAGTGCGCGCCACGAAGGCGGTCAGGTCGCGCTCGACATCGGCCTGGGTGCCGATGCTGGACACGCTCAGCACGTCGGACAGCATCGCCTGCGCCTGGGGCGGCAGGCTGTCATAATAGCCCTCCACCGGCGGCTGGAGCTTGCCCGGCTGGCCGGTGCGCAGGCGTACGAACGCCTGCTGCATCGAACTGGCGAGCAGTTGCGCTTCGTCGGCGCTGTCGGCAGCAAAGACATTATAGCCCGCCATCACATAGGGATATTTGAGCTGTGCCGACGGGCGGAAATCGCGGCGGTAGATGGCGATCGCGTCGTCCAGCGCGCCGGGTGCGAAATGCGAGGCGAAGGCGTAGGGCAAGCCGAGCGCGGCGGCGAGTTGCGCGCCATAGAGGCTGGACCCCAATATCCATAGCGGCACATCCTCGCCCGCGCCCGGCGTTGCCTGAATGCCCAATCGGTCATCGCCCGCGAAATAGGCCTGCAACTCCATGACGTCGCGCGGGAACTGGTCCGCGCCGCCCGCCAGATTGCGGCGGATCGCCTGCGCCACCCGCTGGTCGGAGCCGGGCGCGCGGCCCAGCCCCAGATCGACCCGGCCGGGGAACAGGGCGGCAAGCGTGCCAAATTGTTCGGCGATCAGCAGCGGGGCATGGTTGGGCAGCATGATGCCGCCCGCGCCGATGCGGATGGTGGAGGTCGCATGGCCGATATGGGCCAGCACGACCGATGTAGCGGCCGATGCGATGCCCGGCATGCCATGATGTTCGGCGACCCAGTAGCGATGATAGCCCAGCGCTTCGGCATGGGCGGCAAGATCGGCCGCATTGGCCAGCGCGGTGGCGACGCTGTCCCCTTCGCGGACGGGGACGAGGTCGAGCATGGAAAAGCGTGTCATGCCTGCCATATGGGGGCATGATGGGTTTTATTTCAATACGGAAAAATCAGACGGCGCGACCAAAGCCCTGTACCGGGGTGTCCGCGCGACGGCCAAATGTAACCGGACGACGCGCCACCAGCGGGTTGGCGTCACGGTCCAGCAGCGCCATCGTCTCGGAAAAACAGGGGCGCAGCGCCACGACGGTTTCGATCAGTTCGTCCGGGCTTTCCCGTGTTTCCACGCAGCGGCGGGCGACCATTTCAATTTCTTCGGCCATGGCGCTCAGCCGATAGGCGCCAAATTGCGCCGATTCGCCCTTGAGCGTATGGGCTGGCGTCACCAGCGCGGCGGCATTGCGGGCGCGAAAGGCATCTTCGACAGCGCCGATGGATTTGGCGCCATCTTCGCGGAAATAGCCAAGGATGCGCAGAAATGCCGTACCCAGCTCACCGCGGGTCCGTGCAAAATCGCTCCAATTGACGAGGTCGGCTTCTTGATGAGGCACCCGTGCCACTCCTTGCTCTAACAACAAGAAAATAGGCGGTGCATGTAAACAGAGCGTTAAAGCGTGGCGAAGAGCAATGGATTGTTCGGTTCAATCTGGTGCAATGTGCGACAGCGCATAACGATGCGTGTCGAGGACCGTAAAGGACCAGCCATGCTGCCGGGCGAGCGCTTCCAGTTCGCGCCCGGCAATCGGGTCGTCCGCTTCGATCATAATAGCGTGCGTATCGCGCATGGCCCGTGCCGCTCGCAGGGCGGGCCAGGGACATTTCATACCGCGCGCATTGACGATGACCGGATCGGCCATCGCGCCTATTTGCCGAACGGGTTTTTGGCGCTGCGCAGCGTCAGCCGCACCGGCACCGCGCCAAAGCCCAGCTCCTTGCGGATGCCATTGACCAGATAGCGGCGATAGCTTTCGGGCAGGTCGTCAAGCCGCGTGCCGAACAGGATGAAGCCGGGCGGGCGGGTCTTGGCCTGGGTGATGTAGCGCAGCTTGATCCGCTTGCCGCCCGGCGCTGGCGGCGGATTGGCCTCCAGCGCGCTTTCAAACCAGCGGTTGAGGACGCCGGTGGACACGCGCTTCGACCAGGTGGTGCGGGTTTCGAACGCGACGCGGATCAGGTCATCCAGTCCCTTGCCGGTCGCGGCCGACACGGTCATGATCGGCACGCCGCGCACCTGCGCGAGGCCGTCGAACAGTGCCTGCTTGATGCCCTGATAGAGGGCCGATCCATGTTCGACCGTATCCCATTTGTTGAGCGCGACGACGAGCGCGCGCCCTTCCTCCAGCACCTTGTCGGCGATGCGTAGATCCTGCGCCTCCAGTCCGCGGGTCGAATCGAGCAGCAGCACCACGACTTCGGCGAAGTTCACAGCGTTCAGACCATCGGTGACGGCCAGCTTCTCCAGCTTGTCCTGCACCTTGGCATGTTTGCGCATACCGGCAGTGTCGATCAGGCGGACGGGGCGTTCCTGGCCTTCGTCGCTGATCCACATCCAGTCGACGGCGATGCTGTCGCGGGTGATGCCCGCTTCCGGGCCGGTCAACAGGCGGTTTTCGCCCAGCAGCCGGTTGATCAGCGTGGATTTGCCCGCATTGGGGCGGCCGACGATGGCGAGCTTGAGCGGCGCGCTCTCGTCATCCTCGTAAAATTCCTTTTCGTGCGGCTCGTCATCTTCCTTTTCCAGATGCGGCAGCAGCGCCTGGAACAGGTCGGCCATGCCCTGACCATGTTCGGCGGAAAAGGGGATCGGTTCGCCCAGCCCCAGGCTGAAGGATTCCATCACGCCATCGTCGGCGGCCTTGCCCTCCGCCTTGTTGGCGACCAGCACGACCGGCGCATCATTGGCGCGCAGCCAGCGGGCGATTTCCTCGTCCAGCGGGGTGATGCCGGCGCGTGCGTCGATCATGAACAAAGCGAGATCGCAATTTTCGACCGCCGCTTCGGTCTGCATCCGCATCCGGCCGGGCAGGCTGTTGGCGTCCTCATCCTCATAACCGGCGGTATCGACGATGATGAAGTCCAGGCCAAGCAGATGCGCCTCGCCCTCCCGCCGGTCGCGGGTGACGCCGGGCTGGTCGTCGACCAGCGCCAGCTTCTTGCCGACCAGGCGGTTGAAGAGGGTGGACTTGCCCACATTGGGTCGCCCGACAATGGCTACTGTGGGCAGCATGGAGGCCCGTTTCCTTCTAACAAATTCAAAATCGACAAACGCCGTGCTCCCGCGAAGGGGGGAGTCCAGTCCGAATGGTGGAACTGGACACCCGCCTTCGCGGGAGCAGGCCTAGCATATTTGTTGCTCTTAGCGGAGTGCCGTCAATTTTCCATCATCGGCAAGCAGATAAAGCATGTTGTTGGCGACGATGGGCGAGAGCGACATGGAGCGATCCATGTCCACTTCGGCCTGCACGCTGCCATTGGTGGGATCGACATAGACCATCTGGCCGCGCGTGGACACGACGATCAGGCGATTGCCCGCCAGAACAGGGCCGGTCCAGCGGATCGCCTTGTCCTTCTTCTTTTCCTTCTGCCAGCGGCGCAGCTGGCTGACCCAGCGGATCTTGCCGGTGGCGCGCGCGACGCAGAGCAGGCGGGCGTCGCTGGTGACGACGAACACCCATTCGCCGACAACCGACGGGGTGGAGATGCCCGCAATGTTGATTTCCCACAGGCGCTGGCCGCTGGTCAGTTCATAGGAGGCCATGCGGCCGCCCTGACCGATCGCGAACACTCGGCCCCGGTCGATCACCGGGTCGGCATCGATGTCGGTCAGCGTCGCCACGGCGGTCGAAATGCTGGTGCGCGACAGCGCGTCGCCCCACAGGGTCCGGCCATTTTCATAGCGATAGGCGGTCAGTTCGCCGGAGCTATAGCCCGCGATCACCGTGCCTTGGGCGGCTGCGGGGGCGGCGACGCCGAACACGCCGGTCACCTGCAACGTGCCGCTGTCGGTCCACTGGGTTTCGCCATCGGACTGGTTGAGCGCGAAAATCTGGTTGTCCTGGCCCATCACATAGACATGGCCATTTTCCAGCGTCGGCGCGCCGCGCAGCGGCCCGGCCAGATGCTTCTTCCAGATGATGGCCCCGTCGGCGGTGTTGAGCGCGAATACGTCGCCCAGGCCCGTGCTGGCGAACACCCGGTCGCCCAATACGCTGACGCCGCCGCCGAAGAGCGAACGGCCATTGCCCTTGCCCTCGGCAGGCAGGCTGGTCTGCCACAATTTGCCGCCACTGGCTGCGTCGAATGCGATGACATGCGCGCCCGCGTCGGTCACGAACAGCTTGCCGCCCGACACGACTGGTGACGCGGCCAGGCGGGCCTGCGGCGAGCTGCCCTCGATCGAGGCGCTCCACACCTGCGTGGGTGATCCGCCCAGCGACACATTGCCCATCGCCTTGGACGGGTCGCCGCCCGGCTGCGCCCATTGTTCGTTGACATAGGGGGCGGGCAGGGCGACCGGCACGTCGGCCAGCGCGGGTTCAACCTCGACACCCTGTTCATTGTTCAGGATGGACACGCGGTTGCCCAGCACCGGGGTCTTGGGACCGCCCTTCTTGCCGCCGACGATGCCGCAGCCAGCGAGCAGCGCGATCATCAGGGTGAGCGTCACGGCGCGGCCAATGGGCGCTTTATTCTTCATGCTGTCCATTCCCATGCGCTCATTCATCCCTGTGCCGGATCAGCGGGCAATTCAACCGCGTCGATCCCCAATAAACCTGCCATCTGTCGCGCGCGTGAACGGATCGACTGAGGGACGTTGGCGTCCTTGGCGATTCCGGCGAACAGCGGCCCGGCGAGGTCATTCTTGCCCATCTTCATATAGGCGATGGCGACCAGTTCGCCCGCGCTGCCGAACCAGGGCGCACCCTCGATCGCCAGCGGTTTCAGGCGATCGACGATCTGCTGGGGCTTTAGCGTTTCAAATTGCAGCGCGGTCTGGCGGATCAGCGCCAGATCACGATAGGGCTGGTCCAGCCTGGTATCGGCGACCATCGCGCCATAGAGCGCGATCGCGCCCTTGGCGTCGCCCTTGCGGGATGCGGTGCCGGCCTGCACCAGCAGCGCCGAGGCGCGATAGCCCGGCTGGCTGGCCTTGGTCAGTGCGTCCAGCTGCTTGGCATCGGGCGTGCCGCCGCCGGTGGCGGTCGCCAGCACGGCGTCCATTTGTTCCGACACGGCTTCCGATTGGGTCTTGCTATGATGCTGCCAGTAGAGCCAGCCGCCAAAGGCCGCCAGGCCGACGACGACCGCAACCAGGATCCAGCGCCCATAGCGCTGCCACACGGTCAAAAGCTGGTCCTGACGGACCGCTTCATCGACTTCACGCATGAAGGCTTCGCTATTTTGCGGCGTCAGGGCCACGATATTCTCCGGGACATGGATCAGAAACAGATGGGCAGAAGGCGCGATCAATAGCGGCGCTTATGCCACAGGCAAATCACTTTTTCGGGCGATACACCTGTTCTTCGGTCGGAAAGCTGCGCGCCCGCACATCGGCGGCATAACGCTCCGCTGCGCTGGTGATGGTTTGCGCGATATTGTCGAAGCGTTTGACGAAGCGCGGCACCCGTTCGAACATGCCCAGCATGTCTTCGGTCACCAGCACCTGCCCGTCGCAATGGGCGGACGCGCCAATGCCGATCACCGGCACATCGACGCTGTCGGTGATGGCAACGGCAAGTTCCTCCATCACCCCCTCCAGCACCAGGGCAAAGGCACCCGCCTGCGCGACGGCACGGGCATCGGCCATGATCTTGGCATGTTCTTCCTGGCTCTTGCCCCGCGCGCCATAGCCGCCCAGCGCGTTGACCGCCTGCGGGGTCAGGCCGACATGGGCCATGACCGGGATGCCGCGCTGGCTGAGGAAAGCGATCGTTTCCGCCATCACCTGCCCACCCTCCAGCTTGACCGCCGCCGCGCCGGTTTCCGCCATGATGCGGCTGGCGCTGGCGAAGGCCTGTTGCGGCGAGGATTCATAGCTGCCGAACGGCATGTCGACCACGACGACGCTATGATAGCTGCCGCGCACCACCGCCGCGCCATGGGCGCACATCATGTCGAGCGTGACGGCGAGGGTGGAGGGCAGGCCGTAAATCACCTGCCCCAGCGAATCGCCGACCAGCAGCATGTCGCAATGCGGGTCGAGCAATTGCGCTTGTCGCGCGGTGTAGGCCGTCAGCATCACCAGCGGCTCTGCGGTTTTCCCCTCAAATTTGCGCCGCTGGATAGCAGGCACGGTCAGGCGCTTCATCGGCGCAGGGGTGGGCGTGGCGCGGCTGGTCGACGTGTCGAGCGTGAAGGTCGTGGACATGGGGGCGCTCTACCGCACCGTGGCGCGGGGCGCAAATGCCGGAGGGGCGGGGGTGGTCTTACTGGCCCAGCAGGCGCTGGCCCAGCAGTGCCTGCATGTCGCGACGACCATCGGCAATCATGAGGATCAACACGATGTCGTCCACGACGCTGTACAGGAGGCGATAGGGCGGATGGACAATTTGCCTGCACTCCTTGGTGCCGGAGGCCTCCAGTTCCTGCGGAATGGACCCACGCAGCGGATAGTGCCGCAACGCGAGAACACGCTCGTTCAATTGGCTCAGAAGTTCATCAGCCGCTTCGACGGATCGGACCTCTGCCATATAGGCGTGGATCGCGCGCAAATCGGCGTGCGCGGCCTTGGTCAGGATCACCCTGTAGGGCGCTTCAGTCATCTTCGGCGCGAGGCCGGGATTTCAGCTGTTCCACTGCTTGTTCCCAGGGGATGGTGCGACCGGCTCTTAAATCTTCCATTCCCAACGCCAATATCTTGAGCATCGCCAGTGTTTCCTGGGTCTTTTCATAATCGCGAATGTCCTGCACGATGGCCTTCGCTTCACCATTTTGGGTGAGGATCATCGGTTCGGCACCCTCGCTGAGGTCAGCAAGGATTTCGGCGGCATTTGCCTTGAAATAGCTGATCGGCTTGATCCGGGTGGAATAGCGCATGATGGTGATCCTCGATCAAATTCGGACCATATATAGTCTATGGCGCCCCACAACGCAAACGGGGCGGCATTGCTGCCGCCCCGCCGGGGGTGAGCTGGATAATTTGCGGATCAGAAGCTGAATTTGATCGTGCCGCCCCAGGTTTGCGGATCGCCGGGCTGGCCGGCGATCAGGCCGGTGTTGCCGGGTGCGACCTGCAGGGTTTCGATATAATCGACGTCGAGCGCGTTGCGGACCCAGCCAAACACATCGAACCCTTCGCCCCGGAAACCGGCGCGGAAGTTGGTCAGCGCATAGCCCTTCACATTGGTGTAGATCGAGGGTGAGGCATTGCTGTTCCAGTGCGAACGGTAGTTACCGTCCACGCCGAAATAGACTTGGCCCTCTTTCGCCAGCAGCGTCACCGGCTGGTTGATCTCCGCACCATAGGAGAAGGCCCATTTCGATACGCCCGGCAGATCGGCACCGGAAATGTCGCACTGGCGCGGGCTGAGCGCACCCGGCACGCCCGGCTGCGAATAGTCCGGCGTCGCATTGGCCGCCTGGAACGTGCCGCCCGACAATTCGGGCGGGCAGGGCGCGTCCACGAACTTCTTATATTTGGCGTCGGTATAGGCACCATTGGCATAGGCGGTGAAGCGATCGCTGGCGACGATCTTGAAATCCGCCTCGATACCCTGCGACCGGACCTTGCCCGCATTGGCGAGGTAGCCGCGCACCGTACCGAACTGGCCGCCATTCACCGTTGCCTGGAAATTCTTGATATCGGTGCGGAAGGCGGTGAGGTTGAAGGTCGCCCGGCGATCGAAAAACTGGGTCTTGAGGCCGATTTCATAATGGTTGACCGATTCCGGCTTCACCGTGCCTGCATCCAGATTTACGGTATTGTCGGCGTTGAGCGGCAAGCCATTCTGGTTGATCCCCAGCGTCTTGAAGCTCTTGGCATAGGTCGCATAGGCCAGCACGTCGCGGGCGATCTTGTAATTGATGTTGAAGTCGTAGGTGAAGTTCCATGCGCTGTCGGACGGCGCACTGATCTGGGGCTGATAGATGCCGCACTGGGCGGCCAGCGTCGATCCGGCGGCAGGGGTGGGGGTGCAACTGATGACCTGGCCCGCGCCGTTGGTTACCACGCGCTGATAGAAGCCGGACTTCTTGTCATAATTGACCCGCGCGCCCGGCTGGATGGTCAGGGCGTCGGTGATTTTCCAGCTGACCTGTCCGAACAGCGCCGCGCTGTCGGCCTTGAGATACTGGGTGTTGCTGGCGGTCAGGCCCTGAAGGATGGCCGGGTTGGTCGCCTGCGTACCGGTCAGGCTCCAGCGGCTGGCATCGGCACCCTGCTGTTCGGTGCCTTGGGTGTCGATCCGCTGCTTGAAGCCGAACAGGCCCAGCACGAAATCGACATCCTGGCTTTCGTAATTATAGCGGAATTCCTGGCTATACTGGTCCTGCTGCGAGGGGTTTTGCGATTTCGAGACGATCGACAGGCCGGTAAAATCGCGGTCATTTTCCGGCTTCCAGTCCCAGAAACGCCAGGCGGTGACCGACGTCAGCGTGCCGGGGCCGACATTCCATTTGATCTTGGCCGATACGCCGCCAATCTTGTTGCCCGCGTTCAGACTGGAGTCGAGATCGGTCCGGCGGTCATAGACATTGCGGCTGGCCGCGTAGTTGCGACCGGGATTGGCGGCGTTGACCGCAGCGACCAGCGCGTCATATTGGCGGGTCAGCGCGCGCTGCGTGCGCCCGACGCGGACGAAGGCGGTGCCGCAGCATTCAGGATCCTGCTTGCTGTAATCCCCCGACAGGGTGATGCTGAAATCTTCACTCGGCTTGAACAGCAACTGGCCACGAATGCCCAGATTGTCCTGCTCGTTGATCCAGCGATCGCTGGTGGTGTTGAACAGGGTGCCGCGACGGCTGGTCGATGCCATGGCGATGCGCACGGCGACCGTGTCGGACAGAGGACCGGAAACAGCGGCCTTTGCCTGTTTGAGGTTGAGGTTGCCGACGGTCAGTTCGGCGCGGCCCTCAAAATTGAAGGTCGGCTGGTTGGTCGTGATGTTGATCGCGCCTGCCGTGGTGTTCTTGCCATAAAGCGTACCCTGTGGCCCGCGCAGCACTTCGACCTGCGCGACGTCGAGGAAGTCGAAGGTCGCGGCGGCAACGCGGCTGTTATAAACGTCGTCGACATAGATGCCGACGCCCTGTTCAAAGCCGTCGCTGGTGAGGCCGAATGGCACGCCAAGGCCACGAATGTTGACCGACGTGTTGCGCGGGTTGGTCGTATAGACCTGCAGCGTCGGTGCGAGCTGTTGCAGCTTGACGATGTTGAAATTGCCGGTCGCTTCAATGCTGTCGCCACGAACCACGGAAATGGCCAGCGGCACTTCCTGCGCGGTTTCCTGACGGCGGCGGGCGGTCACGACGATGACGTCGCTGCGCGGGTTCTGCGTTTCGGCGGCCGGGTCGACCGGCTGCGGCGTGGCGTCCTGCGCAAAGGCGGCAGGCGTGATGAAGGAAGCGCTTGCCACGCTGGCAAGCAACAGAAAACGCGCAATCATATTGGTCCCCTTTTTCCGGCGGTCCGGTGTTTAGTCGATCGCGGCGTTTCCGGTGGTCCGGTCAAAGCCTGTACTCTTTAGGGTGACGCTCAATAGTGCGGCTCACCCCCTTGCCGCATGGGTCATGGCGACCCGGTAGCCCCGTGTTGCGCGCCTTCCGCTGTCAGCTGGTCAGGCGCGTCTTTTCGGTGACATCGATCTGGACCACGCGGGCGTCATGGACGGTCAGCGTGATCGATCCGAATTTCAAACCCGCCAGCACGCCGCGCACCTTGTCGATGCTGATCGTGATGTCGGACCGTTGTGTGTCGGTGCGGCCGTTGCGGAAGTCAGTTGGTCTTGTGTCTGTCATGCGTAACCTCTTTCCGCACATTATCTCAACTAGATTGATAGACAAAAAAGTAAATATAAGGGGCGCTCAAGTTTCTCTTGTCGCGCCCCTTGGGGTTCAAAGATCACAAATGGGCGCGAAGGCCCGCAGAGGTCAGCGTCTGCCGCGCCAGCGGAATGGCGGGACGGGACTGGCGCATGGCCGATACCTGTTCCTGCGCATTGTCGATCAGCCGTTCGAGCAGCCCCTGCCCAAAACTCCATTCGCCAAGGCCCGAATCGGCGTTGATATGGCCGACATGGCCCGCATCCACAAATTCGCTGCCCCAATATTTGCCGATGCTGTGGGCGCGCTCGAAGAAGATATAAGGGTCGTCCCGGCTGGCCACCAGGATGGACGGGAAGGGCAGCGGCGCGCGTGGAGTAGGGCCAAAGCCGCCGATCGTTTCGGGCGTTTCCATCCGGTCGCAATCGGGCGGCGCAACCAGCAGCGCGCCGGTTACGGGCCAGCCATAGGCCTGGCTCTGCAACGCGCCCCACCAGGCGACGGCCATGCAGCCCAGACTGTGTGCGGCCAGGATGACCGGGCCGTTGGCGGCGCGGATCGCTGCGTCCAGCCGCGTGACCCAGGCATTGCGGTTGGGGCTGGCCCAGCTGCCCAGATCAACCCGTTCGCAATCGCCGCGTGTTTCCTCCCACAGGCTTTGCCAATGGCCCGGCCCGCTATTGTTCAGGCCAGGGATGGTCAGCACGACCGGCTGGCGCGTGTCACCCGAAAATCCGAATCGCTCCATGGTCTGATCCTCATCCTGTCTATCCAGGACATGAGGATAATTCTATTCTTATGGTAGACAATGGGCAAGCGACAAAATGTGTCGAAATCTGGGCGACCGGAAGGCGGGGGCGGGCAGGCGGCTCTGATGCTGCCACCCGTCCGCCCGCCAGCCCCTACCAGGGGTAGATCAGACCATAATATTGATAGACGTTGCGGCCATAGCCATCGTCATAATCGGGGCGTTCGTCGGCCATGTGGCGCGGGGCTTCCTCCAGCACCTTGCGGTCGAGTTCGACCACATAGCCGCCCTGCTGCGTGTCATAGTTCAGCATCGACCAGGGCAGGGGATAATGGTCATGCCCCATCCCCAGAAAGCCGCCAAAGGACAATACCGCATAACGGACCTGCCCTGACGCCTTGTCGACCATGAAGTTGGAGATTTTGCCAAGCTTTTCGCCCTGCCGGTTATAGACGGCAGTACCCTCTACCCGGTCCGACGCGATCAGTTCGCTATGTTTGGCTCCATGATTTGTCATTGCCATGTCAGACATTGTCACTCTCCTGCACAAGAAGGATCATAAGGATGCAACCACGGGGGTGCCTGCGGGTTCCTTGTCGGCAAGAGCAGGAGATAGAGTCATGAAGATCAATCGCAGTGGATCAGCAGTATGGAGCGGCGGGCTGAAGGACGGCAAGGGCGCGATATCGACCCAGAGCGGCGCGCTGGACGCCTATCCCTATGGATTTGCTACCCGTTTTGAAGGTGTGCCGGGCAGCAACCCCGAAGAACTGATCGCCGCGGCCCACGCCTCCTGCTTCACCATGGCGCTGTCGCTGATCCTGGGTGAAGCCGGGCTGACCGCATCCAAGATGGATACGAAGGCGGTCGTCACGCTGGAAAAGCTGGACGATGGATTTGCCGTCACCGCCAGCCATCTGACGCTCAAGGCGAGCATCCCCGGCGTGGATGATGCGACATTTCAGGATCTGGCGGCAAAGGCCAAGGCCAATTGCCCCATTTCCAAATTGCTGAAGGCCGACATCAGTCTGGATGCAGAGCTGATGTCGTAGGCACCGCCGCTTTGCCGCGGACATGTTCGCGCCAGGCAATATAGAGACCGCTGGCGATGATCAGGCTTGCCCCGATCCAGGTCGTCGCCAGCGGCCATGGCTCGCCGATGGCAAGGCCCAGCAGCGTCGTCCAGATGATCGTGCTATAATCCATCGGCAGTACGACGGAGACTGGCGCCCAGCGCAGCGCCGCCGTCAGGCAAATCTGGGCGATGCCGCCGAACAGGCCGATCAGCAGCAACAGACCCCATGTGACCGGATCATGCATCTGCGCGAAGAAGGGCATGGCGATGCCCAGCGGGATCATCGACAGCGCGCTGAACCAGAACACGACCACGCCCGCGCTTTCGGTACGGCCCAGTTCGCGCAGCACCAGGCTGACGCTGGCCGTTACGAAGGCGGCGCCGATGGCGACCGCGACGCCTAGTAGCGGGAAATGGCCGGCATCGGGCCGGACTATCACCAGCACCCCGGCAAAGCCGATCAGCACGGCGGCCCAGCGATGGATGCCCGTCGCCTCCCGCAGGATCAGCGCCGACAGGATCGTGCCGAAAATTGGCATGGTAAAGCCGATCGTTGCGGCTTCGGCGGGTAGCAACAGGATATAGGACAGGAAATTGAGCAACATACCGGTCAGCCCCAGCATCATCCGGCTGGCATGGACGCGGATGCGGTTGGTGCGCACGGTGCGCAGTCCATCGGCCATCGCCACCCAGCCCAGCACGAAGGGCAGGGCGAGCGCCTGGCGATAGAACAGCGATTCGACGACATGGACGCCCCGTCCATCGACCACCCGCACGGTCACGAACATGATCGACAGGCAGACCACAGCAGCCAGCCGCAGCCCGATGGCAAAAAGCGGCCGATGCAGTCGGGGCTGGGGCGGGGACGGCGTCACCGCTCCGCCTTAGCCCGGTTGCGCCGTGGCGCAACCGGTTAGGGTCTATTACAGCGGCTTGATGAATTTGAGCGTCATGCGGTCGCTCTCGCCAATGGCCAGATATTTGTCGCGATCGACATCCTTCTGGTTCAGCGTCGGGGGCAGGGTCCATACGCCCTTGGCCCAATCCGCAGTATCCTTGGGATTGGCGTTCACTTCCGACGCGCCGACATAGGTGAAACCGGCGGCCTCAGCGATGCGGCGGATGGTCGAGACTTTGAGGTAGCCGCTCGTCTTTTCCAGCGCGCTGTCGCGGGTTTCGGGCAGGCGATGATCGACCACGCCCAGCGTGCCGCCGGGCTTGAGCATGGCGAAGAAGGCCGCAAAGGTCGCCGCCTCCGTCCCGCCCATCACCATATTATGGACATTGCGGAAGGTCAGCACCGTGTCCACGCTGTTGGCGGGGATCGTCGCGGTCGCTTCGGGATAGGCGACCACCGTCACCTTGTCATAGACGGCGGGTTTGGCGGCCAGGAATGTCTTGTAGCCGTCCAGATAGCGGCCGGTGGGTTGCAGCGCGTAGAATTTGCCCTGATCACGCAGCAGGGGCGCGAGTATTTCGGTGTACCAGCCACCGCTGGGCGCATATTCCACCACTGTCTGGGTCGGCGTCACACCGAAAAAGGCCAATGTTTCGGCCGGGTGGCGATATTTGTCGCGCAGGACATTGGTTGGCGTGCGACTGGACGCGGCGACGGCGGTGGCAATCGGGTCTGCCGCCTTGTGCGCGGCATGATCGCCATGGCCGGCATGTTGGGCCAGCAAGGGCAAAGCGGGCAGGGCAAGGCCGGTCAGCAGCAGTCCGGCACGGGCGAGACGGTTCATCGGCAGTCCTCTCATGATAGGTCAGGAGAGGGGTGTGCCGGTCGTAGCGAGTGGAAGCAAGGGGCTGGAGGGGAAATCCCCACCAGCCATGTTTTCTTATACCAACCTGCGATGATCTGGAGCAGTAGGACTCCTCCCCCTTGAGGGGGAGGTTGGGTGGGGGTGTGCTGTGGCCAGCGTGGACGCTCGGCTTCGCCTCGTTCCCCCTCCCCTTGATTGGAGGCGCGTGACTCCAATCAACCCTCCCCGCCGGGGAGGGGAGATGAGTCACAATCAACGTGATTTGGTTTTACAGGCAGGCTTCCAGGAAAGGCTGGTCGAAGCCGAACATGCGCGCCTTGTCCAGCGTGTAGGGACGCAGGCCCATCGACCGATATTCGCCGACGATCTTGCCGCTGTCATCCTCGTCATGATATTCGAACTTGAACAATTCCTGGGTGACGATGACGTCGCCTTCCATGCCGATCACCTCGGTCACGTTGGTGATGCGGCGCGAACCGTCGCGCAGACGCTTGACCTGGATGATCAGATCGACCGAGTCGGCGATCTGCTTGGAAATGGCTTCCTTGGGGATTTTAATGTCCCCCATCAGGATCATATTTTCCATACGGCCCAGGCACTCACGCGGGCTGTTGGCGTGGAGCGTACACATGGAGCCGTCATGGCCCGTATTCATCGCGGCGAGCAGATCGAAACATTCCGCGCCACGAATTTCGCCCAGGATGATCCGATCCGGGCGCATACGCAGGGCGTTCTTGACCAGATCGCCGATGGTGATGGCACCATTGCCCTCCAGATTGGCCGGGCGGGTTTCCAGCGGCAGCCAGTGCGGCTGTTGCAACCGCAATTCGGCGGCGTCCTCGATCGTCAGCACGCGCTCACCCGGATCGATCATCTTCGACAGGGCATTGAGCATCGTCGTCTTGCCCGAACCGGTGCCGCCCGAAATGACGATGTTGAAACGGCAGGCGCCAGCGATCTTGAGCGCGGTCGCCATCTTGGGGCTCATCGCGCCCCATTGGGCCAGCATGTCGATGGTGATCGGCTTGGCCGAAAATTTACGAATCGAGATGGCGGTGCCGCGCAAGGACAGCGGCGGCACGATGACGTTGACGCGGCTGCCGTCGGGCAGGCGGGCGTCGGCCAGCGGCGTGGTCTGGTCGACGCGGCGGCCGACCTTGCTGACGATCCGCTGCGCGATCTGGAACAGATGCTCCTCGTCCCGAAACTTGATCGGGGCAATCATCAGCTTGCCCTTTTTTTCGATATAGGTCTGGTCCGGGCCGTTGACCATGATGTCGGTCACGTCCGGGTCGGACAGCAATTCTTCCAGCGGCCCCAGGCCCAGCAATTCGTCGACCAGCACTTTTTCCAGCGCGAACTGTTCGCGCCGGTTGAGGGTCAGCTTCAGCTCCGCCAGCACTTCCATGATGATCGGGCGGAATTCCTCGGCCAGTTCATCCTTGGTCAGGGTGGCGGCGGCTTCAGGATCGACGCGCTCCAGCAGGCGGGGAAGCACCTGTTCCTTGATCTTGTGGACGCTGGCTTCAAAGCCCTGCGGCCCCGCGTCAGCCACATGCTCGTGATTGGCGCGGTCGGACAGGCGCTGGATCGCGTCGGCATTGCGCTGCATCTGGCTGGTCGGCGCGGTGAGCGGATCGAAGCTGGTTTCGCCGGGCAGGGCTGCGATATCGAGCGGGGGGAACTGGTCACCGCCGCGCGGTTCGTCCTTGGGCGCGCTTCCGCCCTGCATCGGCCGGGCGACGCCAAAGCCGGGCTTGATGCCAGCAGGTCCATTTTTCCGTCCAAAGGCGCTCATAGCTCTCCGCCAGTAATTCGCGATCGAAGCCGCCCGAAAGAAGGCCGATCAGATAGGGCTTGGGAAGGTGAATAAGATGGAAACTTTGACAAATGGCTAATGGCCCGGCGACGGATCAGCAGCGCCAGCCCCAACAGCGCGATCAGGCTGATCGCCGCGCCGACTTTTTCCTGCCACAGCCGCACCCGTTCGATGCGATAGGTGCCGGGCCGGGCGTAAAAGCGGATCAGCGGGCCGTGGCTCGCGAGCGAAGCGTCGAATCCTGCGGGCAGATATTCCGGCGCGTCGGGCTGGTGCCGATCGATCCGAGCATAATCGACCGGCATGTGCAGCAGGGCGCTAGCGATAAGGCCGGTGAGCAGCTCGCGATGATGCGGCGGCGCGGCAATCGGCGATTGATGATGCGTAAAAATTGTTGCGGCCCGTCCGCCGATTGCGGAGACTGACATGAGCGATCGGGAGGCAAGCAATGCGTGTGATGGTGCTGGTGAAGGCGACGCCGGATAGCGAAACCGGCCTGTTCCCCGAACCCTGGACGAGCGAGATGATGGCGGCGATGGGTCGCTATAATGACGCCTTGCGCGACGCTGGCATATGGGTTGCCGCCGATGGCCTGACCCCCACGTCGCAGGGCAAGCGGATCGCGTTCGACGGCGTGGACCGCATGGTGATCGACGGGCCGTTCCTGCCCAGCCGCGATCAGGTGGCCGGTTTCTGGCTCTGGAATGTCGCGGACATGGACGAAGCGGTCGCCTGGGCCAAGCGTTGCCCCAACCCGATGCCCGGACCCAGCGAAATCGAAATCCGGCCCTTTTACGAGTGACCTTCCAACAAAAAGGGGCGCTGTCGAGCGCCCCTCTGGATGACCGTGCCGCGTCGGGCCGGTAGTCAGGTGCCGTGATCAGCCGGCTTTTTCGGCCAGGACCGTCAGACCCTTTTCATTGACCTCGGCAAAGCCGCCTTCGACCGGGATGATTTCCGGCGTGGAGCCTGCGGTCGCGTAGATCTGGATGCTGCCGTCGCGCACGGTCGACATGAAGGGGGCATGACCCTCCAGCACGCCGAAGTCGCCATCGGTGCCGGGCACCACGACCTGATAGACATCCTCCGACCGGAAGAGCTTTTCGGGGGTCACGAGTTCAAAATGCAGTGCCATTTTTCTTACTCCCCCCTCCCTTTAGGGAGGGGTCGGGGGAGGGGATGTTGGTCAGGGATCGCCCATGACAGGCCCTCCCCTAACCCCTCCCGCAAGCGGGAGGGGAATTTGGATTTACGCCGCTTCGGCAGCCAGCTTCTTGGCCTTTTCGATGGCCTCGTCGATGCCGCCGACCATGTAGAAGGCGTTTTCGGGCAGATGGTCATATTCGCCATCGACCACCGCCTTGAACGATTTGACCGTGTCCTCGACCGCCACGAACTTGCCGCTGATGCCGGTAAAGACTTCGGCGACGTGGAAGGGCTGCGACAGGAACTTCTGGATCTTGCGCGCGCGGGCGACGGTCAGCTTATCCTCTTCGGACAGCTCGTCCATGCCCAGAATGGCGATGATGTCCTGCAGCGACTTGTACTTTTGCAGGATCGACTGGACCGCGCGGGCGGTGTCATAATGTTCCTGGCCCACGGTGCGCGGCTCCAGCACGCGGCTGGTGGAGTCGAGCGGATCGACCGCCGGGTAGATGCCCAGCTCCGAAATGGCGCGGTTGAGAACGGTCGTCGCATCAAGATGCGCGAACGAGGTCGCGGGCGCCGGATCGGTCAAATCGTCCGCGGGGACGTACACGGCCTGCACCGAGGTGATCGACCCCTTGTTGGTGGAGGTGATGCGTTCCTGCAACTGGCCCATGTCGGTCGACAGGGTCGGCTGATAGCCCACGGCCGAAGGAATACGGCCGAGCAGAGCGGACACTTCCGCACCTGCCTGGGTGAAGCGGAAGATGTTGTCGACGAAGAACAGCACGTCCTGATTTTCGACGTCGCGGAAATATTCCGCGATGGTCAGACCCGACAGGGCGACGCGGGCGCGCGCGCCCGGCGGCTCGTTCATCTGGCCGTAAACGAGGGCAACCTTGGAGCCTTCGGAGATGGCATTGCCGTCGGCATCCTTGGCGATGACGCCCGCGTCGAGGAATTCGTGATAGAGATCGTTGCCCTCGCGGGTCCGCTCACCCACGCCTGCGAACACCGACGTGCCGCCATGGCCCTTGGCGATGTTGTTGATCAGTTCCTGAATGAGAACCGTCTTGCCGACGCCCGCGCCGCCGAACAGGCCGATCTTGCCGCCCTTCGCGTAAGGGGCGAGAAGGTCGATGACCTTGATGCCGGTGACCAGGATCGAGCTTTCGGTCGACTGATCGACGAACTCAGGCGCCTTGGCATGGATCGGCGAGCGCATTTCGGTCGCGACCGGGCCGCGCTCGTCAATGGGTTCGCCAACGACGTTCAGGATGCGGCCGAGCGTGGCGGGGCCGACGGGGACGCTGATCTGCGCGCCGGTGTCGGTCACTTCCTGGCCACGGGTCAGACCTTCGGTCGAATCCATCGCGATGGTGCGGACGGTGTTTTCACCCAGATGCTGGGCGACTTCCAGCACCAGGCGCTGGCCGTTATTGCTGGTTTCCAGCGCCGAAAGAATGAACGGGAGCGCATCGGGGAAGGTCACGTCGACGACAGCGCCGATGACCTGCGAAATGCGGCCTACATTGTTGGTGGTTGCCATGACTGCTTCCTTGCGTGCGTGTGCTTAGAGGGCTTCAGCGCCCGAAATGATTTCAACGAGTTCGGTGGTGATCGCGGCCTGGCGGCTGCGGTTATACTGGATCGTCAGCTTGTTGATCAGGTCGCCTGCGTTGCGCGTGGCGTTGTCCATCGCGGTCATCGACGCGCCCTGTTCGGATGCGTTATTCTCCAGCAGCGCCTTGAACAGCTGGATCGCGACGTTGCGCGGCAGCAGGTCGTCCAGGATCCCTTCCTCGCTCGGTTCATATTCGACCGTCGCAGCGATGGCGTTGCGGTCAGCGTCAGCGGGGATCTTGACCGGGATGATCTGCTGTTCGGTCGGGATCTGCGCCAGCGCCGACTTGAAGCGCGAGTAGAAGAGGTGCGCGACGTCGAACTTGCCGTTCAGATACATGTCCGTCAGCTCGCCCGCGATGGCGTGCGCCTGATCATAGCCGGGCTGCTTCGCGCCGGTCGTGTCATATTGGGCGACGATCTGGCCGGGATACATGCGGTTGATCACCGGACGGCCCTTGCGACCGATCAGGTAGAATTTCACCGTCTTGCCCTGCTCGATCAGCTCATCAGCCTTGGCGCGCGCGGCCTTGACGATGTTGGCGTTGAACGCGCCAGCAAGGCCACGGTCGGAGTTGGCGACGACCAGCAGATGCACGTCATCCTTGCCGGTGCCAGCCAGCAGCGGCGATGCGCCTTCGCCCGAACCGCCCGCAATTTTCGAGGCGAGCGAGGCGACGACGGCTTCCAGACGGCTGCTATAGGGGCGCGCGGCTTCCGCTGCGGCTTGCGCCTTGCGCAGCTTCGCGGCGGCGACCATCTGCTTCGCCTTGGTGATCTTCTGGGTCGATTTGACCGACCCGATGCGGATCTTCAGTTCTTTGAGGCTAGCCATCTCAATCCCGTGTTTCCCTCTCCCTTGAGGGAGAGGTAGTGAAACTTGGCGGCTTGCCGCCTAGTTGAACTAGGAGAGGGTGGTCCGCCCCATCGGCGTCGCACACCCTCACCCAACCCTCTCCCTCAAGGGAGAGGGCTTATGTTACGCGAACGTCTTGCCGAAGCTGTCGAGCGCGGCCTTCAGCTTGCCCTTGGCGTCGTCGCCCAGATCCTTGGTGTCGCGGATCGTGGTCAGCACGTCGGCATGATCGTGGCGCAGATAGGCCAGCATCAGCTCTTCGTAGCGGGTCACGTCCTTGACAGCGACGCTGTCGAGATAGCCGTTGGTGCCAGCGAAGATCGACGCGGTCTGCTCTTCGAAGGGCAGGGGCGAGAATTGCGCCTGCTTGAGCAGTTCGGTCAGGCGCGCACCACGGTTCAGCAGCTTCTGGGTCGATGCGTCGAGGTCAGACCCGAACTGGGCGAAGGCCGCCATTTCGCGATACTGGGCCAGCTCCAGCTTGATCGAGCCGGACACCTTCTTCATCGCCTTGGTCTGCGCGGCGGAACCGACGCGCGACACCGAGAGACCGACGTTGATGGCCGGACGGATGCCCTGGTAGAAGAGGTTGGTTTCCAGGAAGATCTGGCCGTCGGTGATCGAGATCACGTTGGTCGGGATATAGGCCGACACGTCGCCCGCCTGGGTTTCGATGATCGGCAGCGCGGTCAGCGAACCGGAGCCATTGTCGCTGTTCATCTTGGCCGCGCGCTCCAGCAGGCGGCTGTGCAGATAGAACACGTCGCCCGGATAGGCTTCACGGCCCGGAGGACGACGCAGCAGCAGCGACATCTGGCGATAGGCCACGGCCTGCTTGGAGAGATCGTCATAGACGATGACCGCGTGCATGCCATTGTCGCGGAAATACTCGCCCATGGTCACGCCGGTGTAGGGCGCGAGATACTGGAGCGGGGCGGGCTCCGAAGCGGTCGCGGCGACGACGATCGAATATTCCATCGCGCCATTTTCTTCGAGCTGCTTGACGATCTGCGCGACGGTCGAGCGCTTCTGGCCGATCGCGACATAGATGCAGTAGAGCTTCTTGCTCTCGTCATCGCCAGCGTTTGCGGCCTTCTGGTTGATGAACGTGTCGATCGCGACGGCGGTCTTGCCGGTCTGGCGATCGCCGATGATCAGTTCGCGCTGGCCACGGCCGACGGGGACGAGCGTGTCGATCGCCTTCAGGCCGGTCTGCACGGGTTCGTGGACCGAGGTGCGCGGGATGATGCCGGGCGCCTTGCGCTCGACGCGCATACGCTGGTCGGATACGATCGGACCCTTGCCGTCGATGGGATTGCCAAGGCCATCCACGACGCGACCCAGCAGACCCTTGCCGACGGGAACGTCGACGATGGTGCCGGTGCGCTTGACGGTGTCGCCTTCCTTGATCTCGCTGTCCGAGCCAAAGATCACGACGCCGACATTGTCGGCTTCCAGGTTCAGCGCCATGCCCTGGATCCCGTTGGCGAATTCGACCATTTCGCCCGCCTGGACGTTGTCGAGGCCGTGGACGCGGGCGATGCCGTCACCCACGGTCAGCACGGAACCGACTTCGCTAACCTGCGCTTCGGTGCCGAAATTGGCGATCTGGTCCTTGATGACCTTCGAAATTTCTGCGGCGTTGATATCCATGTTCAGCCTTTCATCGCCATAGCGAGACTATTCAAACGGGTACGAATGGAGCTGTCGATCATCTGGCTGCCGATCTTGACGACCAGCCCGCCCAGGATCGCGGGGTCAACCTTGGCATCGACGGCGACGTCGCGGCCGACACGGGCGCGCAGACTTTTGCCCAGCGCCGTGATCTGCGTCTTGGTCAGCGGATGCGCGCTGGTGACTTCGGCGCGGGCCTCGCCCTTGTGATTCGACAGCAGGGTTTCATAGGCGCGGATGACGGCGGGAAGCTGGCCAAGCCGGCGGTTCCCGGCAAGCACGCCCAGAAATTTCGTGGTCAGGGGATCGATCCCCATAGAGGATGCGACTGCACCGATCGTCTTGCCAGACGCATCGCGGCTCAGCACGGGGCTGTTGATAAGCGCTTTGAAATCAGGCGATTGGGCAATCGCCGCCTTCAACGCGGCAAGGCTTTCCGCCACGGTGTCGAGCGATTGGCCGTCGCGTGCCAGATCGAACAGCGCAACCGCGTAGCGGCCGCTGAGGCTGGCCTGTATACCGCCGGTAGTCTCCACGCGCTTACCGTCCTCCATTTGATGTGCCGGTCATGCAAAGAGGGGGGGAGCAGTTACGCCCGTCCCCCTTGTTGTGGGGCCGGTTAGCAGCGCGATTATGACTATGCAAGTCATGCTGCGCGATTCCGTCAATAGTGCGAAATCACTGGCATTTGACTGAGTTTTTCTGTGAGCGCGAATCGACTATTGTGCGGGATCGGCCGGAGCAAGCCGACCTTTCTGGCAATGATAGACAATCCGCTCATTGGGCTGGGCCGGGACCAAGGCTGCCATTTGCGATTGCAGCGCGGCGATCCGGGCCAGAGCCTCCGGGTCGCTGCCACAGGCGGGAATCGGCTTGTCGCCCACCAAAGCCCGCGCCTTGGCCATCGTATCCCCATCGGGCAGCCAGCGATCGACGCGCAGCACGCCATTGACCGGATCGAACCGGCTGGAGGCCAGATAATGGCCGTCCGCCGGGATGGTGACGCGCTGCCATCCGGTGCCGCTGGCGACATATTGGGTGTCGCCATTGACGCACCCGCCTTCGGCCCAGTTAAAGCCGATATCATTGGGTTGCGACAGGGTCAGGCGGCTTCGCGCTATGTCGACCTTGCAGATATTGTCGCCTGCCCAGGCGAAGGCGGCATTGCTGACGACGCCCCCGTCCTGCGCCACGGCGACCTTCTCGTCGATGCTGGCGAAGCTGGGTTTGAAGAAGAACAGCCCCAGCGCGCCGAACAGTAGCAAACCGCCGGTCGCAAGCGCCCAGGTCGCATGTTTCTCACGCTTCTGGCTGTAGAACAGCCCGCCAGCGCCCAGGCCCAGCACGGCCAGCGCCAACAGCACGGCGGCCCCGGCCATGGCGTTTTCGCGGGCGGAAATGACCTCCCGCTCGGCAGTATCGCGGGCGCGATCCATCGCCTGTTGGCGCGCACTGTCGCTGGCGCGCAGCTTCTGCTCGCTCATCGCCGATTCGCGCTGGAGGATGGCGGCTTCGGCCGAATCGGCGTCGGCAAAGGAGCGGCACGGCACGACGGTATGGAGCGACGACACGCCTGCCTGCCGCAGGAAGGAGGCGATTTCGCGCCAGGATACGGCAAAGCCGAATTCCGCGTCGCTGCCGTCGGATACCGACCCGAAGCTGTTGACCCCCAGCACCCGGCCGCAATCATCGACCAGCGGCCCGCCGCTGTTTCCGGCAGCAAGCGGCGCAGTGTGCAGCAATGTGTCGAAGCTGCGGCTGGCGCGGCCCGCCGATATGTTGCCGTTGGTTTTGACCGTCGCCACCGGCTCGACCATCTGCTTGAGGCCCAGCCCCTGCGCCCGATCGACCGTGCCGGGATAGCCGATCGCGGTGACATGCTGGCCATCGGTCACGGCCCCGGCATAGAAAGTGCTGACCGGCAGGCTGCCCTGTTCCAGCTGGATGAGGGCGAGGTCGTTGCCCGGTGAAAAGGCGATGATCCGCCCGCCATAGGTCTTGGCCCCTTCGGACGGGATGACGCCGATGACGAGATTCTTCTCCTCGCGCGCCAGTTCCACGACATGGGCGTTGGTCAATATCTTGTCGGGCGCGACGGCCAGCCCGCTGCCATGGCCGACGAAATAGGCCTCGCTGCCATCGGTCGCGACCAGCACGACACGCACCACGCCGCGCGCGGCAGCGGCGATGTCCTGCTGCTCGGCATGGGAGGCGACCGGCGCGGCAAGGGCGAGCGCCAGGAGGATGAAGCGGAAAAGAGCGATCATATGGGGCGCATACATATGCGAAGGCGGGCGTTGCGCAATCGGGAAAAGTGCGTGGTTTTTTTGAGCGCAAGGCGCGGGAAGCATGGCCAGCGGTTTCGCTTTATCCCATAACCCATGAACCAGATGATCCGCCTGTCCGCCGCCTCGATCGCTCCGGCGCCCCTGATGCCCGATCCCGACCAGTGCTGGGCGGCGGTGTTGCGCCGTGACCGGGCGATGGACGGGCGGTTCGTGGGCTGCGTCGCCACCACTGGCATCTATTGCAAGCCCAGCTGCGCCGCGCGCCACCCGAAGCGTGAGAATATGAGCTTCCTGCCCGATCCCGCTGCGGCGCGCGCGGCAGGTTTCCGCGCCTGCCTGCGCTGCCGCCCGGACGAAATCGGGCGGGACCAGCGGGCGGTGGCGGCCGCGATCGCCCTGATCGAGGCTGCGGAGGACGCGCCCCGGCTCGACGCGATTGCCGCCCATGTCGGTTACGCCCCGCATCATTTCCATCGCCTGTTCAAGCGCGAGACCGGGCAGACCCCGGCCGCCTATGTACGGACGCTGCGGGCCGACCGGCTGAAGGCGGCGCTCGATGCGGGCGGCAGCGTGACGGCGGCGATTTATGAGGCAGGCTATGCCGCACCCAGCCGCGCCTATGCCGATGCGGCGTCCCATCTGGGAATGACGCCCAGCGCCTGGCAGGCGGGCGGACGTGGCGTCACCATCCGCTGGCGCAGGATCGACAGCAGCCTTGGCCCGATGCTTGTCGCCGCCACCGACAAGGGGCTGTGCCGCATCAGCTTTGACGAGGGCGAGGCGGCATTGCGCGCGCGCTTCCCCAATGCCGATCTGCAATCCGCCGACGCCGCGCTCGATCGGCTATCCGCTGCGGTGGTGGCGCTGGTCGATGATCCGGGCAGAGCGCCGGACCTGCCCGTGGATATCGGCGGCACCGCTTTCCAGCAGGCGGTCTGGTCCGCGCTGCGCGCCATTCCCGCCGGGCAGACCCGCAGCTATGGCCAGATCGCCGCGGCCATCGGTCGCCCCGGCGCAGTGCGGGCCGCGGGGAGTGCCTGCGGCGACAATGCGCTCGCGGTCCTCATCCCCTGTCACCGCGTCCTGCGCAGCGACGGCACTGCGGGCGGCTATGCCTGGGGCGTGGAAAGGAAGCAGGCGCTGCTGGCGCGGGAGCGTGATGTTTCGGCCACGGATTGATCGAATATCCGCCAATATCGGAACGATATCGTCACAAGTGGTTGACTTCGCCACAGATTGGACGATTTTTACGGCTGATTAACTAAGCGTCGGGCCGGATCATGGCCCGCTGGGTTGGGGCGGGGATTGCGACTTCTGCTGTTTTGGCTTCTGCTGCTGGCGCCGATCGCGGCGATGGCAGTGCCGGTGTTCCAGCCAGCCATGATGCCGCTGGGGTCGGGGCCGGACCGTATGGCAGCAGGCGCGGCGCGGATGACCGACGCGATACTGGAATTCACCCGCTGGCCTGTTGAAAAACCGCTGGTGCATCTGTGCGTCGTCGGCATGGCCGATCATGCCGGGCAACTGGACGAGATCAGCCTGTCCAACGGCGCGCGCGTGCAGGTGAGCCGCTTGCCTGATCCGGGCGCAGCGACGCAGTGTGATGCGCTGTATATCGGTCGGATGGCGGCGCTCGACAATCGGCGGCTGTTGACGGCGGCGCGGGGCGCGGCGGTGGTGACGATTGCGGAGGCCGATGCCGATTGCCGCAGCGGGGCGATGTTCTGCCTGCTCTTCACGCCGCAAGCGCTCAATTTCCAGCTCAATATCGATGCCGTGTCGCGATCGTCCGTGCGGATAGATCCCCGCGTCCTGCGCCTGTCGAAGGGGGGCTATTGAGGCCATGACCCATCCCGCTGCCCCACTCATGCCAACCCTGCGCCAGATATTGGCGCGGGTTCACACACGTCTCATCCTGTTTGCCGTGCTGATGGCGGGCGTGACCCTGATCGCAGCGGGCGTCCTGATCATGCGCGATTATGCCGAACGCAATCTGGCGCTGGTGGCCCGCACTGCCAGCTACACGATTGAGCCAGCCCTTTTGTTCGATGACATGGCGGCGGCACAGGATGGCATCGCGATGGTTGCCAATGGCCAGGGCGTGCGCCTGGTCGAGGTGCGCGACAATCAGGGGCGGTTGATGACGCGCTGGATCAGGCCCGACGCGGGGGTAATGGCGCGCCTGGAGGCGACGGCCGGAAAATTGCTCTGGCCATCGCCCGTGACGGAGCCAGTCCGCCACGGCCGGGACATCATCGCCCGGCTGACCGTGCATGGCGATGCCGGTGCGATCGGTCGCTATTTGCTGTCGGGCGTCGTTATCGCGCTGGCCTGTCTGGGCCTGACCGTCATCGCCACGCATATATTGGCGCGTAGGCTGCAAAAGGATGTGACCGGGCCGCTGGCGCAGATCGCCGATGTTGCCCACATCGTGCGCGTGGACAGGCGCTTTGACATGCGCGTGCCGGGCGCTGACATTGCCGAAGTCGATCAACTGGCGCGTGATTTCAATGCATTGCTGGACGAATTGCAGCAATGGCACGCAGGCCTTCTGTCCGAAAACCGCCAGCTGGAGCATCAGGCGACGCGCGACCCGCTCACCGGCCTTGGCAATCGCGCCATGTTCGAGCGGCAGTTGGCGGCATCGGTCGAAGCGGCGGAACAGACTGGTCAAGGCTTTGCGATCATCTATGCCGACGTAAACCGCTTCAAACAGGTCAATGACGGCCATGGCCATGATGCGGGCGATGTGATGCTGATCGTCATCGCCGCACGCCTGCGCGTCGCCCTGCGCACCGGCGATCTGGCCTTCCGGCTGGGCGGGGACGAATTTGCGCTGATCCTGGCATCGGACACGACCCGCGGGGTGGTGGAGGCGCTTGCCGCGCGGATCGACGCCAGCATGGAACAGCCGATCATGCTGCCCAGTGGCCAGAGCATCCAGTCGTCGCTCAGCCTTGGTTGGGCGCTATATCCACAGGACAGCGCCGACCCGCGCGACCTGCTGCGTCATGCCGACGCGGCCATGTACGCGGCCAAGGAACGCCGCCACGCAACCACCGATTGACGGATATTCGTAATGCGCTATTTCTCCACCCTGCTGATCGCAACTCTGGCCCTGACCGGGTGTCAGACCGTTCCTGATCGCAGTGGCTTTACCCCGCGCCAGCAGGCGACGCTCCGGCAAAACGGGTTTGAACCGGTCGGCGATGGCTGGCAGTTCGGCATGGCCGACCGGCTGCTGTTCGCTACCGACGAAAGCGTGCTGATCCCGGCCCAGCATGTCGTGATCGGGCGCATGGCCCAGGCGCTGGTGGCCGTCGACATTCGCGGCGCACGGGTGGAAGGTCATACCGATTCAACCGGATCTGCAAGCTATAATGATGCGCTGTCGCTGAAACGGGCGCTGGCCGTCGCCGATGCGC
Source organism: Sphingobium sp. FG58 (assembly GCF_057809055.1). Taxonomy (NCBI): domain Bacteria; kingdom Pseudomonadati; phylum Pseudomonadota; class Alphaproteobacteria; order Sphingomonadales; family Sphingobiaceae; genus Sphingobium; species Sphingobium sp. FG58. The sequence goes on along the minus strand of NZ_JBMDJF010000001.1, from coordinate 176,196 downwards.
TGCTCAGCGGGGGCATGGCGCAGGGTGCGCTCCGGGTGGAGGGGATGGGCGCGCGCATACCGGTGGACAGCAATCGCTCTGCCGATGGCCGCCGCGAAAATCGCCGCGTGGTCGTGATCGTGTCACCGACCGATGCGATCCGTCCCTGATCGACCCTATCGGAACAGATCGCGATGAAATTTTCCTTTCCACTCATGCCCTTCTCCGCCACTCTTCAGCCGGGGATATTGCAAGGGAGCGGGATGATGCGGGCAGCGGCAAAGGTCATGATGGCCATGATGCTGGCCTGGACGGCGCTGCCCGGCACGGCGCAGGCGGCGTGGTGGCAGGCGAAAAGCCGTCACTTTACCGTTTACAGCGAGGGTAATGACGAAAAGCTGCGCGGCTTTGCCGAACGGCTGGAGAAGTTCGATTTCCTGTTGCGGCGGCTATACAATGTGACCGATCCTGAACAGGGCAGCCCGGTGCTGGTCTATCTCCTGTCCAACGACCGGAAAGTGCAGAAGCTCGCGGGCAATCCCAATGTTGGTGGCTTTTACACCACGTCGGACCGCACCGCCTTTGCCGTGCTGGCGCGCGGTGACAAGACCGGAAAATTTGATTTCGGCGCGGAGGAAATCCTCTTCCACGAATATACCCACCATTTCATGCTGCACCATTTCCCGGCGGCCTATCCCGCCTGGTATGTCGAGGGATTTGCCGAGTTTTTCTCGGTCGTAAAATTCCCGAAAAGCGGGGCGATCGAGTTCGGCCATGTACCAATGGCGCGGTTGCCTGGACTGGTGCTGGGTCAGCCCTATCCGGTCAAGCATCTGTTCGCCCGCGACACGGGCGATCTTAGTCGGCGTGACGGTGACCGTTATTATGGCACCGCCTGGCTGCTCACCCACTTTTATCAATATAACAAGACGGAACGCCGCAAGGAAATCGCCAGCTATTTGGAGGATCTGGTGACAGGCGTTCCAGACAGAACCCCCGACAGCTATTTTGCGGGCGGGCTTGATGGTCTGGAAAAGGACCTCAAAGCCTATATGCGCCACCGCTTGTCGGCGTCATCGCTCAAATCCAATGAGATGAAGATTGGCGAGATCGTCGTCAGCCCGGTGGATGCCGCGCAAGGCGCGCTGGTCGAGGATGAGCTGCGCCTCATCCACCACCCGAAGGCCGATGAACTCCCCGCCATCGTCACGGCCATCCGTGCGACGGCCACCAAATTCCCCGATTCTGCCTATGCCGCGGCGCTGCTTGCGGAAGCGGAATGGGCTGCCGAGGACAAGGACGCAGCGCTGGCCGATGCCGACCGGGCGATCGCGCTCGACGCTCAATCATCGCGCGCCTATGCGGTCCGTGCGCAAGTCCTGCTGGAGCGCGCGCATGACAGCGACAAGGCGGATGATTGGAAGGCGGCGCTGACCGCCATCGTCCGCGCCAACCGGGCGGACACCCAGGACCCCGTGCCGCTCGTCCTGTTCTACCGCTATCATGCGATGCGCGGGGGCAAGATGCCCGACCTTGGCTATGATGGCCTGTACAAGGCTTTCACTCTGTTGCCGCAAAGTTCGGACTATCGCTTCAATTTCGTCCACGCAATGGCGGCGCGGGGCGATTATGCCACCGCCTCGCTGCTGCTCGATCCGATCGCCTATTCGCCCCACGCATCGGACATGCGTGAAGCGGCGATCAGGTTGAAGGCGGAGCTGGACGCCCAGGCAGCGGAAAAGTCGGCGGAGAAGGCGAAGAAACCGGGAAATCCCGCACCCGCGCCATGACGGCGGCACGGCCTTCGTCGCCCATGCTGCGCCAATGAACGATCTCGTCGATCGTGCGCCCGCACCCTGTGCAGACACGCGCCGCGTCCAGCGCACAGAGGTTGCGGCAGGGCGTGTCCATCACATGAAACTATAAGGATCGACATCCACCGCCACGCGGGTGCTGGATTTCCAAACGATATTGCCCAGCCATTCGCGGATCGCCGCCTGTATGTCGACCTGCCGCGTCGCGTGGATCAGCAGCCGGTGTCGATGCCGCCCGCGCAGGACGGAGAGCGGCGCGGGTGCGGGGCCATAGACCCGCATCCCCTCTATCAGCGGAGCCGACTTGCCGATCAGCCGCGCGACCTGCGCCGCCTCATCGGCGTCCTCGCTCGAAATGATGATCGCGGCGAAGCGGCCGAAGGGCGGGGCGTTGGCGCGGCGTCTATTCTCCGTCTCAACCGCATAGAATCGCTCGGTATCGCCCTCGATCAGCGTCTTGATCACTTCGCCTTCGGGCATCCGCGTCTGGATGAACACACGTCCCGGCTTCTGCCCGCGCCCCGCCCGCCCGGCGACCTGCATGATCTGCTGGAAGGTGCGCTCCGACGCGCGCAGATCGCCGCCCTCCAGCCCCAGATCGGCGTCGATCACACCCACCAATGTCAGATTGGGGAAATGATAGCCCTTGGTGACGAGTTGCGTGCCGACGATGATATCGACATCGCCCGCCTCCACGGATTTCACGAAATCGGCGACCTTGGCGGGCGAAAACAGCGTGTCGGACGTGACGATGGCGGTGCGCGCCTGTGGCCATAGCGCCTTCACCTCATCGGCGATCCGTTCCACCCCCGGCCCGCAGGCGACCAGACTATCCTCCTCCTTGCACTCCGGGCAGAAGCGCGGCGCGGGGACGACATGGCCGCAATGATGGCAGGCCAGCCTGTGGGTCAGCCGATGCTCGACCATCCAGGCGGTGCAATTGGGGCATTGGAAGCGATAGCCGCAATGGCGGCACAGCGTCAGCGGCGCATAGCCGCGCCGGTTGAGGAAGAGCAGGCTCTGTTCGCCCCTGGCCATCACCTCGTCGATCGCCTTGACCAGAGGCGGCGCGATCCAGCGGCCGCGTTCGGGCGGATCGGTCAGCAGGTTGATCCCTTCGATCTGCGGCATCTCCGCCCCGCCATAGCGCGACGGCAGCTTGATCTCGCGATAGCGGCCCAGCTCTACCTGATGCCGCGTTTCGATCGCTGGGGTGGCCGACGCGAGGATGACCGGGAATTTTTCGATCAGGCCGCGCATCACCGCCACGTCGCGGGCGTGATAATGGACGCCATCCTCCTGCTTGAAACTGGCCTCATGCGCCTCATCGACGACGATCAGGCCGAGCTTCGGATAGGGCAAGAAAAGCGCCGACCGCGCGCCGACCACCACCTGCGCCTGTCCGCTGGCAATCGCCCGCCAAGCCCGCCGCCGCTCGGTCTGGCGCAGGCCGCTATGCCAGTTGACCGGGATCGTGCCGAAGCGCGCCTCGAACCGCTCCAGAAACGGCTCGGTCAATGCGATTTCGGGCAGCAGCACCAGAACCTGCCGGTCGCCGCGGATGGCGGCGGCAATCGCCTCGAAATAGACCTCGGTCTTGCCCGATCCGGTCACGCCATCGAGCAGGAAGGGCGCAAAATCATGCGCGCGCACGGCGTCCGCCATCGTCGTTGCCGCGTCCGCCTGCGCTGCCGACAATGCGGGCGGGGCATGGTCCGGGTCGGGCGCGGGGAAGGGGGTGTCGACGCTGACTTCGATGGCGTCGAATATATCCTGCTTGATGAGGCCGCGAATCACCGCATCGCGGACCCCGCCGATCAGCGCCAGTTCGCGGATCAGCCCCTGCCGCTCGCCGATCCGCTCCAGCGCCTGCGCACGCTGGTCGGTCATGCGATCGGGCTGGCGGCCATTGGCCTTATATTCGATGACGGTGCGCGTCCCCTCCAGCGCCGCCATCGACGCCAGCGCCATCCGCAGCACGGCGGCAGGGGGCGACAGATAATAGTCCGCCGTCCATTCGATCAGCCGCCGCAGCGTTTCGGGCAAGGGCGGGGCGTCCACCACTTCGATCAGGTTGCGCAGCCGATTGTCGCCGACGCTCTCGACATCGGGGAAACTATCCTCTTCCCACACCACCCCGACCAGCTGGCGGGGCCCAAGCGGCGCGACGACGATGCTGCCGGGCTTAACGCTCATCCCGTGCGGCACGCGATAGTCGAGCGGCCCCAGGGCAGCGTTGAGCAGGAGGACACGGGCGCGGGACATGCCCCGTCCTTAGCGCTTAGCGTCCGGCAGGCAAATGCCGCCTGCCTACATTCGCACGCTCAGCGTCAGCCATGGGATATGCGCGACGACGTCGGGCCGACCGTCGCGGAAATTCTGCTGCCGCATATAGAGCAATTGCGCGTCCACATGATCGCTGATCGGGTGGCGCAGGCCGATCTGGTGCCGCATTGTCGCAAGCCCGGTCTTGTCGCTGGGCCGTGCGCGGTTGAGGTGAAAGAATATTTCGGTCGCGGCGATCGCCGTCCATTTTTTCGCCCGGTCCAGCGGCACACTGGCCTGCACACGCTGGCGCAGCCGCCAGCTGGCAGTGTCGGCATTGTCGAAGAAGCGCTGTTCCATCCGGGTGCGGGCCAGCCATATGCCCTTGCCGAGCGTCACCTGCTGGAACAGCCGCAATTCCTGATCGACCTGGCTTTTCAGATAGGCGAAGCCGCCGCCCACCTGCACCAGCGGGGTCAGGCGATGGTCGATCGCGATCCGCGCCACAAACTGCTCGCCGCCGCTGCCTGCGTCGGAACGCGCCCGCTGGCTGGAATCGATCGTCACCAGATCGGCCTTGCTGGCCCGGATCGTCGCCGTTTCCGTGATCCACATTTGCGATTCCTGGGTTGCGGCGATGGCGGGCGATGCGATCGCCATGGCCGGCAGGACGCCTGCGAGCAGGCAGAAGTGCAATAAGCGGAGCATGTCTGGTCCTTTGGAAAGGTGCCCGCGCTGTAACCGTCCTGATCCGGCGATACAATCACCCGATCCGACATGGCCAATCCCCCCGCCAGCCGCTAAAGGAACCGGATTCGCCTATCCCCGGAGCCGCATCCCATGAAATTCTTTGTCGATACCGCCGACACCGCCGAAATCCGCGACCTCGCCGCCACCGGCCTGCTCGACGGCGTCACCACCAACCCGTCGCTGATCCACAAGTCGGGCCGCAAGTTCCTGGAAGTGGTCGAGGAAATTTGCGGGCTGGTCGATGGTCCCGTCTCCGCCGAAGTCGTCGCGCTTGATCATGAGACGATGATGAAGGAAGCCGCCGTCCTGCGGAAGATCGCCCCCAATGTCTGCATCAAGGTGCCGTTGACGATCGACGGGCTCAAGACCTGCAAGGCGCTGACCGATGATGGCTGCCAAGTGAATGTCACCCTGTGCTTTTCCGCCAATCAGGCGCTGCTCGCGGCAAAGGCGGGCGCAAGCTTCATCTCGCCCTTCGTCGGCCGTCATGACGATAATGGCTTTGATGGCATGGCCCTGATCCAGGACATCCGCCTGATCTACGACAATTATGGTTTCGACACCGAAATTCTGGTCGCGTCGGTCCGCCACCCCATCCATGTGCTGGAAAGCGCCCGCATCGGCGCCGACGTCATGACCGCGCCGCCCGCCGTCATCAAGGCGCTGTTCAACCATGTCCTGACCGACAAGGGTATTGCAGGCTTCCTGGCCGACTGGGAAAAGACCGGCCAGACCATCCTCTGATCCATGATCGCCGGGTGCGTGGAGCGACGTACCCGGCCCTCGACCTTCATCAATGATGGATGGTGACCCCGGCGTGACTCGAACACGCAACATCCCGCTTAGAAGGCGGGTGCTCTATCCAGTTGAGCTACGGGGCCTTGGGCTGGCTCGATAGCGGCGGCGGGGGCGGCTTGCAATCGCTGGTCTGTGCGATATGCACGTTGCCATGATCGACGGGGCGGTTCAAAAAATCGATGCAGGCGCGCTGGGTGGCCGCCCGCTGCGCTATTTCGACTTTGTCATGGCGGCCTTCGTCGTCATCCTGCTGCTCTCCAACCTGATCGGCGCGGCCAAGCTGTCGACGCTGGGCGGCGTCACTTTTGGCGCTGGCATCCTCTTCTTCCCGCTGGGCTATGTCATCGGTGACGTGCTGACCGAAGTCTATGGCTATGCCCGCGCGCGGCGCTGCGTCTGGGCGGGCTTTGTCGCGATGCTGTTCATGGCGTTGATGAGCTGGGTCGTGGTCGCGCTGCCGCCTGCGGCGGGCTGGCCGGGGCAGGCCTCTTATGAAGCGGTGTTCGGCAGCACCTGGCGCATCGTATTTGCCTCGCTCGTCGCCTTCTGGGCCGGGGAATTTGCCAACAGCTTCGTCCTGGCGCGTATGAAAGTGCTGACGCAGGGCAAGCATCTGTGGATGCGCACGATCGGGTCGACCGTCGTGGGGCAGGGGGTCGACAGCCTGCTTTTCTACCCGCTCGCTTTCTATGGGCAGTGGAGCAATGCGCAGGTGCTGACCGTCATGGTCACCAACTGGGGGATGAAGGTTGGCTGGGAAGCGCTGCTGACGCCGGTCACCTATGGCGTGGTCAACATGCTCAAACGGCGTGAGGGGCTGGACGTCTATGACCAGGGTACTGATTTCACGCCCTTCCGCGCCCGGCTCTGACTTTTTGTACATTTGTGTGATGGGGTAAAGCCCCTGTTTACCCCCGCTGCCGCATGAAGGCGGGATGAGCAGGCAGTCGCACCGGCAGTTCCACGAATCGAACCTGAAGAAGGCCGGGCAGGATGCGCCCGTCGAAGCGACTGCGTTGCGCCGGTTCGAGGCGACCTTTCTTCACGCGCCGGTCGGCATCGCCCATGTCGGGCTGGACGGTGGCTTCCTGCTGGTCAATCCGCGCTTTTGCGAGATTAGCGGCCATGATGCCGACACGCTGATGCGCACCGGCTTTCAGCAGATCACCCATCCCGACGATCTGGATACCGATCAGCTGTTGCTCGCGCGCCTGAATGCCGGGGACTTTCCGCGCTATACGCTGGAAAAACGCTATATCCGCGCTGACCGGACGATCATCTGGATCAACCTGACCGTCGCGATGGTGCGCGATGCGGCGGGCCAGCCCGAATTTTACGTCGCGGTGATCGAGGATCTGTCCGAACTGCGTCAGGCGAGTTTCGAGGCGGTGCATGATCCGCTGACCGGGCTGCTCAACCGGCGCGGCCTGGCCGTGCGCGCCAATGCCATATTGGCCGACGCCGCGCGCCTCGGTACGCCGGTCAGCCTGTTGTTCCTTGATCTCGACGGCTTCAAGCAACTCAACGACAGCCGGGGCCATGCGGCGGGCGACGCCTGTCTGGTCGGGGTGGCAGCGCTGCTATCGCGTCATGCCGGAACCAACGACGCGGTTGCGCGCGTGGGGGGCGATGAATTTCTGATGCTGATCCCCACGCTGGACGCAGGTTCCGCCGCAGAACGGGGCGAAACGATCCGCCTCGCACTGGGCGCGCAGGACATTGGCGTCAGCGGATCGTTCGGGCTGGCCACGGTCAGCGGCACGACCGATCTCGACCGGCTGATCGACAGCGCCGATGGCGCGATGCTGGCCGCCAAGCGCGCGGGCAAGAACCAGTTGCGGGTCGCGACCCTCCACTAAGCCGGGTAATCGGCCCGCACGAAATAGAGGCCATCGGGCGGCGCATTCAGCCCCAGCGCGGCGCGATCCGCCGCCACCAGTGCCGCGCGCAGATCATCCGCCGACCATCGCCCCATCCCCACATAGACCAGACAGCCCACCATCGATCGCACCTGATGATGCAGGAAGGATCGTGCGGCGGCGTGGATCGCGATGCGGTCCCCCTCCCGCTCCACCGCCAGCCGGTCGAGCGTCTTGACCGGACTGGCCGACTGGCAATGGGCCGACCGGAAGGTGGTGAAATCATGCAGCCCTACCAGCGCCTGCGCCGCGTCATGCATTGCGTCTGCATCAAGCGGCTGTTTCACCTGCCAGGCCAGCCCGCCCTCGAAGGTCAGCGCCGCGCGGCGGTTGACGATGCGATAGACATAGGATCGACCGATGCAGGAAAAACGCGCATGCCAGTCGTCCGCCACCTCTTCACACGCCAATATCGCCACCGGCTGCCGTCCCAGCCGCGCGTTGATCGCCTCCATCAGGCGGAACGGCGTGATCGCCTTGGCCACATCGGCATGGGCGCGCATCGCCAGCCCATGCACGCCCGCATCGGTGCGCCCGGCGGCATGGACCGCGACCCGCTCGCCGGTAACGGCATGGATCGCATCCTCGATTGCCTGCTGCACGCTCGGCCCATGCGCCTGTCGCTGCCATCCCATATAGGGCCGTCCGTCAAATTCGACGGTGAAGGCAAAACGGGTCATCGCTTAAGGCCGTTCGTTTCGAGCATAGTCGAGACACCCGACGCGCGCCGTCTCACCCATCCACCCGGCTCCCCGCCGGTATGTCGAAGCCGCGCAGCATCTCGTCGGACGGCATCGCCGCCTTGCCCGCGCGCTGGATCAGCGTCGGGCGGATCGCGCCATGGCCGCAGCCGATCAGCAGCGCGTCGTCCAGCATTTCGCCGGGTGCGCCATCCTCATGCTCGATCTGCGCCGCCAATATGCGGAACCGCTCCCCGCCATATTCGAAAAAGGCGCCGGGAAAGGGATTGAAGCCGCGCACCTGCCGCTCGACCTGAATGGCTGGCCGGGTGAAGTCGATCCGCGCTTCGGCCTTGGCGATCTTGGCGGCGTAGGTCACGCCCTCTTGCGGTTGCGCCATCGGCGGATGGAGCGCGATATCGTCCAGTACCTCGACCATCAGCGCCGCGCCCGCCTGCGCCAGTTCCGCCGTCAGCGCGCCTGCCGTCTTGCCCTCTATCTTGGTCACATATTTGGCCCGCATCGACCCGGTATCGAGGCCCGCTTCCATGTCCATGATCGTGACGCCGGTGACATTGTCGCCCGACAATATCGCCCGCTGGATCGGCGCCGCCCCGCGCCAGCGCGGCAGCAACGACGCATGGATATTCATGCAGCCGTGGCGCGGCGCATCCAGCACCGCGCGCGGCAGGATCAGGCCATAGGCCGCGACTACCGCGACGTCGGCCTCCAGCGCCGCAAACTCCGCCTGCACCGCTGCGTCCTTCAGCGACTCCGGCACCCGAACCTCTATCCCCATCGCCTCGGCCCGCTGTTGCACCGGGGAGGGGGTCAGGCTCTTGCCGCGCCCGGCCGGACGGGGCGGCTGGCTATAGACCGCAACGATTTCATGCCCCGCCTTGGCCAGCGCTTCGAGCGCGGGAACCGCGAAATCGGGAGTGCCCATATAGATGATACGCATGGTGCCATCTCAAAGCCCTTGTCGGGACGGGTTGCAAGCCCTTATCTCACAGCATGGCATCCACTGAAATCGAAGCGCTGACGCAAGCCCTGTCCCGCCTGCCTGGCCTTGGCCCGCGTTCGGCGCGGCGCGCGGTGCTGCACCTCATCAAGAAGCGTGAGGCTGCGATGGCCCCGCTGCTGCGCGCGCTGGAGGTCGTGAACGAACGGCTGGTCACCTGCCATGTCTGCGGCAATGTCGATACGGTCGATCCCTGCGGCATCTGCACCGACATGCGCCGTGATCCGCGCGCGCTGTGCGTGGTGGAGGATGTCGCGGACCTGTGGGCGCTCGACAAGTCCCGCCTCTTCCCCGGCCGCTTCCATGTGCTGGGCGGGCGCCTGTCCGCGCTGGAAGGGATCAGACCGGAAGATCTGACGATCGACGCGCTGGTCGCACGGCTTGAACAGGGCGGCGTCGATGAAGTGGTGCTGGCGATGAACGCCACGCTGGAGGGCCAGACCACCGCCCATTATCTCGCCGAACGCTTGGAACGCTTCCCCGTACGCCTGACCCAGCTGGCCCATGGCGTACCCGTAGGCGGCGAGCTGGACTATCTGGACGAAGGCACATTGGCGCAGGCGCTGCGGGCAAGAAGGCCGGTGGGGTAGGGGGCGGACCCTGCCAAAGCTGTTAGCTGACCCCGCCGCATCCCTCCGCTAGACCGGGCCAGATAACCCACCGGAAGGATGCCCGATGATCGACCTTAGCCGCACCCATCACAAGGGCATTGCCGTTCCCGACATCGACCGGGCGGTGGCGGATTATAGCGCGGCGCTGGGGCTGACATTCGCGCCGATCCGCGATTTCGATCCGCTGCCCTTCTGGACCCCGGAGGAGGGCGCGCGGGAGATCAGCGTCCGCGCAACCTACTCGTTGGGCGGGCCGATCCATCTGGAACTGGTGCAGGGAAACAGCAGCTTTTACGACACGGCCAGCCCCGCAGGCGCGCGCCATATCGGCGTGTGGGTGGACGATCTGCCCGCCGAAGCGGACCGGCTGGTCGCGGCGGGCTGGACGCCGCGCGCCGCCAACCTGCCGCCCGAACAGGGCTATGGCGCGATCGCCTATCTCACCTCGCCCGATGGCGGCTTGCTGGTCGAACTGATTTCGACCATATTGAAACCCGCGATCGACGAATGGCTGGGTGAATAGCGCGATGCAGCGCATCGCTTGAAATCCTGCGTCTTTCCGCTATTTTAGAGCCATGGCCATTCTTCCCATCCTTGAGGCGCCGGACCCGCGCCTGCGCACCATTTCGACCCCCGTGGAGTCGATCGACGCCGATCTGCAACGGCTGATCGACGACATGTTCGAGACGATGTATGACGCGCCGGGCATTGGCCTGGCCGCGATCCAGGTCGGCGTGCCAAAACGGGTGCTGGTGATGGATCTTCAGGAGCCGGAATCGGACGCGGAGGATGCCCCCCCGGTCAAGAAGCCGATGGTGTTCATCAACCCGGAAATCCTCAAGGAATCGGAGGATCTGTCGGTCTATAATGAGGGCTGCCTGTCCGTCCCTGACCAATATGCCGAGGTGGAGCGCCCCGCGACGATCCGCGCCAGCTGGATGGACCGAGACGGTCGCATCCATGAAGAACAGCTTGAAGGGCTGCTTGCCACCTGCCTCCAGCATGAAATGGACCATCTGGAGGGCGTTCTCTTCATCGACCATCTGTCCCGCATGAAGCGCGACATGCTGATGAAGAAGCTGACCAAGGCCCGCCGCGCCGCGTGACGGGCGCCCGTCATCCCGGCGAAAGCCGGGATCTCGCTTCTTCTGGCGCGACGCTGGAAAGAAAAGGGAGATGCCAGCCTTCGCTGGCATGACGGGTCACTGGGTCAGCTCACCCCGTCGGTATCCAGAGCATAGCCCGCCGACCGCACGGTGCGGATGATGTCCTGAAACTGGCCGTCGCCGTTGATCGCCTTGCGCAGGCGGCGGATATGGACGTCGACGGTGCGCAGTTCGATATCGCTATCCTGCCCCCACACGCTGTCGAGCAGCCGTTCGCGTGAGAATACCCAGCCGGGATGCTCCAGAAAGTGGCGCAGCAGGCGGAATTCGGTGGGACCAAGCGGGATCACTTGCCCGCCGCGCCGCACCTTATGCCCCACCGTGTCCATTTCGACATCGGCAAAGGTCAGCGTTTCGCCCGCCAGCGCCGGACGCACGCGCCGCAGCACCGCGCCGACCCGCGCCACCAGTTCGCGCGGGGAGAAGGGCTTGGTCACATAATCGTCCGCGCCCGTTTCCAGCCCGCGCACCCGATCCTCTTCCTCACCGCGCGCGGTCAGCATGATGATCGGCACGTTGGCGGTGCCGTTGGCGCGGCGCAGGCGGCGGCACACCTCGATCCCCGACAGGCTTTCCACCATCCAGTCGAGCAGCACGATGTCAGGCACATTTTCCTGCGCCATCAGCAGGGCTTCCTCGCCATCGACGGTATGGGCGACGTCGAAATCCTCGCGCTTGAAATGCCAGATCAGCAGTTCGGCCAGCGCCGCGTCATCCTCGACCAGCAGCATTTTTGCACGGGCCATAGTCTTTATTCCTCCGCCGCCGCGCCGCCGCGGTCGCGGTCGGGCAGGGTCTGGCCCGTGGCCGCATAAAAGACCATCTCCGCGACATTGGTCGCATGGTCGCCGATCCGCTCGATATTCTTGGCGATGAACAGCAGATGCGCACATTCGCTGATCGTCTTGGGATTTTCGACCATATAGGTCACCAGCGTGCGGAACACGCTGTTGTAGAAATCATCGACCACCGTGTCGCGCTCGACCACGGCCACGGCCAGGTCGGCGTCGCGCGCGGCAAAGGCGTTGAGCGCGTCATGCACCATTTCGCTCGCCACCTGTCCCATGGACGGCAGCAGCGACACCGGCTCCAGCGTGCGCTGGTTGACCATGATCAGCGGTACGCGCTTGGCGATATTCTTGGCATAGTCGCCGATGCGTTCGACCACGCCGACGATCTTGAGCGCGGCGATCACGTCGCGCAGATCGTTGGCCATCGGCGCGCGGAGCGCAATCACCTGGATGACCAGCTTCTCGACTTCCGCCTCGATCGCGTCGATGCGCTTGTCGTCGGCCACCACCTGCGCCGCCAGCACCAGGTCCTGCCGTTGCAGCGCAGTCATCGCGCTTTCGATGGCAGCTTCGGCGCGTCCGCCCATTTCCGCGATCAGACCGCGCAGCCTGTCGATATCCTCGTCGAACGCCTTGATTGTATGTTCAGCCATATTCGTCTCTCCCGCGATCAGCCGTAGCGACCGGTGATATAATCCTTGGTCCGCTCCTGCGTCGGGTTCGTAAATATGTCGCTCGTCACGCCATATTCGACCAGATCGCCGAGGTGGAAGAAGGCGGTGCGTTGCGACACGCGCGCGGCCTGCTGCATATTGTGGGTCACGATGACGATCGCATAGCGGCCGCGCAGTTCGTGGATCAGTTCCTCGATCTTCGCCGTCGCAATCGGGTCCAGCGCGGAACAGGGTTCGTCCATCAGGATGACTTCCGGCTCCACCGCAATGGCGCGGCCAATGCACAGGCGCTGCTGCTGCCCGCCCGACAGGGCGGTGCCGCTGTCATGCAGCCGGTCCTTCACTTCTTCCCACAGGCCAGCGCGGCGCAGCGATTTTTCAACCACCACGTCCAGGTCCGCCTTGGCATGGGCCAGCCCATGGATGCGCGGCCCATAGGCGATATTTTCGTAGATCGACTTGGGGAAGGGGTTGGGTTTCTGGAACACCATGCCGACCCGTGCGCGCAGCTGCACCACGTCCATCGACGGGGAATAGATATCCTCGCCATCCAGCGTGATCATGCCTTCCACCCGCGCGCTGGCGACGGTGTCGTTCATGCGGTTCAATGTCCGCAGGAAGGTCGACTTGCCGCAGCCCGACGGGCCGATGAAGGCGGTGACATGGTCCATGTCGACGTCGATCGACACGCCCTTGATCGCCTGCTTCGCGCCGTAGAATACCTTGACGTCGCGGGCCGACATTTTTGGGTTGGCAATGGCCAGAGGATTTATTGCTTCGGTCATGGGTGCGTTTACCACCGTGTTTCAAACTTGTTGCGCAGATAGATGGCCAGACCATTCATCGCGAGGAGGAAGGCCAGCAGCACGATGATCGCGGCCGACGTCTTTTCGACAAAGCCCCTGGAGACTTCATCGGACCACAGGAAAATCTGCACCGGCAACACCGTGGCCGGATCGCTGATCCCGCCCGGCGGCGTCGCGATGAAGGCGCGCATCCCGATCATCAGCAGCGGTGCGGTTTCGCCCAGCGCGCGCGCCATGCCGATGATCGTGCCGGTGAGGATGCCGGGCAGGGCGAGCGGCAGCACATGGTGGAACACCACCTGCACCGGCGATGCGCCGATGCCGAGCGCCGCGTCGCGGATGCTGGGCGGCACCGACTTGATCGCGTTGCGCCCTGCAATGACGATGACGGGCATCGTCATCAGCGCCAGCGTCATGCCGCCGATCAGCGCTGCCGATCGCGGCAGGTGCAGGAAGTTCAGGAAGATCGACAGGCCAAGCAGGCCGAAGATGATCGAGGGGACAGCCGCCAGATTGTTGATCGATACTTCGATAATGTCGGTCCACCACGCCTTGGGCGCATATTCCTCCAGATAGAGGGCGGTCGCCACACCGACCGGGAAGCTGAGCGCCAGCGTCACCAGCATCGTCAACAACGATCCCTTGAACGCGCCCCAGATACCCACCTGGGTCGGATCGGTGCCGTCGCTTGCCGTCAGGAAGCTCCAGTTGAAACCGGTGGTCAGCAGGCCTGCCTTGCGCAGCCGTTCGACCGCGGCTTCCGCTTCCGGCGCGCCTTCATGCTTGGCGGCGAGGTCAATGGTGGTGCTGGCCGGGACGCGGATCGTCACTGTCCGCCCCAATATTGCGGGGTCGGCCTTGATGGCGTCACGGATGCTGATCCAGGCGGTCGATGACAGCAAGGCGTCGGCATCCGCGCCCAGTGCTTCCTTGGCGACTTGTCCCGTCACCATCGGCAGGTTGGCATTGGCCAGCGCCGCGTCGGTGATATTGGCCGGATCGAGCAGCAGCGGCGACGCGGGGAAATCGATCTGGAGCGCAATCTCTGTCCGGGTGAAACCGCGCAGCCCGTTGCCCATCATCGTGAACAGCAGGAAGGCAAGGAAGGCGGCAGACAGCGCCACGGCAAACAGCCCGGCGAATTTGAACCGCCGCTCGGCCGCATAGCGCCGCGCAATCCGCTTGCGCATTTCGTCCGACTTCCAGTCGGTGGGGTTGCGAGTGGGTGTCATTCGTAAGCCTCGCGATATTTCTTCACGACCCGCAGGGCCACGATGTTGAGCAGCAACGTGACGACGAACAGCACCAGTCCGAGCGCAAAGGCCGCCAGCGTCTTGGCGCTGTCAAATTCCTGGTCGCCGGTCAGCAGCTGGACGATCTGGGTCGTCACCGTGGTCACGCTGGCAAAGGGGTTGAGCGTCAGGTTCGCGGCCAGACCAGCGGCCATCACCACGATCATCGTCTCGCCGATGGCGCGGCTGACCGCCAGCAATACGCCGCCGACCACGCCGGGCAGGGCGGCGGGGATCAAGACCTTGCGGATCGTTTCGCTGGTGGTCGCGCCCATCGCCAGGCTGCCGTCGCGCATCGATTGCGGCACGGCGGCGATGCTGTCGTCGGCCATGGAGGAGACGAAGGGAATGATCATCACCCCCATCACCAGACCCGCCGCCAGCGCGCTCTCCGACGAAGCGCCATGGATGCCGATCATCACCGCAAAGTCGCGCAGCGCCGGGGCGATGGTGAGCGCCGCGAAATAGCCATAGACGACCGTCGGCACACCGGCGAGCATCTCCAGCGTCGGCTTCATCCATTTACGCACGACGGGCTTTGCATATTGGGTGAGGTAGATGGCGCTCATCAGGCCCAGCGGGATCGCGACGACCATGGCGATGATCGCGCCGATGAAGATGGTGCCCCAGAAGAGCGGCACCGCGCCGAACGCATCTTCATTGCCATAGCCCATCGCGGCTGACTGCGGCGACCATTTGGTCCCGAACAGAAAGTCGAGCGGATTGACCATGGAGAAGAAGCGGAAACTTTCCCACAGCAGGGAGGCGACGATCCCCACCGTGGTCACGATCGCCAGCAGCGACGCGATCAGCAGTGTCGCCATCACCAACCGCTCGACCCGTGTGCGCGCCCGGAAATCGGGGCGGACGCGGGTGAAGGCATAAGCGCCCCCGGCAAAGGCCAGCACGATCGCCAGCACCGCGCCTGCGACGCCATATTTGTTGATCGCGACGCGATACGGCTCGACCAGTCCCTGCGCCAGCGGGTTGAACGCCCCGGCCTGCGCGCCCGTCGCGATCGACCGCGCCTCGCCCAATATGGCGGAGCGCGAGAAATCGTCCATCGGCAGACTCTGCGCCGCCGGATCGGCCAGCACCGCCTGCGTCACCAGACCGGGCATGATGTTGGACCAGACGGCCAGGAACAACACAGCCGGCGCGATCGTCCACAGCGCCACATACCAGCCATGATAGCCCGGCAGCGAGTGAACGGCATCACGCCGCCCGGTCGCCCGCGCCATGATCTGCAAACGCAGAGCGCGCGCGCGGGCGCTGACCCAGGCGATAGCGCCCAGGCCAGCGAGCAGCAGGAAAAGTGCGGGACCGGTCATTATGGCCCTTACTTCAGCTTGGAGCCGTCAAGCACGGTCAGCGCCTTGACCGTTTCGGCACTGGCCTTGCGCACATCTTCGGGCGCAGCGACCATGCCGCGCTTGGTCAGCGCGCCGTCAGGCGACCAGTTGGCGGCAAAGGCGTTGAGGAAGCCCTGCAAGCCCGGAATGGCGGTGATATGCGCCTTCTTCACATAGATGTAGAGCGGACGCGCGCCGGGATATTGGCCGGTCGACACGGTCTCATAGGTCGCCTCGACACCGTTGATCGGCACGTCCTTGAGCGTATCCTTATTCTCTTCCAGGAAGCTGTAGCCGAACACGCCGACCGCATTGGGGTTCGCGCCCAGCTTCTGCACGATCAGATTGTCATTCTCGCCCGAATCGACATATTTCCCGTCCTCGCGGACGCGGGTGCAGGTCGCTTTATACTCGTCCTCGTTCTTGTCCTTCAATTCCTTCATCGCCGGATCGGACTGGCAGCCCTTTTCCAGGATCAGTTCGGCCAGCGAATCGCGCGTGCCGCTGGTGGACGGCGGGCCGAACACCGAAATCGCGATGGCGGGCAGGGTGGGGTCGACATCCTTCCACGTCTCCGCCTTGTTCGGACCCTTGCCGTAGGGGTTGGCGGCCAGCGCCTCATAGACGATCTTGGGGGTCAGCTTGTAGCCGGGGCCGTTCTTGGCTTCGGCAAAGGCCAAGCCGTCGACACCGACCTGCACTTCGATGATGTCCTTGACGCCATTGGCCGCGCACATATCAAATTCGGACTTCTTCATCCGGCGCGATGCGTTGGCGATGTCGGGATGCTGCGCACCCACGCCCGCACAAAACAGCTTCATGCCGCCGCCCGTGCCGGTCGATTCGATGATCGGCGATTTCATGCCGGGATTGCCCTGCACGAACAGTTCGGCAACCGCCGTGGCGAAGGGATAGACGGTGGACGAACCGACCGCGCGGATCTGGTCGCGGGTTTGGCCTGCGCCACCGCCGCTGCTCTGGTCGCCACAGGCGGACAGGGAAACGACGCTCAATGCCGTTGCGGCGAACAAGGTGAATCTATTCACGGGAACCTCCATCATGCAAGGCCGCGATTCGCTGTTCGCCGCCCCCTTTGACCGGCGCTATAGGGCCGCTCCATCGCGGCATTGTGACATTCAGGTTGCAGTTTGATGACATGGCAAAAGGCGATGATGACAGGACCGCCATTTTGGTCAAACCTGCCCGCCATCCGCCTCATGCATCAGCGGCAGCAAGACGGTAACGGTCGTCCCCTTACCCAGCACGCTCGCCACGTCCAGCCTTCCGCGATGCCGCTCGACAATATGTTTGACGATCGCGAGGCCCAGCCCGGTGCCGCCCATCGCCCGGCTGCGCCCCGAATCGACGCGATAGAATCGTTCGGTCAGGCGGGGCAGATGATCCGGGCCAATCCCTTCGCCTTCGTCGGCCACAGACAGGCGGCACATGCGGCTGCCTCCCTCCGACAGCGTCACCCGGATCGGCGTACCGGGGCGGCCATATTTCACCGAATTGCCGATCAGATTGTGCAGCAGCTGCGACAGCTGCGCCCGGTCGCCCTGCACCGCCTGCCGCCCCGGAGCGACCTCCATCTCCACTTCGCGGCCCCGTTCGCCATGGCTGGAGCGGAACACATTGACCGCTTCGGCGACCAGTTCGCCCAGATCGACTGATGCGTCCGGCGCGCGATATTTCTCCGCCTCTATTCGGGAGAGGGAGATGAGATCATCGACCAGCCGCTGCATCCGCCGCGCCTCGCCATCCATGATTTTCAGGAAGCGCTGCCGCGTCTCGTCATCCTTGCCCAGTTCGGGGTCGGCCAGCGTTTCGATAAAGCCCAATATCCCGGCCAGCGGCGTGCGCAATTCGTGGCTGGCATTGGCGACGAAATCGACCCGCATCCGCTCGGCGGCATGGGTGCCGCTATGGTCGACCAGATGGACGAGGCGGCGCATGTCGGCCACTGCACCGACCGGCGCCACCCGCATCTGCCAGCGCTGCTCGCGCGTTCCCAGCCCCACCAGCTCGATCATGAACGGTTCGGCCAGCGGGGCCAGGCTCGCCAGCCGTTCGGCAGCCGCCGGGTGGCGGATGGCGATCCGCGCATCGTCCCCCTCGATATGCGCGCCCAGCAGGCGCTGCGCCGCCCGGTTCGCTCGCGCGATCCGCCCGCGCTCCACCAGCATCAGCGGATCGGAAATTCCCTCCAGCAGGCTGGCGAAATCGGGATGGTCGATCAGGTCCGGCTCATCCATCGCCACGTCCGGCACGTCGGGCGGTGGCGTCCCCGCGTCGGCGGTGATGGCCAGGACGATCACCCCGGCCAACACCGGCAGCGCGATGGCAAAGGGGGATGCGCCCATCATCAAGGCAGCGCCCGTGCTGAGCAAGAGGACGGCGAAGGACGCGATGATCTGGGAAAGACTGAGTCGATTCATGGTTACCGCACTGGATTTGTCGCGTATTTGCTGCGATGTCAGGCCCAATAGCGTGCAATCATGACGCTTTGGCAAGCCCGATAGCGGATCAGGATCAGATGAGCGAGCCGATGACCGGACAGGATGATGACCAGCAGCCCGAAGCGGCTGTGCAGGCCGATACGCCCGATCTGGCCGTGCCGTCGCGTCGCCAACTGCTGATGGGCGGTGCAGCGGCTGCCTCCGCGATCGTGTCGATCCGCCCGGCGCTGGCGAACACCGCTGCCTCGGTCCTCAACTGCACGATACCCGTGCCGGACGCCAGCCGGGCGGGCAATCTGATCGCCCCCAATGGCCAGCTGGTTCCCGCCGGGACGCCCGGTGCCTTCCCTGGCACTGGCCGCCCTTTCACCGGCGAACAGGTCAAGCAAGCATTACGGGGACGACCGCTGCCCGGCACCAGCTATCAGCAGAACCAGGCCTATCTCAACTATATCCGCCGCCTTCAGTCAGGCACCAGCGGCTTCACCTGCTACGCCTCGCTCCAGATGCCGCGTTGAGTCGTCCTCCCCTTGCCAAAGGGATCGTTGCGAAACTCGGATAGCCTAACAAATCTTCGTCATTCCCGCGAAGGCGGGAATCCATCTCCCACCTTATCATCTTGATTTTAGGTCCGGAGATGGGTCCCCGCCTGCGCGGGGATGACGTGAAATTCTATGGATGGTGATTTTCGCAATGATCCCCTTGTAGAGGACGACCGGTTGAAGCGCATAGCAGGTCGCATGTGATTTGAGTGGGATGGCAGAGAGTGACAGCAACGAAACTCTATCGGCGGGACGGGGCGGACGCGGTGACCGCCTGCGCGCTCGACGATATCGTGCTGCTCTATCATCCCCGGTCGGGCCAGACCCATATGGTGATCAGCCCGGTCCCCGAAATTCTCGATGAACTGGCCGACGGCAACCCCGCCAGCGTCGCGCAGATTCACGACCGGCTGGCGCATAGCTTCGACCTTGGCCCGGCGGACGACGCCATGCGCGAAATCGCCGCCCATCTCGACGCGCTGGTGGCGCTCGGTCTGGTGCGCCCGGCATGAGGCACCAACTGACCCTGCGCATCGGCCCGGCGACATTTCGCATCGGCTCTGCCTGGCCCGCGCCGATCGCGCAGTTGGCCAGCCTCTACGCCGCCTATCCGCAACCGACCGACGCGATTGCCGACTTCACCGTCCGGCTCCAGCCGACCAGCCTTGTGCGCCGCTTCATTCGCCCCTCGATCTTCATCACCGGCGACCATGGCCTGGCCGATGCTGCGCCGATGAGCCTGGCCCATGGCCTGCTGGCGGCGGAAATGGGCATGAACCTGCAAATGGCGCTGGGCTGGCGGCGGCATTTGCTGCTCCATGCCTCCAGCGTGGAGAAGGATGGCCGCGTGCTGGTGATGACCGGCGAGTCCGGCTCCGGCAAATCGACCTTGGCCGCCTTGCTTGGCGAACGCGGCTGGCGCTTCATGGGCGACGAATTTGCCTTGCTGGACCTTGATAGCGGCGCGATCCTGCCCTTTCCCCGCCTCGTCAGCCTCAAGAATCGCGCGATCGACGTGGTGGTGGGCGAAGTCGGGGAGGCGCGCATGGGACCGCTGCTCGCCGCCACCGCCAAGGGCGATATTCGCCATATGGTCCCCCGCCATGATGCGGTCGCGCGCATGGGGCAGGGGGCGATGCCCGCACTGCTGCTCTTCCCCCGCTTCGGCCATGCCGCCGATATGCGCGCCGTCGGTCAGGCGGAAATCTTCATGCGCCTGACGCAAGCCTCGACCAATTATGTCGCACTGGGCGAACCGGCGTTCACGGCGCTGACCCGTTTCGTCCGCGATGTTCCCGCCCGCGCCATCGACTTCCCGACCGGCGAGGAGGCGATCGCCATGGTCGAACGGCTGTGGGAGGAGCGGACATGAGCGCCGCGCTGCTGGTGCGGACGCTGCGCGATCCTGCGTCCGTCGCGGCGCTGGACGCATCCGGCTGGAACAGCCTGATCGCCGCCGCGCGCGCCGAACGGCTGATCGGGACGCTGGCCTTTCGGCTTGATGGGGTCATGGTGCCACCAGCGGTCACGCCGATCCTGTCCGACGCGCGGGCCGACGCTGCCCGCGAGGCGCGGCAAGCCTTGTGGGAAGCCGATCGCGCGGCGCAGGCGCTTGGGGCTTTGGGCGTCCGTGTCGTGCTGCTCAAAGGCACCGCCTATGCCGCTGCCGGGCTGAAGGCCGGGCAGGGCCGCTTCATCGGCGATCTCGATATCCTCGTCCCGGTGGAGGCGATGGCGGTGGTCGAACAGGCGCTGATCGCGGCAGGCTGGGAATGGGTGAAGGATGATCCCTATGACGATGCCTATTATCGCCAGTGGATGCACGAACTGCCGCCGATGATCCACGCCACGCGCGACCGGATGATCGACGTGCATCACACGATATTGCCGCTGACCGCGCGCCAGACCCCGGACGCCGCCGCGATGATCGCCGACGCTGTGCCGCTGGCCGATGGCCTTTACGTCCTGTCCCCCGAAGATCGCGTCGTCCATGCCGTCGCCCATATGCTGGCCGATGGCGATTTGCAGGGTGGCCTGCGCAACCTGTGGGACATCTATCATCTGCTGGCCGACACTGACCCGGACATAGTGGCGACCCGCGCCGCCCGGCATGGCTTGGGTCCCCATGTTCGGCAGGCACAACGCCTCGCTGCCGCGCTCTACGGTCCCGGCGCGCGCCTGACTTTATGGGACCGCCTGATCGGCGCCCGGCTGCTGGCCCGCGACGGCTGGGGCCGCGAGACCCGCAAGGCGTTGGTGTTCGCCTTCTTCCTACGCTCTCATTGGTTGCGGATGCCGCCGCTGATGCTGGCCCGGCACCTGTGGACCAAATGGCGCAAGGGGCATCGGCCGCAATAGGCGCACCTCACCCTTGTCAGCAGGCGACCGACGTCATATGTGTATAAATCCATAAATGGATACACATGATGCGCACCAATATCGTGATTGACGATGATCTGATGGCCCGTGCGATGCAGGCGACCGGGATCAAGACCAAGAAAGAGGCGGTAGAACAAGGGCTTCGTACCCTTGTGCGCCTGACCGAGCAGGCCGAATTGCGGTCGCTTCGTGGTGCCGTGTCGTGGGACGGTGATCTCGACGCCATGCGCCGCGATCCATGATCCTGGTCGATAGCAGCGTCTGGATCGACTATTTCCGCGGCATCCCGACAGCGCAGGCCGACCGGCTCGATGGGCTGCTGGGGCGGGAGCCTTTACTGGTCGGCGACCTCATCCTGACCGAGATATTGCAGGGCATCCCCGCCGCCCGCGAATTTGATCGCGTCCGGCGGCTGTTGCTGACCATGGATGTCATCCCCATCGGCGGGACGGACGTGGCGATCGAAGCCGCCCGCCATTTCCGCCACCTTCGCGCGCTGGGCGTCACCGTCCGCAAGACGATCGACACGCTGATCGCCACCCGCTGCCTCGATGACGACCATGCACTGCTCTACAGCGACCGCGATTTCGATCCGTTCGTCAAGCATCTGGGGCTGCGTTCGGCGATGGACTGATCCTGTTGGCCAATATTGCATCGGATCATTGGTCGCGCATTTTTGGCATTCCTCCCCTGCAAGGGGATCATTGCGAAAATCACCATCCATAGAATTTCACGTCATCTCCGCGCAGGCGGGGATCCATCTCCTGACCTAAGATCAAGACGATAAGGTAGGAGATGGATTCCCGCCTTCGCGGGAATGACAAAGATTTGTAAGGCGAACCGAATTTCGCAACGATCCCCTTGCAGGGGAGGACGTGGAGTCACTGAGTAAATCGACCCTCCTACCCCTTCTTCAATATATCCAGCGCCAGCACGGTCATCGCCTCGCTGGCCGACCCGATTACCTTGTCGGCTTGCGGCGCCCAGAAGGGGCTGTGGAGGGAGGGGAGGGTTGCCTGTCCGGCCTGCGCCGCCGCCATCTTGTCGGCAGGCACGCCGCCGACCCAGAAGATGAAGCTGTTGATGCTCTTGTCCGCGCGATAGAAGCGGCCGAAATCCTCGCCGCCCATCACTGCCGGGGTCTTGACCACCTGGTCTTGCGGGAAATGGGCTTTCAGCACGCCGGCCATCTGTTCGGCAAATTCGGGTGGATTATAGGTGGAGGGCGTAAATTCGTCCTTCACCGTCACCACGGGCATCCGGTCGTCCGGCACCCCTGCCGCAATCGCCTCGCCGCGCGAAATCCGCTTGATCCCCTCGATCAGCTTGGCCCGCGTCTCGTCCGAATAGCTGCGGATCGTCAGCAGCAATTTCGCCTCGTCGGGGATGATATTATGCTTGGCCCCGCCCTGAAAACTGCCCACCGTCACGACCGCCGGGTCGGAAGGTTCCTGCTCGCGGCTCACCAAGGTCTGGAGCGCCCCCACGATCCGCGATCCCAGCACGATCGGATCCTTGGTCGTCTGCGGATAGGCGCCATGGCCGCCGACGCCCCGCACCAAAATGTCGACGCTATCGACATTGGCCAGCGCATAGCCCGGCGTATAGCCGATCTTGCCCGCCTCCAGATTGGCCGCGTCATGAAAAGCGATGGCGTGGGTCGGCTTGGGGAAACGGGTATAAAGCCCATCCTCCAGCATCAGCCGCGCGCCGCGTCCGACCTCTTCGGCGGGCTGGAGGATCATCACCAGCGTGCCTTTCCAATCGTCCTTGGCCGCCGCCAGCAGCTTCGCGGTTTCGATGAAGGCGGTCATATGCGTGTCATGGCCGCAGGCGTGCATCACGCCGGTCTCCACGCCTTCGGGGGTCTTGGTCCGCACCTTCGATGCGAAGGGCAGGCCGGTCTGCTCCACCACGGGCAAGCCGTCCATATCGGCGCGGATCAGCAGCACCGGGCCGGACCCGTTCTTCATCACCGCCACGACGCCGGTGCCGCCGACCTTCTCGGTCACGTCAAACTTCATGGCCTTCAGGCGCTTGGCCAGCTTGGCGGCGGTGTTCACCTCCTGCTCCGACAGTTCGGGATTGGCATGAAGATCGCGGTAGAGCGTCATCAGCCCGTCCATATCCTTCGCGATCGTCGCGCCGATCGCGCTTTGCGGCGGCGCAGTCGGTGCGGGGGCTGGAGCCGTCGGTTCGGTCTGGGCGGTAGCGATGGACGACAGGCTGGCGGCGGCCAATATGGCCGTGAGCGCATGGCGCATGATGAAGTCTCCCTTGGTTGCCCGCAGCATAAGGGGATTCTACGTCTGTAAAAGGGGGGTAGCGTGGCGGGCGATGAAAAAGCACCGGCCCTTGTAAAGTCATGCGATCCAACCTATTTCACAAGTGAAAGGAACGATCCGCCGCACTGCGCGGCCTCATGATCGTCCGCCCCCCTTGCGACATGACTGACCCGCGCGCGTCCGACGAAGCGCCCCCTGTCGCCCCGATATCTCGATTTCCTCGTGCAAAGGAGCCTGCTCCATGGCCCAGACATCCGCCTTCTGCCTTGCCCAGCAGTCGATCCATCACGCCCGTTCATTGTCCGAAACCCTGCCCAACGCCCGCCGCGTCGCGGTTGCCGCCGCCAATGCCTGGGGCCGCGAAGCCAAGCTGGCCGCCAGCGCCGAACGCCGCCGCGCGACCCGCACGGTGGAAACGGAGGACGAAGCGATCGCCGCCGAATTCCGTGCCGAGGATGATGCCGAAGCCGCGTTGAACGCTGCGCAACAGCCGTCCACGTCCGCAAACTGAAAGACCCAGATCATGGCCAAAAGTCAGAAAAAATCGAGCCGCGAAACCCGCAAGCCCAAGGCGGAAAAGCCGCCCAAGGCCAATGCGTCCAACCCGTCGACCAAGCCCGGCCCGGTCGGCATCGTGACGCTGAAAAGCTGACAAGATGACGACCGACACCCCCGTTCAGCCCGCCCCAGCCTCCAACCGTACCGCGCCGGGCCGACGCTTCATCCCGCATAATGCGGTGCGCCTGTCCCCGGCCGAAGCCGAACGGCAGGGCCGCGTCACCCGCATCGCGATCGAGAAGCTGGGCGCGCCTGCTGCGATCCTGTTCCTCAACAGCCAGCATGACGGCCTGCCCGATCGCCCCCTGCCGCTGGCCACCGCCAGCGAGGACGGCCTGCAATCGGTCCTGCGCTTGCTGGAGCCGAAGGCGACTTAGAGCGCGACGACTTTAGCTTGCATAACATCCGTTCGTGCTGAGTAGGGACTGAGCGAAGTCGAAGTTGAACAGGTCGGATCGTCCCCCGGACGATCCTGAACCATCCGGGGGATGGTTCACCTGTTCAAGTATCGAAGCATCGCGTCCATACGCATCCTTCGATACGCCCCCCGGATCAAGTCCGGGGTCAGCGGCTACTCAGAGCCTGCCCCCGCGAAGGCGGGGGACGAACGGATCAAGGTAAAGCCATCGCGCGCCAAAAATCAGTCAGGGCGGCGCGTCACTGCGCCGTCCATCCTCCATCGATGCTCATATTCGCGCCGGTGATGTTGGCGGCGGCGTCGCTGCACAGGAACATCGCCATCGCCGCGACCTGTTCGACCGTCACGAACTGCTTGGTCGGCTGGCCCGCCAGTAGCACGTCGTTCATCACCTGCTCGCGGGTCATGCCGCGTGCCTTCATCGTGTCGGGGATCTGGTTTTCCACCAGCGGGGTCCAGACATAGCCGGGCGAAATGCAGTTGGCGGTGATGCCGAAGGTCGCGACTTCCAGCGCCACGGTCTTGGTGAAACCGGCCAGGCCATGCTTGGCGGTCACATAGGCGCTCTTGAACGGGGAGGCGGTCAGCGAATGGGCGCTGGCTGTCTGGATGATCCGGCCCCATTTCTTGCCCTTCATATAGGGGACCGCCAGCCGCGTCGTGTGGAATGCGCTGGTGAGGTTCAGCGCGATGATCAGGTTCCACTTGTCGACCGGAAAATCCTCGACCGGCGCGACATGCTGCATCCCGGCATTGTTGATCAATATATCGACCCCGCCAAAGGCCGTCGCCGCCTCCGCCATCATCGCCTCGATCTGGTCCTGCTTGGTCAGGTCATGGCCGCTATAGAGCGCCTTCGCGCCGCTCAGCGCCTCCAGCCCCAGCCGCTCCTGCTCGATCGCATCCTTGTCGCCAAAGCCGTTGATGACGACATTCGCGCCTTCGCCCGCCAGCGCCTTGGCATAGGCCAGGCCAATGCCGGAGGTCGAACCGGTGATCAGGGCGGTCTTGCCCGTAAAAGCCTTGCTCATGCCTTTTTCTCCTTGAGATGATCGGGCGCGTCGAGGTCGAAGGTCGCGCTCTTGCCGTTCAAAATGTTGCGGGCGATCAGGTCGCCCTTGTGCATCACTTCCTCCACTGCGTCGCGGCCCTGGCTCCAATGGTCCAGCATCGTGGCGCGGGAAAATTCAAAGTCTTTCGCGCCGCTTTCCCAGTTGCGGCTGCGGTAGATGAGGTGAACGATATTGACCGATCCGCCATCCATAATGTCCCGCAATGTCTGCGCTTCCGGCTCGTTGCGCAGTTCGGGTGGCAGTTTTTCGAGCAAGGCCTTGATCGCGCCATGCTCGCGGCGCAGGCGCAGATATTGGTCGGTCACCTGCCGGGTGCGGCTGGAAAACTGGATATCCTTGGCGCGCGAATAGACGTCGGTCATCTGGCGCGGCATCGGCCCTTCGGCGGGGAACAGGTCGACCTGAAACACCAGCATATCTTCGGTCTGATGGTCCAGCACATGGGCCAGCGGGGTGTTGGACACGATGCCGCCATCCCAATACCAGCGCCCGTCAATCTCGACCGGCGGAAGGCCGGGCGGCAGCGCGCCTGACGCCATGATGTGGCGCGCGTCGATCCGGGTGTTGCCGCCGGGGCCGCGCGTGTCCCAATAGGCGAAATTGCCGGTCTCCACATCGACCGCGCCGACCGACAGCCGCACTGGCCCGTCGTTCAGCAGATCCCAGTCGATACAGGCGTCCAGCGTGTCCTTCAGCGGCGCGCTGTCGTAAAAGCTGATCGCGCCGGATGATCCTTCTGGCATCATCGTCGCGGGCCACAGGCGCGGGCGGAACATGCCCGGCACGCCGAAGGTCGCGACCGTGCCGGCGGCGGCCAGATGCGCAATCTCGCGTATATGGTCGATGTCGGGCAGCAGAATATTGGGCATCCCGCCGGACACGGTGTACCAGAATTTCTTGAGGCGGCTGATCCGCCGGTGCGGCGGGTTGCCCGCGATGATCGCGGCATTGACTGCGCCGATCGAAATGCCCGCAACCCAGCTGACATCGACCCCCAGTTCGTCCAGCCGCTCATAGACGCCCGACTGGAAGGAACCGAGCGCACCGCCCCCCTGAAGCAGCAGCGCGACTTCGCGGGGCAGGGGCAAAGGCGTGCGGGCGCGGCGGAGGGGCTTGGGCTGATTATCCATGATGCAGCGCAATATAGTCTTTGCCGACGGCAATCCAACTTTATGTCGCCAGATAAAATTTGCTTTGTGCGCAACCCTCTGGCCATCCCGGCGGTTTGCAGCATTCCGTGAATCGGGTAGGCAGAGGCCTAAACAGGGAGGGCGTCATGCGTCTCGACGACGAACAGGAAAGCAGCCATTTCGAGGTGCAGGACGGCCGGGGCGGCGGCGGTGGCGGCCTGGGCGGCGGCATCGGTATGCTGCTGCCGCTGATCGGCAGCAAATTTGGCTGCGGCGGCATTGCCGTGGCGCTGATCATCATGGTGGTGATGGGCATCAATCCGCTCAGCCTGATCGGCGGCGGGGGTGGCGGCGGCCAGCCGGTCCAGACGCAGCGCCCTGCGACGACCGAACTGACCGACATTCAGCGAACGTCGCTCAAAGTGCTGGGATCGACCGAGCGCCGCTGGGACGAGATATTCAAGGCGTCGGGCGAGCAATATCCGCCGCCAACGCTGGTATTCTACAGCCAGAACGGCCAGTCGGGCTGCGGCGCGGCGCAGGCGGCGATGGGGCCATTTTACTGCCCGGCCGACCAGCGCATCTATATCGACACCGATTTCTTCAACGAAATGGAGAGCCGCTTCAACGCGCCGGGCGATTTCCCGATCGGCTATATCATCGCCCATGAGGTGGGCCATCATATCCAGACGATCACAGGACAAGCGGACCGGATTCGCAAGGCGCAGCAGAGCGCGTCGGAAGCCGAAGGCAATGCGCTCCAGGTGCAGATGGAATTGCAGGCCGACTGCTATGCCGGGGTCTGGGCGGCGCGCGACACCAATTTAATGGAGGCGGGCGACCTGGAAGAAGGAATGCGGGCGGCCGAGGCGATTGGCGACGATACGCTGCAAAAGGCGGCGGGGCGTCGGCCTGTGCCTGAAAGCTTCACCCATGGCAGCAGCGCCCAGCGTATGGCCTGGCTGCGCAAGGGGCTGTCGACCGGCGATCCCGCCCAGTGCGATACGTTCAAGGGATCGGTCTGACGCTTATTCCGCGTTGGGTGATCCGGGCGGCGCTGCGTCCGGGGTAATCATCTGATCGGTTTCGACCATAGGCGCGACGGTCGTTTGAGGCAGGCCAGCGCCGGGGGCCAGCATCGGCTGGCCCGCTTGCGCCACGGGTTGACCGAAACCCGGCGCGCTTGCGTCTGTCGATGGCGGGGCGACGGGAGGTGCCACAGGAACGGGGACCGGCGGCGGGGCGTCAGCGATGCCCTGCACAGGCGCGGGTTCTGGCGGCTTGGGCATAATGCTCTGCACCGCCAGCACGATTAGCGGCGCGACGATCACGGTGGCAATGGCGAAATTGCGGTACATCATGGCTTTGACTTCTTGCTGGCCGACGGCTTTGCCAACAATAGTCAAAATGGGTAAACAAAAAGCTGCGCTGATCGGCCCTATACTTGGCCGAATTTATCCAGCCGCGCCAGCAGCGCGGTCATGTCGTCGGGCAGAGCGTCACGCGGTGGCGCATAAGTGGAGCGCAGGGCGTTACCCAAGCCCTCATAGGGCAGGGGAAGCGCGACGGTCACGATCCGCCCGTCGCCGCTCTTGCGACCCGGTGCCGATCGGCCGGAAGATTTGCGCTGCATTTCCATGTCAGTAAGAACGGACGGCGCGCACAAAAGTTTCTGGCGTTCGTCGCAAGCCCAAGCGATAGCGCCCCAAAGCAAGCCCGCCGCAAGGGGAGAGACGAAGGTGACGGACTGGCCCGAAACGCAGGCACGGATACGCGGCCATTCGCCCTTCCTGACGCGCGCGCTGGATCGCTATCCGCAGGTTGCGGATGCGCTGGCCACCGGTGACATGGACGCGGCGCTCGCCGTGGCGCAGGGGCTGGGCGGACCGGAGGATGGCGTCGCCCGGTCGTTGCGGCGGCGGCGCACGGGGATCGCGCTGGTAACGGCGGCGGCTGACCTGTCGGGGGCCTGGGGGCTGGACCGGGTGACGCGCACCCTGTCGGATTTCGCCGATACCGCCGTGGAGGAGGCGCTGGCCGCCGCCATGGCCGAACGCTATCCCGATGCCGAGCATAAGGGCTTTGTCGTGCTGGCGCTGGGCAAACATGGCAGCCGCGAACTCAATTATTCGTCGGAT
Source organism: Sphingobium sp. FG58 (assembly GCF_057809055.1). NCBI lineage: Bacteria > Pseudomonadati > Pseudomonadota > Alphaproteobacteria > Sphingomonadales > Sphingobiaceae > Sphingobium > Sphingobium sp. FG58. Next base: position 147,296 of record NZ_JBMDJF010000001.1, on the reverse strand, counting down.
ATCGACCCGATCCTGCTCTATGACCCGACCACCCTGCCGCATGGGCCACGCGAAGATCCTGCCGATGCAGCGGTCCGAATCGGGCGGCGGATGAGCGAATTGCTGACGGCCCGTGATGCTGACGGCTATGTGTTCCGCGTCGACCTGCGCCTGCGCCCTTCGCCCGAAGCCACGCCGATCGCGCTGCCGGTGGAGGCGGCGATCGGCTATTATGAATCGACCGCGCTGGGCTGGGAGCAGGCCGCCTTCATCCGATCGCGCGCGGCGGCGGGCGACTTGCCGCTGGGCGACTATTTCCTGCGCCAGATTCGCCCCTTCGTCTGGCGGCGGCATCTGGATTTCAGCGCGATCGACGCGATCGTCGATATCAGCCGCCGGATTCGCGACCATTATGCGCAGGGGCAGGCGTTCGGGCCGGGCTATGACCTGAAGCGCGGGCGCGGCGGCATTCGCGAGGTCGAATTTTTCGCGCAGGTGCATCAGCTGATCCATGGCGGGCGCGATCCGGCGCTGCGATCGGGCAATACGCGGCAGGCGCTGGCCGCGCTGGCGCAGGCAGGCGTGATCGAGCCTGATACCGCGGCGTGGCTGGACGAGGCTTACATCCTGTTCCGCACCATCGAACATCGGCTCCAGATGGTCGAGGATTTGCAGACCCATGAGCTGCCCAAATCAGCCGTCGCCATGGACAATGTCGCGCGGCTGCACGGTTTGGCCGATGGCGACGCGCTGCTCGACCTGCTGCGGCCCCAGGTCGAATGGGTCGGGCGCAATTATGACCGGCTCAGCCCGGAACAGGACGATGCCTCGCTGTCGCAGGATGAGGCGTTGCTGGCGGCGCAACTGGCCGAGATGGGCTTTGCCGATCCGCAAACCGCGCTGGCGCGGATCGCCCACTGGCGTGGCGGAAAGGTGCGCGCGCTGCGCAGCGGTCCTTCGCGCGAGGCGCTGGAAAGCCTGCTGCCCGGCCTGATGCGCGCGCTGGCGACCGCGCCCGATCCGTCGCGCGCGCTCAATCGGCTGGACGACATGATCGGGCGGCTGCCCAGCGCGATCAACTTCTTCAAGCTGCTGGCCGCGCGCCCGGCGCTGGTCGCGCTGCTGGCGGAGATATTGAGTCATGCGCCGACGCTGGCCGATGCGCTGGCGCGGCGGGCGGAGCTGATCGACGGGCTGATCGACGCTACCGCCTTCGATCCGCCGCCGCCTGTCGATGTGCTGGTAACGCAATTGGCGGCGCTGGAGCCGGGCGAGGATTATCAGGCCTTGCTCGACCGGGTGCGCCAGCGGGTGGGCGATCGTCGCTTTGCGCTGGGCGCGCAGATCATCCGGGGCGGCGATCCGCTGGAGGCCGGGCGCGGCTATGGCCGGGTGGCGGAGGCGGCGATCGAGGCGCTGGCGGGTGGGACCGTGGCCGAGTTCGAGGCGGCCCATGGCAAGGTGCCGGGCGGCGAGATCGTCATCCTCGCTTTGGGGCGGCTGGGCGGCGGGGTGCTGACCCATGCGTCGGATCTGGACGTCATCTTCCTGTTCACCGGCGATTTCCGCGCCGAATCCGATGGTCCCAGACCGCTGGGCGCGACCCAATATTTCAACCGGCTGGCGCAGCGTATCGTCAACGCCCTGTCGGTCCATACCGCGTCCGGCCCGCTCTATGAGGTCGATACGCGGCTCCGCCCGTCCGGGGCGCAGGGCTTGCTGGCGGTCAGCTTCGACAGTTTCGCCAAATATCAGCGCGAGGAGGCCTGGGCGTGGGAGCATCTGGCGCTGACGCGGGCGCGGCCGATATTCGGGTCGCCGCAAGCGCGCACGGCGCTGGCCGCTATTCTGGCTGAAACACTGGAAAAAGACCGCAATATCAATGATCTGTCGCAAGAGGCGGTCAAGATGCGCGGCGACATCGCCACCCACAAGCCGCCCGCAAGCGAGCTGGACGTCAAGCTGGTGCCGGGCGGTCTGGTCGACCTCGAATTTCTGATCCACATCACCCAATTCCGTTACGGCACGGCCTTTGATCCCGACCTTGGCAAGGCGCTGGCGATGCTGGTCACCGCGGGGCATCTGCCCGCTGACCTCATCGTCGCCCATGACCTCATCACACGCTATCTGATTGTGTCCAGGTTGGTGTCGCCTTCGTCCACAGAGCCGCCCGAAGCGACCCGTCCGCTGGTCGCGCGGGCTTGCGGGGCTGACCATTGGGACAGTCTGCTTGAAAGCTATGCCAAGGCGCGGCAAAGCATAGGCCAAGCCTGGGCCGCGCTCGCTGCGCCCTATCAGGAGGACATATGATGCTGGTACAAGGCGACAGCGCACCCGACGTCGCGCTCAAGGATAGTGATGGCGCGGACTTCACCCTGGCCCGCTATCGCGGCAAGCCGGTGGTCGTCTATTTCTACCCCAAGGCCGATACGCCCGGCTGCACCAATGAGGCGAAGGATTTTACCGAACTGGCCAGCGACTTTGCCGCGATCGGCGTGCCGGTGGTCGGCGTGTCGAAGGACAAGCCCGCCAAGCTCAAGAAATTCGCCGACAAATATGGCCTGACCGTCACTTTGGCGTCGGACGAACCGGGCGACGCCTGCGAGGCGTTCGGCACATGGGTCGAAAAGTCGCTCTATGGTCGCAAATATATGGGGATCGAGCGGGCAAGCTTCCTGATCGACGCGGACGGCACCATCGCGCGGGTCTGGCCCAAGGTGAAGGTCAAGGGCCATGCCGCCGAGGTGCTGGAGGCGGCGAGGGCGCTTTGATCCTGCCCGATAGCGTCGGCGCGGCGTGCCGCCATGTCCTGCTGACCGCCGATCCCCATGCCAAGGTGATGGCCGCGCGCGCGGTGGCGCGGGCGTGGCGGCTGGGCCGGTTGGCGCATCGTTTCGATGTGCCAATGCCCGACCAGCCCGCGCGCCCGGACGCGCCGATATTGCTGCATCCCGGCCAAATGCCCCGGCGCGGCAAGATGGGGTCGGAGCGATCCCGCATCGCCATGCTCCACGCGCTCGCCCATATCGAATTTGTCGCGATCGACCTGGCCTTCGACCTGATCGGCCGCTTCGGGGATCAGTTCCCCACCGCCTTCACGGATGAATGGATGCAGGTCGGGGCGGAAGAAGCGATGCACTTCGCCCTGCTCGACCGGCGGCTGCGCCAGTGCGGCAGCCATTATGGCGCGCTGCCCGCCCATGACGGGCTGTGGCAGGCGGCGGAGGAAACCGCGCATGACGTGCTTGCCCGGCTGGCGATCGTGCCGATGGTGCTGGAAGCCCGCGCGCTCGACATTACGCCTGCGACGGTCGAACGGTTCGAGGGGGCAGGGGATTTTGCGTCCGCCAGATTTTTGCGCCGCATCATGGCGGATGAGATTCGCCATGTCGCCGCCGGGACGACATGGTTCCTCGCAGCGACGAACCGATTGGGCCTATCCGCCCCAAATCATTATCAAATGCTTGTGAAAAGGCATTTTCGTGGCTCGGTTAAGCCTCCGTTCAACGACTCAGCGCGTCGACAGGCCGGTTTAACGCGCGAATTCTACGCCGCGCTTGCAACATGACCGGCGATTTGCAGTCTGCGTAACTGCGGGGGCGATCCAGGTCGCCAAAAAGTAACACGGGAAGCGCCGAGGGGCATAAGCCTCCGGTGACACAGTCGGGGTCGGCATGTTTGAACTTGATATGATCAATACTCGTGGTGCGCGTTTGTTCCATTCTGCCGTCAAGGCGACACAGATTTTTGCAGGGCTTGGCATTGCAGGCGCGCTCTGCGCCGCTGTCCCGGCCCATGCGACCGAAACAGACGATCCCTATGGCGATGCGTCGGAAATCAACACCAGCGCCCTTGGGCCGCAGGATGTCGGTTTCTCCAACCTCTTCTCCAGCCTCCAGCGCCTTGACGGCAATGCCAAGACCGCGGCCTATATCCCGTCGGGCCGCCCGGTCGAAAAGCTGTCGCTGACCTCTAATTTCGGCGTCCGGTCGGATCCGTTCAATGGCGGCGCACGGATGCACAAGGGGATCGATATTCCCGGCCCCATCGGCACCCCGATCCACGCCACCGCCGACGGCATCGTCAACCGCGCAGGCTGGGCCAGCGGCTATGGCAACCTCGTCCAGATCTCGCATGGCAGCGGCATGGAAACGCGCTACGGGCATATGTCCAAGCTGCTCGTGCCTGCCAACAGCTTCGTCAAGCGTGGCCAGATCATCGGCCTGATGGGCTCGACCGGCCGCTCGACCGGCAGCCACCTCCATTATGAAGTCCGTGTCGACGGCGCCGCGATCAACCCGCTGCCTTTCGTTGCCGGTCCCGATTATCTGGTTGCGATGAACAGCAAGCCGCCGATCGCCATGGGCGGCCCGACCAAGGCGCAGGAAAAGAGCGTCGACTGATCGCGCTTTTATCGACATTCGCAAAAGCCCCGGCACCCCATGGGTTGCCGGGGCTTTTGCTTGACCCTATCTAGGGTGCCATGACCGATATTGATCTCACCCCATCTGCCGCTGCCCGTGTCGCCGCGATCGCCGCCAAGCAGGGCAAGCCTGCGATCCTGCGGCTGGCGGTCGAGGGTGGGGGCTGTTCGGGCTTCCAATATCGCTTCGGCCTGGCCGATAGCATTGAGGCCGACGATCTGTCGGTCGAGCGCGATGGCGTGACCCTAGTGGTCGATGACGTCAGCCTCGACCTGGTGCGCGGATCGGCGGTGGATTTCGTCTCCGACCTTGGCGGCGCGGCGTTCAAGGTGACCAATCCCAACGCGACCGCAGGCTGTGGTTGCGGCACCAGCTTCTCGGTCTGATAGCCAAAAGCCGATCTTCCCATTAGGGACTTGGACGAGGAGAATCGTCCATGCGTATCGCCACCTTCAACATCAACGGCACCAAGGCGCGCCTGCCGCGCCTGCTGGAGTGGCTGGACGAAACGCGGCCTGACATTGCCTGCCTGCAGGAAATCAAGACATCCGACGAAACCTTCCCGGCCAAGGATATCGAGGACGCCGGTTATGGCGTCATCTGGCACGGGCAGAAGGGGTTTAACGGCGTCGCCATCCTCGCGCGCGGCGAAACCCCGGTAGAGGTGAAGCGCGGTCTGGATGGCGAGCCGGAAGATGAGCATAGCCGCTATCTGGAAGCGGACGTGAAGGGCGTGCGCGTCGCCAGCATCTATCTGCCCAACGGCAATCCGCAGCCCGGCCCCAAATTCGATTACAAGCTGCGCTGGATGAAACGACTGCGCGTCCGCGCGGCGGAAATCTGGGCGGAGGAAGTCCCCGCGATCCTGGCGGGCGACTATAATGTCATCCCGCGCGACGATGATGTCTATTCGGTCAAGGCGATGGCCAACGACGCGCTGATGCAGCCCGAAAGCCGCGCTGCCTATCGCCGCCTGCTGGCCGACGGCTGGACCGACGCGCTGCGCAGCCGTCATCCTGCGGGCGGGGTGTGGACCTATTGGGATTATCAGATGAACGCCTGGCCCCGCGACGCGGGTTTCCGCATCGACCATCTGCTGCTGAGCCCCGCCGCCGCCGACCGGTTGGTCGATGCACAGGTGGACAAGGATTTTCGCGGGCGAGAGAAGGCCAGCGACCATGCGCCGACCTGGGTGGAATTGCGGGGGTGAGGGGGCTTATCCCTCTCCCTTCGAGGGAGAGGGCTGCGGAGACTTGGCAGCTTGCTGCCTTAGTCGCAGCTGGGAGAGGGTGTGCTGACCTCACGGTGGCGCGCCATATTGGCGTCGAACCCCCTCATCCAACTGCGCCTAGGCGGCAAGCCGCCAAGGCTTCATATCCTTCTCCCCCCAAGGGAGAAGGGACGTCGCGAAATGCCCGAATCCGCGCCTTAAGCCGCCAGCCGCAGGAACGGCACTGGCTTGGTCGAACGCAGCACGATCGGCTTGCCCTCGGACGCCTCGAACAGTTCGCCGTCCAGAATGACGCTGCTATGATTGCCCTCGATGCGGATGGTGTCGCCCTGTTCCAGATGGATGCCCTGCATCTGGCTCTTGCCCACCCGCTTGAAGATGCTCGCGAAGATCAGGCGCAGCAGGGCGGGCAAATTCTGTTCGACCGCCATCAGCTTCATATTGCCGCGACGGCTGTCGCCCGGCTGGACGCCCAGCAGCAGCCGCTCCAGCGTAGTGACGATCAACACCGAGAATCGCCCGGCCAACTGCCCGTCGCGGATCAGCGAGATGCTGACCGGCTTGCTCGACGGCGGCAGGAATTTGGCGCGGATGCCGAAGATCAGCGATACCAGCACCGCCATCGCCGTCAGGAAATGGCTAAGGCCATTGGACAGGCCCAGCGGATAGATCTGGTTGCGGCAATAGAGCATATAATCGGCCAGCCCCGCGCCGCCCAGAAACATCCCCAGCACCGGACGGCTGCCGACCTTGCCATCCGACAGGGCGATCAGTTCGCGCGCGACGACATGGTCGTCCACGCCGGCCTTGGCCAGCGCGACGATGCGCTCCAGCGCCTTGATCGGATCGCCATGGATGCCAAGGTCGAGCGCGATCAGATTGGTCTTGCCATTGGGCAGCACCGCGATCGGCGGCACCCGCCCCTTGAAATGCTCGCCTTGGTACAGTTCGGTCAGCGCCGCCTGCACCGTGCCGTCGCCGCCGTTGATGACGATGACGACGGGATCGACACGGGCGATCGTCTGGAGCGCACGGCCGATCTGGTCGACATGCTCAACCTCATAATGGAAGATGTCCGGGTTGCTGGCGCAATAGCTGCGCACGCGCGGCAGGGTCTGGCGGTTGCCCGTGGATTTGGGATTGGACAGGAGCGCGACGCAGACCATGGCTTGGGATCACATATATTTGAGGGTGATAGTGATTTTCGTCACGCCGGGACCGGCATAGAAAGCGGCTTTTTCAACCGCAGGCTTGCCCAGATTGAAGATGCTGATCGACGGATTGTTGGAAAAACCGCCGCCGTCCCGTGATATGTCGGTCTTGCCATTGCCGTCGCGATCATGGCGCACGGCGATGCCATATTTGCCCGGCTGCGGCACCGGCATACAAAAGCGCATCGCGCCATTGGCCGGGCGAACCGGGCTGTCGATACGATTGAGCCATTCGCCCTTGGTCAGCCAGGCCGATTTGGTGGCGGGGTAGGACTGGACGCGCACCTTGCCGGTCGCGGCCGCAAAGCCGCGCACATCGACCAGCACGGCCGGTCCGTTCCCGCTGCTGGCGCAGCGTTCCAGATCATTGCCGATGACTTGGCCATGGGCCATTGCCGGAACGGCTGCGATCATCGCTGCCACCGACATCAGACCCACTGCAACTTTTACCATGACCATTAGACTCCTGGAAGCTATAGCCGCCCGACCGGGTCGGACGGACAGCCCCTGTTCGCCCCGCTACTTTCCCTGATTCCGATATGGGATGGGTTTGCGGCCAAAACATGGTGATGGGACGACGACTTAGAGAATGCTGACCGCCACCGACCGTTATCTCGCCCGCCTGATCGCGGTGCCCATGCTGGGTACGCTGGTGATCGCCGCGATGCTGCTGGTGCTGGACAAGATGCTCAGCCTGTTCGATTTCGTCGCGGCGGAAGGCGGACCGGTCAGCGTCGTGTGGCGGATGCTGGCAAACATGCTGCCCGAATATCTCTCGCTCGGTATTCCGATCGGCCTGATGCTGGGCATATTGCTGGCGTTCCGCAAACTGGCGCTATCGTCGGAACTGGACGTGATGCGCGGCGTCGGCCTCTCTTATGGCCGCCTGCTGCGCGTGCCGTACATGTATGCGATCGCGCTGGCGCTGCTCAATTTCGGCATTGTCGGTTTCGTCCAGCCGCTGTCCCGCCACGCCTATGAGGCGCTGCGATTCGAGCTGCGGTCGGGCGCGCTGGGGGCGTCGATCAAGGTCGGCGAATTCACCAATCTGGGCAAGCGGATGACGATGCGGATCGAACGCAGCCTGGACGAAGGGCGCAATCTGCAAGGGATTTTCGTGCGCGCCGTCAGCCGCGACGGCCAGTCGGTCGCGGTCACCGCGGCGCAGGGCATGTTCCTGGCGACGGACGATCCCGACACGATCATCTTCCGCCTGCGCGATGGCGTGCTGGTCAACGATGCGCCCAAATATAAGACGCCGCGAATCCTGTCTTTCTCAAGCCATGACCTGCCGATCGACCTGCCGCAGATCGAAAATTTCCGCGGGCGCGACGTCGACCGGGAAAAGACGATTCCCGAACTGATGGTGATCGGCCGTAACCCGGCGACCCCAGGAAAATTGCGCGACGAAGTGCGCGCCAATTTCCATTTCCGCATGGTGGAGGTGGTGATGATGATGCTGTTGCCGCTGGCGGCGCTCGCCTTTGCGATCCCGCCCAAGCGATCGACATCGGCGCTGGGCGTGTTCCTGTCGATCATCTTCATCGTCACCTATCACAAGATCAACCAATATGGCGAAAGCATCGGCGCGCTGGGCAAGGTGGACCCGATCATCGCCCTGTGGGGACCGTTCCTGCTGACGTCGGGCCTGATCTTCTGGATGTATCATGTCATCGCGCACCGCCCCGGCGGCCAGCCGATCGGCGCGCTGGAAGTCGCCTTCGCCAAGATCGGCAAGCAGATCGTGCGCCTGTTGCGGCTGGGCCGCCGACGCCCGCCCGTGGCGGAAGGAGCCGCCTGACCCATGCAATTTGCCTTCTTCCCCTCGCGCCAGATCAGCTGGTATATGGCGCGCCTGTTCCTCACCCGGACGCTCGCCGTGCTGGCGCTGCTGGTGCTGGTGTTGCAGACGCTCGACCTGCTGGGTCAGTCGGGCGACATCCTTTCCTATCCCGGCAATGGCGACGCGCAATTATGGCATTATGTCGGCTTGCGCGTGCCGCAGATCGTCGCCCGCTTCCTGCCTTTCTCCGTGCTGCTCGGCACGTTGGTGATGCTGGCGACGCTCAACCAGAATAGTGAGATCGTCTCTATGAAGGCGGCGGGCCTGTCCGCGCACCAGATACTCGCGCCGCTTGTCGTAGCGGCGCTGGGCGTCGCGGTGATCAGCTATGCCTTCAACGAACGGATCGTCGCGCGATCCACTGCGGCGCTCAGCGCGTGGCAGGCGGTCGATTATGGCCCGATCCCGCGCGACAGCGGGGTCAAGAGCAACCCCTGGGTGCGCGACGGGAATAATCTGGTCAACGCCGCGATCGTGGCGGGGCGCGGCACGCAGGTGCAGTTGCGCAAGGTCGAGATTTTCAACCGCATCAACAACAGCCTGACCACCATCGTCCAAGCACCGCGCGGCCATTATGACTCGGCGAACAAGAGCTGGGTGCTGGAAGATGCGCGCCAGTTCGACGTGGCGCGTGGCACGGTCGCCAATGTCGGCACCGTCCGCTTTGGCCGTGACATTCGGCCCGACCAATTCACCCTGGCGAAGGTCGATCCCGACGCGCTGACCTTCAGCCAGCTTCAGGCGGCGATTTCCGACCTGCATGACGCCGGGCGACCCACGGCGGAGCTGGAGGCCAATTTGTGGCACAAGCTGTCGGGGCCGCTGTCGGCGCTGCTGATGCCGATATTGGGTTCGGTCGCGGCCTTCGGGCTGGCGCGCTCTGGGCAGCTGTTCGTCCGCGCGGTGATGGGCATGGCGCTGGGCTTTGCCTATTTCGTCGCCGACAATTTCTCGCTGGCGATGGGCAGCCTGGGGGCCTATCCGCCGTTTCTGGCGGCATGGGCGCCTTTCTTCCTGTTCCTGCTGGTCGGCGAAACCGTGCTGTTCAGGACCGAAGAGTGATTTATCGCGCCGCCATGGTGCTGCGCGCGATCTTGCCGACCAGCGGCAGCATCCCGCGATAATTGCCGCGATGATAGGGTGATTGCGGGTCCAGAGTCGCGATCAGCTTGCGGTGCGCAGCGGCCAGATTGTGGTAAGGCACGCTGGGCAACAGGTGGTGCAGCGCATGATAGCGCAGGCCGACCGGCGCCCAGAGTGCAGGCAGACTGCCGGGCGGCGGCACATTGACCGAATCGAGATATTGCGCGGTCACCGTCATCGGATCGCCCTCATTCTCCCACAGATGCGCGACCAGGGTGCGCAGCTGATTGATGACGGTCATCGCCGAATGGATCGCCATATAGACCAGCAGCGGCTTCCACCCGACAACGAACACGCTGCCGACCAGCGCCAGCGCGAACAGGCACGCGCCTGCCTCCTGCCAAGCCCACATGCGCGCAAAGTCACCTTCGGGCGCGCGCCGGCGATAGGCCGGGTTGATCGACAGGGCCGACAATTCCGCCACCACCTTCGCGCGCAGCGGCGGGATGATCAGCGACAGCGGCGTCAGCACGCCAAAGCGCAGGATCAGGCCAACCGGTGCCAGCGAGGCGACGAGGATGAACAGCGGCAGCGACCATGGCTTCATCAGCGCCAGCGGCAGATATTCCGGGTCCTCCGCCGTGCCGTAGCGGGTGCGGGCATGATGCTGGGTATGGACGCCTTCATAGAGGAAGGACGGGATCATCAGCGGGATGCCGACGATCAGATTCCAGCCCGCCCGGAAACCGGGCAGCGCACCGGCGCGGATATGGGTGAGTTCGTGGATGAAGCTCGCCGCGCGATACAGCGCCAGCATCGCCACTATGCCGCAGGCGATGGCCAGCGGCACGGTGTCGATCAGGATCGCACCCGCCATCGCACCCCAGCCGATCAGCGCCGACGCCAGCATATCGGGCCAGTAGATACGCGCATCGGCGGTGGACAGGTCGCGCGTCAGCTCGGCCGCCGCGCGCAGCATCGCCACGTCATCGGGGATGGTCGCCCGCGCGCGCTGCGCGGCGGCAAGTATGGGATCATGCACAGTCATGGCAGGCGTCCTAATCTCCAAATGCGCTGATATCGTGGCAGCACGATGACATTCTCTGCCCGATAGCGGACTGGCGGCGGCCTGTGATTGACAATCCGCAAACAAGCGGCGAACTGCTCCCCTCTTTTGGTGAAAGCGGCAGCCGTGGCACATAGCGATCTGGTGATTACCCCCGTTTCGGGCAAGGGCGACCTCAAGGCCTTTATCGACCTGCCCTGGTCGATCTACGCCAACGATCCCAATTGGGTGCCGCCGCTGAAGGCGGAAATGCATGAGCTGCTGACGCCGGGCAAGAACCCGTTTTTCGAACATGCCAAGGCGCAATATTTCCTGGCCCGCCGAAATGGCCGCGTCGTCGGCCGCATTTCGGCCCATTATGACGAGCTGGCGCTGGCGATGCCGCCGGAACAGGGGATGGGGCCGGGAACGGGCAATTTCGGCCTGTTCGAGGCGGAGGATGAGGCGGTCGGCGCGGCGCTGATAGCGCGTGCCGAGCAATGGCTGCGCGAACAGGGCATGACCCGCGTGGTCGGGCCGATCTCGCTGTCTATCTGGGAGGAGCCGGGGCTGTTGGTCTCCGGGCATGATCATCCCCCCACGGTCATGATGGGCCATGACAGCCCGGCGTATCAGGCGATGGTCGAGGGCGCGGGATATCAGCCGGTCAAGACGCTCAACTGCTTCGAACTGGACATCACCAAAAGCTTCCCCCCGCTGATCCAGCGGATCGTCGCGTCGGGCCACAAAAATGACCGCATCCGCATCCGCAAGGTCGACAAGTCGAAATTCGACGCCGAAGCGGCGATCATTCTCAATATCCTCAACGATGCCTGGGGCCGCAACTGGGGCTTTGTGCCGATCACCGATTCGGAAATCGCGCACACCGGCAAGAAGCTGAAACCGATCGTGTTCGAGGATCTGATCATGATCGCGGAGGTCGATGGTGAGCCGGTCGCCTTCATGATGACGCTGCCGGACCTGAATGAGGCGATCAAGCCGCTCAATGGCGCGCTGTTCCCGTTCGGCTGGGCCAAGCTGCTCTGGTGGCTGCGCAAGCCCAGGGTGCGGACGATGCGGGTGCCGTTGATGGGCGTGCTGCAACGGTTGCAGGCGTCGCGGCTGGCGAGCCAACTGGCCTTCATGATGATCGAGACGATCCGGCTGGAAGCGCTGGCCCAATATGGCGCGACGCGGGGCGAGATCAGCTGGGTGCTGGACGATAATCAGGGCATGAACGCGATTGCCGAGGCGATCGGCAGCAAGATCAACAAAGTCTATCAGCTGTACGAAAAGCCGCTCTGATCAGCTCTCCGCCGGAACCGCGACCTCGATCGCGCCCGGCGCGATTTTTGCCACCACCGGGGTTTTCGCCAGCACTTCGCCGTCGATCGAGATGCGCTGGCGCGGATGAGTGGTCAGGGTGAAGGCCTTGCCGTGAAACTCCTCGGTATGGGCGTCGCGGTCGCGCAGCTTGAAGAATTTGGCGTACCAGTCCCATGCCAGCCGCGGCTTGCTACGCCCGACGACCGCTTGAATGACGATTTCGCCGCTATCGACATCGGCATTGTCGGACAGCTCGACCCCGCCATGATAGGGGCCGTTGAGGATGCGCACTTCGGTCGACCAGAGCCGCCATTCCTGCTGCCCGTCGTCGATGGTCAGGCGGAAGGCGCGGAACCCCACCGAACATTTGACCGCCCAGAGCAGATAGCCGATCCGCCCCAGATAGCGTTTGAGCTTGTGCGGCACCGTCTGTCCGATCATCGGCGAGAGGCCGAGCGAGGCGGCGTTGACGAAATAATCCTTGTCGATCATGCCCAGGTCCACCCGGCGGCGGCGGCCGTTGGCGATGGTCGCGACCGCGCCGTCCAGATCGAGCGGCAGGCCCAGCGTCCGCGCGAAACTGTTGGCAGTGCCGAGTGGCAGGACCGCGAACACGCAATCCTTGCCCACCAGCTGATCGACCGTGCCGGACATGGAGCCATCGCCGCCGCCCACGATCACCATCGGCGCGCCGTCGGCAATCGCTTTCGCCACGGTTTCTTCCATCAGTTCGGGGTTCTTGATCGCATGAGCGGCGAGCAGCTCGATCCCCGCCTGCTCCAGTTTTTCCTTGGCCTCCGCAAACAGCGCCTCGCCCTTGCGGCTATGCGCGTTGACGATCAGCGCGGCCTGACGCGGCAGTGGACGGGTAGTTGGGCGGGTGGGGGATTTCGTTTCCATGGCACAACAACTCGCGAGGGAGGCTTCGGGTCCGGGGAAACCATATCGTTCTTGTTCGTTACGTGACCATGGCCCGTATTGCCCACCTGTCCGACATTCATTTCGGCGCGCATGATCCCCGCATCGTTGACGCCGCCACTGCCTGGCTGGAGGAGCACAGGCCCGACCTTGTCATCATCAGCGGCGACCTGACCCAGCGGGCGCGGGTGGCACAGTTCTGCGCGGCGTCCGCCTGGCTCAACCGGCTGCGCGCGGCGGGGCTGAAGCTGCTGGTGATCCCCGGCAATCATGACATTCCGCTCTATGACGTGATGCGGCGCTTTGCCGCGCCGCTCGACCGCTACAAGCGCTATATCAGCCCGGACCTTTGCCCCTGGTATGAGGATGACGAGGTCGCGATCCTCGGCCTCAACACCGCGCGGTCGCTGACAATCAAGGACGGGCGGATCAACCATGACCAGATGGACATGCTGCGCAAACGCTTTGCATCGGTCGCCAGCGCCAAGACGCGCATATTGGTGACCCATCACCCCTTGTTCGCCATGCCGATCGGCCGGGGCGGGGAGCTAAGCGAGGCGGTTGGCCAGCATGATGATGCCGTGCGGGCGGCGAGCGAGGCAGGGGTGCATCTGGCGCTGGCTGGCCATTTCCACCGCACCTACGCGCAGGCCGCGCGCAAGATGGTGGAGAAGGCGGGCGGCGCACTGATCATTCAGGCCGGCACCGCGACATCGACCCGGCTGCGCAACGCCGAACCGCAAAGCTTCAACTGGCTGCATGTGCGGCGGCATGACGAGGTGGAGATACAGGTGATCGTGTGGGACGGCGCAGGGTTTCAACGGGCCAGCCATGTTGAATATCGGCATGACGGGGAGGACTGGACGTCACGGGACTTGGCGGATGGGCCGACGATCGGTGAGGTCGTGGAGTGAGGGACTGCGTCCCGATTACGATACAAATTTTTCGGGGTAGCTGCTACCCTTGGCCTGACCTAGGCCGTGGACATTATGGACACGCAGAGGACGGATATGGACTGGGCGCTGACCGAGAAGGAGAAGCAGACGCTGCGTCTGATCGTTCGCGGTCATGACGCGAAATCAGTCGCTCGGAATCTGGGCCTTTCCGTCCATACGATCAACGAGCGGTTGCGCGATGCGCGGCGGAAAATGGCTGTATCAAGTAGCCGGGAGGCGGCCCGGCTGCTGCTGGAGGCGGAGGGTGACGATGCCATGACGTCCCCCGATTCTCTGGGGGACAAGGAAATCCGGGCAGACGCACCCGATATTCCGGTGGATCAAGACAGCGTGCCGATCAGCGGCGCGGGGCGGGTCACCCGTCCTTTCTGGATCATCATCGGAGTAGCACTTATGACGCTTGCCCTTGGCCTGTTGGCGCTCAGCGCTTTGCCGCAACTCGCTTCTGCCCCTTCGTCACAGGCACCGGTCGCCAGCACGGCGCTGAACCCGGCGGTGGTGGATGCGGCGCGTCGATGGCTGGCGCTGGTGGACGAGGGGCGTTGGGATGAAAGCTATCGTGGCACTACTACGTCCTTTCGCCACTTGAACACGGCAAAGGTCTGGGCCGACACCTCGGAAAAGGTGCGCGTGCCTTTGGGTGCAGCACTATCGCGTATTTTCGTCAGTCAGGAAAATCTGCCTGCACCGCCCGCTGGTTATGAAGTGGTGAAATTCCGCACCCGCTTCGCCAACAAGGCGGAGGCGATCGAAACAGTTAGTCTGGATCGGGAGGATGGCGGCTGGCGCGTGGCAGGCGTCACGATCGAGTGAAGCGGGACGGGAGGGCGGGTGTTACCCCGCCTTCCCCTTCAACGCCGCCGCCAGCGATACCGTCGCGCTGCCGCGTCGGGCCGGGGCGGTCTGGCTGGGGTCGGGTTTCCAGCCGGAGAGATAGACGATCGCGATCTGCTCCGCCGTGCGGCCATCCGGGTCGGCAGCATCGGCGAAATGGGCAGCGGCTCCGATCAGCGCGTCGCGGCGCAATGTGGGCGGGCGCGCCGCCAGTATGTTGCCCGCGCCCATGCCGCGCAGGTCGTGCATCAGGCGCAGCAGGTCGCCATAGCGCACGTTCAGCGTTTCGCCGTCCGCGACCGGCATCGCGAAACCGGCGCGGCTGAGCAGGTCGCCAGCCGATCGCACATCGACCTGTGGGTGGATATGCTGGCCGGGCCGGTCGCCTTCGCCCGCCATGAGCGCGGCGCGCAGCCGGGGCAGGCTGCCCGCGCCCGTAAAGGCCGCGAGCATCAGGCCGTCAGGCCGCAGCACCCGGCGCATCAGGATCAGCGCGCCGGGCAGGTCATTGACGCTGTCGAGCGTGCCGCAGGCGAGGATCAGATCGAAACTATTGTCGGCAAAGGGCAGGGCATCCTCATCCCCCTGCACCCCGCCATGGGCGCGGGCGGCGAGGAAGCCGGGATCGATACAGGCGACACGCTTGCCCATCGCTTCCAGCGCGGTCCTGGCGCTACCGTCCGGGCAGCCGATTACAAGCGCTTCGGGCAGGTCGCGCTGCACGTCGCCCAGCCGGTCGAGCAATTCGTCGAGCATCGCGCGATAGAGAAAGTCGTGGGCCGCGAAATCGGCCAGCATCCGGTCCCGCCGGATGCTGCGCAGGGATCGGTCGAAGATGTCGGAGCTGCTCATGCCGGGCCTTGTGCAACGGGCGGGAAGGGGGGACAAGGCAGATGATGCCTTTCCTGCCGCTTCTCAAGAGCGCGATCCGCCCCGCGCTTGATTATGCACTGCCGCCGCGCTGCCCCGGTTGCGGCGCGATCGTGGGGGAGGATCATGGTTTCTGCCTGTCCTGCTGGGGCGGCATGGAATTTCTGGGCGAACCTTGCTGTGCGCGCTGCGGCATCCCCTTTCCGTATGACATGGGGGCAGGGGCGGAGTGCGGCGCGTGCCTCGCTGATCCGCCGCCCTTCGACAGCGCAAGGGCGGTGCTGGCCTATGGCGATGTGGCGCGCACGGTGGCGCTGCGGCTGAAATATGGGCGGCGCATTGGCCTCGCCCGGTTGGTCGCGCGGCAGATGCTGCGCCATGTGCCGGTGGCGGGCGATGACCCGCCGCTGATCGTGCCGGTGCCGCTGCATCGCTGGCGATTATGGGGGCGGGGGTTCAACCAGTCGGCGCTGATCGCCGATCATCTGGGACGGCTGACCGGGCTGACGGTCGAGAAACATGCGCTGTTGCGGGTCAAACGGACGGTGCCTTTGCGCGGTATGCATCCGGGCCAGCGGGCCAGGGCAGTGCGCGGGGCGTTTGCGCTGGCGGACGGGCATGGGTTGAAGGGCCGTCGGGTGCTGCTGATCGATGATGTGCATACCAGCGGCGCGACGGCGGCGGCTTGCACCCGCGTTTTGAAGCGCGGCGGGGCAGGCGAGGTGCGGCTGCTTTGCTGGGCGCGCGCCTTGCCCCGCGAAGGCGTTGATTGACAAAGCCGCGATAAGCCCCAATTTCAGGGAATAAGGAGTGATGACGGACAGATGGCAAAGGTCGAAATCTACACCAAGGCATTTTGCGGCTATTGCGCGCGGGCAAAGGCATTGCTGACCGACAAGGGCGTCGCGTTTGAGGAATATGATATCAGTATGGGCGGGCCTAAACGCACCGAAATGCTGGAGCGCAGCCGGGGCGGCAGCACCGTGCCGCAGATTTTCATCGACGGCCAGCATATCGGCGGCAGCGATGACATGGCGGCGCTGAACCGGCAGGGCAAGCTCGACCCGCTGCTGGGCCTGTGACCGCCATGCGCGCCGCGCTGTTCCAGATGACCAGCGGGATCGACCCTGCCGCCAACGCTGCTGCGATTGTGGAGATGGTGGAGCGCGCCAAGGGCGAGGGGGCGGACATGCTCTTCACCCCGGAAATGGCCGGCTATCTGGACCGTGACCGCAGCCGCGCCGCGGCGACTTTGCGGTCGCAGGCGGACGATGGCGTGCTGGCCGCCGTGCGCGAGGCCGCGGCGAGACATGGCCTGTGGGTCCATATCGGATCGCTGCCGCTGAAGGACGAGCGGGCCGACGGACGCTGGGCCAATCGCAGCTTCCTGATCGATGATACAGGTGCGATACGGGCGTATTATGACAAGATCCACCTGTTCGACGTCGATCTGGCCACCGGTGAAAGCTGGCGCGAATCGTCGGTTTACGGGCCGGGGGAACAGGTGGTCGCGGCCGATACGCCCTGGGGCCGGATGGGTTTTTCGATCTGCTATGACATGCGCTTTCCCGATCTCTATCGCGCGCTGACCAACGCCGGGGCGACGATCCTGCTGGCGCCAGCCGCCTTCACCGTGCCGACGGGACAGGCGCATTGGCATGTGCTGCTGCGCGCCCGCGCGATCGAGGCAGGCTGTTTCGTGATCGCGACCGCGCAGGTCGGCGCTCATGCGGACGGGCGCGTCACCTATGGCCATAGCCTGGTGATCGACCCATGGGGCGAGGTGCTGCTCGATATGGGCGAGAGCGCGGGGCTGGGGCTTGTCGATATCGACTTGACGCGGCTAGGGGATGTGCGGGCGCGGGTGCCAGCCATCGCCAACCGCCGTATCATTCCGCAGGAAGTGCAAATTTCGTGATCGTGTTCGACCTGAAATGTGAAGGACAGGGCCATGTGTTCGAGGCCTGGTTCGGCTCCAGCGCGGACTATGCGGACCAGCAGGCGCGGGGCCTTCTGGCCTGCCCGATTTGCGGTGACGCACAGGTGGTCAAGGCGGTGATGGCCCCTGCTGTCGCGGCCAAAGGGAATAGTCGCGCAGTCGCGGTGCAGGATGCGCCCGCACCGGACGCGCCGGTCCCGATCAGCGCGGGCGACGCGGCCAAGATGCGCGCGATGGTCGATGCACTGGCGCAGGCGCAGAAAAAGGCGCTGGAAGGCTCCACCTGGGTCGGGCGCGGCTTTGCCGAACAGGCGCGCGCCATGCATTATGGCGAACAGGCCAATAGCAGCATCCATGGCGAGGTCGCCCCGGCGGAAGCCAAGGCACTGATGGAAGAAGGCGTCCCGGTCGCGCCGCTGCCATTTCCGGTCATCCCCCCCGAAGCGAAGAATTGACCGCGTCGCCCGCCCATAATAGAGGCCAATCCATGGGCACCCGTAGCTCAGCAGGATAGAGCATCAGATTCCTAATCTGAGGGCCATGGGTTCGAATCCCGTCGGGTGCACCATTTTTCTCACGCCTCAGCCAGCATCGCGTCGATCACTGCCTGCCAGGCGGCAAGCGCTGGCCCGTCCATCTGCACGCCCGGATCGCGGATCGTGGTCAGCACGACACGCGCGTTTTCGCGATACATGCGACGCATCGGTTCCGCGTCGGGATCGTCCCAGTCCCAGTCGGGCGCGATGTTGGCGTACATGGCGCGGGCGGCGCGCTCGACGGCTTCTGTCACAGCCATTTGAGTTTCTTGAATCGGGCGTAGAGCAGGGTGCAGACGATGCTGATCACGCTCAGCACCACGAAATAGCCGTAGCGGGTGCGCAGTTCGGGCATATGTTCGAAATTCATGCCGTAAATGCCCGCGATCGCGGTCGGCACGGCCAGGATCGCTGCCCAGGCGGCGAGCTGGCGGGTGATGACGCCAGTGCGCTGCTGTTCCAGCAAATTGCTGAATTCAAACACCGATGTCAGGATTTCGCGCAGATCCTCCACCATCGTCTGGACCCGGCGGACATGGTCGCGCACGTCGCTGAAATAGGGGCGGGCTTCGGCGTCGATGCAGGGCAGTTCCTGCTTGACGAATTTGGTCGCCACCTCGTGCATCGGGGTCAGGATGCGCTGGAAGCGTAGCAACTGGCGGCGCAGGTTGAAGATGCGGGTGATGTCGTCGCGGCCCAGGAATGTGTCGACCGTATGCTGCTCCATCGCCAGCACCTCTTCCTCTATCCCCTCGATAATCGGCAGATAGCCATCGACCACGAAATCCAGAATGGCGTGCAGGACATAATCGACCCCCTGGGCGAGGCGCGCGGGCACCGCCTCCAGATCCTGCCGCAGGGCAAGGTGCGCGCGGGCCGAACCGTGGCGGACGGTGATGATATGGCTGTGGCCCACGAAGATCGCGGTTTCGCCATAGCAGATGCTGCCATCCTCGACATGGGCGGTGCGGGCGACGACGAACAGCTGGTCGCCATAGAGATCGACCTTGGGCAACTGGTTGGCCTTGATCGCATCCTCGATCGCCAGCGGGTGCAGATCATAGGCGTGCTGGAGCGCCTGCATTTCAGCCAGCGTCGGGTCGGCGACACCGATCCAGACGAATTCTGACTTGTCATGGGCGCAGTCGATTCGTTCGTCGATCGACACCGCCCGGACGCGGGCACCATTGCGATAGAGATAGGCAGCAACGACGGTCATGGACAGGTCCGGTTGTGGGCAGGGAAAAGCCGATTAGCAGATGGGTGACGCGGCGTCCCATCCCAGTCACCACACGACTTGCATGATTTTTCGTCAAGGGGGTGGCGGCTGACTTGGGCGTGACATAGTTGGGGGCGACAGGGGGGCATCGAAAAGCACGCGAAAGCGGAGACGGTTCTGCCCATGTTTGCCATAGATTTCGAGGCGTCCTGCCTGCCGCGCCACGGACGATCCTTTCCCATCGAGGTCGGGTTGGCGGGCAGGGACGGTGCGCGCAGCTGGCTGATCCGGCCGCACCCTGACTGGTCGGGGTGGGACTGGACGGCGGAGGCGGAGGCCCTGCACGGGCTGAGCCGGGCGCGGATTGAACAGGACGGCCTGCCTGCCCATGTCGTACTGGACCAGCTGGCCGATGCGGTGGGCGGGCGACGGGTGGTCGCCGACAGCCTGATCGATCCCTATTGGCTGGATACGCTGGCGGCAGCCGCTGGACGGGAGGCTCCCTTTGCGATCGATCATGTCGCGACGCTGATGGATGAGCGGCAGGTCGATGAAGCGCAGATCAGCGCGGCGGTGCGGATAGCAGACCAGCGCTGTCCGACGCGACATTGGGCGGGCAGCGACGCCTTGTGGCTGGCGAGCGTGATGGCGCATCTATGGCCCGATGTGACGGGCTATCCCCTCGCCCGGATGCCGCTGATGTCCCGGTAGCAACAATTTGTAACGTCCGGCAAATTTCGGAGACATTCGCCGTCCCTATTTCGGGCGCTCCGGTTCCGCAGGTATCGGATGCTTTCGCCTGAGCAGGAGTTGCGATGATGACGGACAATGCCGCGCCGAACGGCCCGCGATGCCGGTAACCGCGCCGCTGATCATGATCGCCGAGACGCAGCCGGACCTGCGCCGGACGATCCGCGAATTTCTGGAAGAGAGCGGCTTTCGCGTCCTGCCGGCCAAATCCTCCGATGATATATTCCAGGCGCTGGGTACGATGCCGGTCGGTGTCGTCGTGCTGGATTCGGCGCTGCGCGGGGCGGACGGCCTGGATCTGTGCCGCGACGTGCGGGAACGCAGCGACGTGCCGGTCATTCTGGTTGGCGCCAACAGCAGCGAGGTTGACCGGGTGGTCGGGCTGGAACTGGGGGCGGACGATTATATGGCCAAGCCCTATTCGGGCCGGGAACTGGCGGCGCGTGTGCGGGCAGTGCTGCGCCGGGGGCGGAGCGACCGGTCGCTGGGCCTTGGCCGCCAGACCGAAGCGCTGTTCGATGGTTGGGTGGCGCATTTCGGGCGGCGCGAAATCCTTGATCCGGCTGGCGCGCCAGTCAATCTGACGGCGGCCGAGTTTACGTTGCTGGCTGTGTTGCTGGATCATCCGCAGACGGTGATCGCGCGGGCGCGGCTGATGGAACTGGCCGGGGTGCGGGATGCACCATCGTCCGATCGCAGCATCGATGTGCTGATCAGCCGCCTGCGCCGCAAGCTGCGCCATGGCGACCGGCCCGCGCCGATCGTGACCGCGCGCGGTGTCGGCTATATGCTGAGCGCGACGGTCGATCGCCGCTGAAATCGGGCTTTGTCGCGCTGGCGTATCAATTCAACGTCCAGACATACTATTTAACAAAGCCGCTGCGACGCAGCAAAACCGCTCTCCTATCTATCCTGACAGGCCGGTCCGCCCCCTGACCGGCAAAGCAACAAAAGGATAGACTCCATGAACGAGCTTATCGGTCGCGTTTTCAACTTCGAAAAGCACACTTTTCCGAACGAAAGCGCGCTTTACAATCGACTCGCCAGTGACGGCCAGAGCCCCAAGGCGCTGATGATCTCCTGCGCCGATTCGCGGATCGTGCCTGAACATATTATGCAGGCACAGCCCGGCGACCTGTTCGTATGCCGCAATGCGGGCAATATCGTCCCGCCGCACGCGACGCAAAATGGCGGCGTGACCTCCACGGTCGAATATGCCGTCATGGTGCTGGGCGTGCGCGACATCATCGTGTGCGGGCATAGCGATTGCGGCGCGATGAAGGCGTTGTCCACCGAAGCCGATTTGACGGCCATGCCCAATGTCGCCGCCTGGCTGCGGCACAGCCACGCCGCGCAGCAGGTGTGCAAGGCGAGCTATCCTGCCGATCTGAGCGATGCGGAAAAGCTGCGCAATATGGCGCTGGAAAATGTCGTCGCGCAACTCGCGCACCTGCGCACCCATCCCTCGGTCGCATCCGGCATCGCGCGTGGCGAGATCGCCCTGCACGGTTGGTATGTCGATATCCATGCCGGTCTGGTGATGGGCCTTGATGGCGAAACCGGACGCTTCTCGCCCCTGCGCGAAGGGCAGCCCATGCCCGTCGCACTGCCCCACGCCCGTCGCCTCGCCGGCGAAGGCGAATATGCCCTGGCGGCGGAGTAAGCCATGCTGAAAGCCTTTTCCGGCGGTACATTCAGCCGCGATTTCGTAGCGTCGATCGTTGTCTTTCTGGTGGCGATGCCGCTTTGCATGGGCATTGCGGTTGCATCCGGCGTGCCGCCGGAAAAGGGCCTGATCACCGGAATCATTGGCGGCATCGTCGTGGGGTTGCTGGCAGGTTCGCCATTGCAGGTCAGCGGTCCTGCGGCGGGTCTGGCCGTCATCGTCTTTGAAATCGTCCGCGAACAGGGGTTGTCCGCCCTTGGTCCCATCCTGATCCTGGCAGGCGCGATCCAGGTCGTTGCCGGCCTGTTGCGGGTCGGCGGCTGGTTCCGTGCCATTTCGCCTGCGGTCGTCCATGGGATGCTCGCGGGCATCGGTGTGCTGATCGTGGTCGGCCAGTTCCATGTGCTGTTCGACGACAAGCCGCTGTCGAGCGGCCTGCAAAATCTGATCGCGATGCCGGGCCAGATTTTCGGTCTGAGCAATAGCGATGCGGCGACGGCCTTTGCGGTCGGCATGGTCACCATCTTTGGCATGTTGGGCTGGGAGAAATTCCGTCCCGCCTCGCTCAAGCTCGTGCCCGGCGCGCTGGTCGGCGTGGTTGCGGCGACACTGGTCGCCTTTCTGCTTGGCCTGCCAGTTGCGCGCGTCGTCGTCCCGGAATCGATTGTCGGCGCGATTGCGTTGCCAAATGACGGCTTGCTGGCGCAATTGCTCAACCCGACCGTCATCACGACCGCTATCGCCATCGCCTTCATCGCCAGTGCCGAAACATTGCTGTCGGCAGCAGCCGTCGACCGGATGCATGACGGTGTGCGCACCGATTATAACCGGGAATTGAGCGCGCAGGGCGTAGGTAATCTGCTCTGCGGTATTGCCGGGGCGTTGCCGATGACCGGCGTTATCGTTCGATCCTCCGCCAACGTGCAGGCCGGGGCCAAGACCCGTATGTCGGCCGTGCTGCATGGCGTATGGATATTGGGCTTCGTCGCGCTGCTGCCATGGTTGCTGCGTGAAATCCCGATGGCTGCGCTGGCGGGGATATTGGTCGTCACCGGCGTCCGCTTGGTCAGTGTCGATCATGTTCGCCATCTGCTCCACCGTTATGGCCCGTTGCCCGCCGTGGTGTGGGCCGCGACGCTGATCTGCGTGGTGGCGACGGACCTGTTGACCGGCGTGTTGGTGGGCATCGCCCTGTCGATGCTGGAACTGGTGCCGCATCTTAGCCGACTGCGGCTCAAGATGGAGGAAGAAAGCCGGGGCGACGCGCATGAAGTCGCGCTGCGCGGTTCGGCGACCTTCCTCAACCTGCCCAAGCTGTCGGCCAAGCTCGACTCGCTGCCTACCGCTGGCCTCGTCATCCTGAATGTCGAGCGGCTGGGGCATATCGACCATACGTGTGCGGAAATGGTGCGCGAATGGGTCGATCGCCGTCGCGGTGCCGGGTCGCCTGTCGAACTGTTTGGCGCAACCGGACGGATGCGCCAGCTCGTCGCCTGATCATCCCCCCTCGACCAGGCGATAAAAGGTGCCGCCGTGTCCCCCCGACACGGCGGCATTTTCTGTCTTTAGGGGCGCATTGTACCGACAATGAATAGTTACTTTTATGTCACAGCGATTTGCCTCATCTCGCATCTGCGAGAAAATCCTGTTTGCCTGTAGGCCATTTGAGAATTAGGCAGACCTCGACCACCGGTACTGGAAGCGCAAGCAACAGACTTTCGGACTAGAGTGGACGCAGGACGGAACATTCTTTCGTAAAGGGGAATGTTCATGAAGTATAAGATCGCTACTGTCGCCCTCGCGCTTATGTCCAGCGTACCGGCTTTCGCGCAGGAAGAACCTGCCAGCCCCGTTACCGTTACGGGCAGCGTTGGCCTCGTTTCCGACTATCGTTTCCGTGGCGTGTCGCAGAGCGACAAGGGCATGGCCGTTCAGGGTGGCATCACCGCCACGCATGAAAGCGGTGCCTATGTCGGCACCTGGGCATCGAACCTGGGCGGCTGGGGCCGTTTCGGTGGTTCCAACATGGAACTCGACCTGTTCGCCGGTTACGCCATTCCGCTGGGCGGCGCGACGCTGGACGTCGGTCTGACCTGGTACATGTATCCGTCGGGCGCCGACATCACCGATTTCGCCGAACCCTATGTCAAGCTGTCCAGCACGATCGGCCCGGTCAAGGGTCTGGTTGGCGTTGCTTATGCGCCCAAGCAGGAAGCCCTGGGCAACTGGTGCAGCGATGCGGCCTGCACCATCTTCAATCCGGGCGACAAGGAAGATAACCTGTACGTCTGGGCTGACGTGAGCGGTGCGGTTCCCAACACGCCTGTCACGCTGAAGGCGCATCTGGGCTATTCGAACGGCAACCCCGGCCTTGGCCCGAACGGTACGTCGATTGCCCCGACCGGCAAATATGTCGATTGGCTGGTTGGTGCGGATGTCGCCATCCCCGGCACGCCGCTGACCCTGGGCGTCGCCTATGTCGACACCGACATTGCCCGCGTCGAGGAAAATTATCTGCGTCCCAACTTCGCCGTTTCGGGCGACAGCAAGGACGTCGGCAAGTCGATCGCGCGCAGCCAGGTCGTATTCTCGCTGACCGCCGCTTTCTGATCCAAAGCGCCGGGCCTGTTCATGCAGGCCCGGCGCACCTTTACCTGCCAAGATGGCGCTGGCATGACAAATTGTTGCTGTTGCCGCTGCGGATCGTTTCGCAAGCCCCACATGGTTGACCCCTGTTAAGGGCGACCCTATCCCTGCTGACATGACCAACGCTCTGTCGTCCCCATCATGACTGCCCCCACCATCATCCTGGTAGAGGATGACCCGCCGCTGCGCACCCTGACCGCGCGGGCGTTGCAGGAGCATGGCTATCAGGTTCGCCCCGCCTCGTCTGGACCGGAAATGTGGGTCGCGTTCGATGCTGGCCCGGTCGATCTGGTCGTGCTGGACGTCATGCTGCCAGGCACCAACGGCATTGACCTGTGCCGCCAGATCCGGCGAAAGAGCGACGTTCCCATCATCTTCATCAGCGCCAAGGGCAGCGAGACCGACCGGATCGTCGGGCTGGAACTGGGCGCGGACGATTATCTGCCAAAGCCGTTCGGCACCCGCGAACTGATCGCCCGCATCCGCGCCATCTTGCGCCGCGTGGGTTTGGAGCGCGGGCCGGACGATCATCGCGAAAATGAAGCGCGCTTCGACGATTGGGTGGTCAATTTCCCCCGCCGCGAACTGCGCTCGCCGACCGGCGCGATCGTTGACCTGACCGGCGCGGAATTTGATCTGCTTGGCAGCTTCCTCAGCCATCCGCAGCGGGTGATCGCGCGCGAGCGGCTGATCGAACTGTCGCGCACCCGCATGGGTGACAGCAGCGACCGCAGCATCGACGTGCTGGTCAGCCGCCTGCGCCGCAAGCTGACGACGGAAGATCGCCCCGCGCCGATCACCACGGTGCGCGGCGTCGGATACATGTTCAATGCCGAGGTCAGCCGCGCTTGAAACGGCATTTCAAAGGATCGCTGGGGCTGGTCGGCCGCATCTTTGCGATCCTGTTGCTGACGGTGATGCTGGAATTTGCGGTCGGCACGCTGATGTACGAACGCGCCAGCCAGCTATCCTTGCAGGATGACGAGGCGAGGCGCCTGGCCGAGCATCTGGTGATCGCGCGCAAGCTGCTGACCGAACAACCGGTCGAGGAACGGCGCACCATGGGCGTGCAACTGACCACGGATCGCTACGACGTTCACTGGTCCCCCGCTGCGCCGCCGCCGCCGCCGCTATCGCCCGAACTGGAGCGGATGCGGCAGCAGATCATCGCCTGGGAACCCAGTCTGGAACGATCGCGGCTGTGGCTGCGACTGGCGTCGCCCGGTCGCCATTCGGAAATCAACGGCGGGCTGCAATTGCCCGATGGCAGCTGGCTCTATTTCGGGATGCATCATAGCGGGGGCAAATGGGCCTTCACCATCGGACGGATGGGGATGGCGCTGATCCCGGTACTGGCGCTGCTGATCGCGGGCTGGGTGCTGATCCGCAAGACGCTGGACCCGCTGCGCGACCTGACCCGCGCGACCGAGCAGATCGGCCTAGGGCGGGAGGTGATCCTGCCTGAAGCAGGCACCAGTGACGTGCGCAATCTGATCCGTGCCTTCAACGTGATGCAGACCCGCATCCATCGCCTGATCGACGAGCGGACCGAGACGCTGGCGGCGGTCGGCCATGACATGCGCACGCCGCTCGCCCGGCTGCAATTGCGGCTGGAAACGGTGCCGGATGGCGAGACGCGCGAGGCGATGGACGGCGATCTGGAAGAAATGGGGCAAATGATCGAATCGCTGCTCGATTTTCTGGGTGGCGAGAAAGATCCCGAACCCGCGGTGCGCACCGACCTGGCGGTCACGGTGGCGACGATTGTCGATGCGTTTCAAGACCATGGCCATGATGTCGATTATGCCGGGCCGGACCATCTGGAAATGGCGGTACGGGCGCTCTCGCTGCGCCGGGCCGTGCGCAACCTCATTGAAAATGCGCTCCATTATGGCAAGCGCGCCCGCGTAACCGTGGAGCGCAAAGGCGATGAAGTGCTGATCCGGGTCGATGACGATGGCCCCGGCATTCCGCGCGACCAGCTTGATACGGTCCTCAAACCCTTCGCCCGGCTCGACACCGCGCGCCAGCGTAATACGAGCGGGCTGGGGCTGGGGCTGGCGATCGTGCAGAAAGCGGTGGATGCCGAAGGCGGCAAGCTGACGCTGGCCAATCGGCCCGAAGGGGGCTTGCGCGCCGAAATCTGCCTGTTCCTGCCCACCAGCAAATGAGAAACTGTCCGGCTACAAGCAAAACTCGTTTATCGCCGCGCCCCTGCACAGGCTAAGCCAGCCGCGACAAGCAAAGAGGCGCATATGACGGCGGACGTGGATAAGCCAAACAGCGAGGTGGATGGCTATTGGGATCTGGATCAGCTGGTTGCTGATCTGGGCGCGGTGCGCGGCCGTTGGCGGCGCGACCAGCAGCATCATGCCGAATATGGCGCGGAGGGTTTCCCCTCGCGCGCCAATCTGACGAAAATCATGCAGGCGCTGTGCGGCGCGCTGTTCCCGCTGCGGCTTGGCCCCGATTTCGTGCGGCTGCATAACGAGGACAGTTTCGTCGCCGAGACGCTCCAGACCGTGCTGAGCCGTCTCTACGGCCAGATCAGGCTGGAGCTGATCTATGCGCTGAAGGACGAACCGGCGACGGCGATCGACGCGCAGGCGGCGCGGATCATCAGTGGCTTCGCGCAGGCGCTGCCCGGTTTGCGCGAACTGCTCGATACCGATGTGGAGGCTGCGTTTCTGGGCGATCCCGCCGCGCGCAGCGTGGATGAGGTGCTGATCTGCTACCCCTCGATGCTGGCGATCATCCACCATCGGCTGGCGCATCGGCTGCACGAACTGGGTGCGCCGCTGGTGGCGCGGATCATCTCCGAAATCGCGCATGGCAAGACCGGGATTGATATTCACCCCGGCGCGAAGATCGGTCCCAGCTTCTTCATCGACCATGGCACTGGTGTCGTGATCGGCGAAACCGCGATCGTGGGACAGCGGGTGCGGCTCTATCAGGGCGTGACGCTGGGCGCGCGCAGCTTCCCGTCGGACGAGAAGGGCGCGCTGGAAAAGGCTTTGCCGCGTCATCCGATCATCGAGGATGATGTCGTCATCTATGCCGGCGCCACGGTGCTGGGACGGATCATCGTCGGCAGCCGGTCGGTCATCGGCGGCAATGTCTGGTTGACCGACAGCGTACCGGCGGACAGCAATGTGCGTCAGGCCAAGGCGCAGTATGAAGTCACCAGCCGGGTCGACGTATCCGCCCCGCATCGCGTCCATGCTATGGTGGAAAGCACGGACGGGGTTGGGGAGAATATTTGATCCACCATCCGTCCCTTTCGAGCGTGTCGAGAAACGCTGGCTGAGGTTTCTCGACTTCGCTCGAAACGAACGGAGGTTGGGTATTTGATCGGGTTTATTGCGCGGGGCAACTGGTCCCTTCGCCCGCCACCAGATCCAGGCAACGGCCGTCAATCTCGCTTTTTGCGACTGGCAGGGCGATCAGCGCCGCCAGCGTGGGCATGATGTCCACCGTTTCCACGCCCAGCGGCTGTTCGAAATGGGTCAGCCCCTTGCGCCAGAACAGGATGGGGACGCGGCGGTCATAGTCCCATGGGCTGCCATGGGTGGCGACATAGCCCTTCGTCGGATCGGGGATAGGGGTGACGCGCGGTTTCAGCAGCAGCAATATGTCGCCCGACCGTTGCGCATCGAAGCTGGCGCGCGCTTCCTGAAGCAGGGTCCAGCTTTCCGGCGGGCCGGAGGGGGAGGGGACGGCGGCGATCTGCGCCTTGGTATAGGCGGCCTCGACCTGTGGATGGGCGCGTAGCAGTTTGAGCGTCTCCGCCTCTACATTCGCGCGCTGGGCGGCGGTCAGCCCCTTGTCGATATACAGGTCACCCGCCGGGCCGTCGCCCCAGATGAGCTTCTTGCCGGTCAGGCCGGTCTTTGCGCCGATGGTGGCGGTCAGCGCCTTGGGCGTCAGTGCCTCATCGACGCGGCTTTCCATTGGCATGGCATTTTCGCGGTGGCGTTCGGGCAGGTCGTGGCCGCCATGGTCGGCGGTCAGCACCACGGCATAGTCGATGCCGTCCTTGTCGAGTCGATCGAAGAAAGCGCCCAGTTCCCGGTCGAGCCGGTCGATCTGGATGCAGCTTTCGGTGCCTTCGGTGCCATAGGTGTGGCCGACATAATCGGTTGCCGACAGGCCGATCGAGATGATGTCGGTCTGCGCCTGCTTGCCCAGCGCCATGCTTTCGATCGCGCCAGCGGCCAGCACCAGCGTCATCGCATCCTGTTCTGGCGAGGCGCGGAAGCTTTTGAAATCGCCAGCCGCGCGGGCGAAGCGGCCGGTGCCGACACTCTTGCCAGCGCCGATGGCGACGGGGAAATCCTTGGCCACGCATTGCTGCGGCAGATCGAAACCGGCATTGGGCTGGGCCAGGCGCTGGGCGAAAGCCTCGTTGATTTTCGCGACCAGGGGCGGGGTGGCGACGCCCTTATAGCTGACAAAGCCCTGCGCGCCGCCGATCCACCATGTCTGGTCGGCGGTCGGCCCGCCCATCATGATCGCGGCGCGATCCTTGCCCGCGACGGACACGACGCGGGTAGCGGGGTTGGCGATCTTCATCCGACCGCCCAGGGTCGGGACTTTCAGGTGAATGGGGGAGGCGACATAATCGCCGCTGTTGCTGCCGGACACGCTTTCATCCTCGGCGCAATAGATCGCCTTGTCCTCCCGCGCGGTCGACAGGTCGAACCAGGTGTTGGCGATGATGCCGGTGCGCGACGGGCGGCTGCCGGTCAGGATGGTCGAATGGCCGGGGCAGGTTTCGGTCGCCGCATGGCTTTGATAGCCTTTGGGAAACACGACGCCCTGTGTCAGTCGCTTGAGGCCACCGCTATAATATTGGCGATATTCGCTGAACAGATCGGCTGAAAACTGATCGACCGAGATAGCGACGATCAGCTTGGGCGGCGTCGTTTGTGCGGTAGCGGGGATTGCGGTGGCGAGCAGCAGGGCGGCGGCGACTTTTCTCAACATCTACTGTACCTTCTCCAGCCTTGACGGCGAACGCCACCGGACCTAGCCCGCTGGCATCCACCCGACCAGAGGCCCGATGCGGATTTTTCATGTCATATTGATGACGCTGGCGTTGCTGGCCGGGGTGTCAGGCGCGCAGGCGCAGGGGGCTTTCGGGGGCGGCGCGCCGCATATCGCCGCGCGACTGGTGGCCGAAAGCGCAACGCCCGCCCCGGGCAAATCGACCAGCATCGCCTTTGCCATGGTGCCGGAGCCAGGCTGGCACGGCTATTGGGAAAATCCGGGCGACGCGGGCCTTGGCATGACAGTGAGCTGGACATTGCCAAAGGGCGTCACCGTCGGGCGTCTGCGCTATCCGGTGCCGGAAACGCTGCTGATTTCGGGCCTGATGAACCATGTCTATGAAGGCCCCTATGGCGTGCTGGCGACCCTGACCGTTGCGCCCGATGTCGCGGCTGGCACGCGCCTGCCGGTGCGGGTCAAGGCGCAGTGGCTGGCCTGCACCGACAAGGTGTGCGTCCCCGAAAGCGGCGAGATGGCGCTCGATCTGGTGGCGGGCGACGGTCAGGTCTTAGCGGCGGATCGTGCGCGGTTCGACGGGTGGCGCAGCCATTTGCCCCGACCACTGGGGTCGGAGGCGACCTATGCGATCGCGGGTGGCAAGCTGCGCCTGTCGGTGCCGTTCCCGGCCAATGCGCAGGCCAGCAATGTGCATCTTTTCCCGCTTGCCGAAGGGCTGGCGCGCTATGCCGCGCCGCAGAGCGTGACCCGCGATGGCGACCGGCTGCTGGTCGAAACCGATGCGGGCGAGGGCGGCAAGGGCGGCGCAGTGCAGGCGGTGCTGGCGACCGGGGACCATGTCGGCTTCCTGCTGACGGCCCGCCCCGGCGCGGTCGCGGCGTCAGGCGGCACGATGCAGGCGATTCTGATCGCGCTGGGTGGCGCTTTGCTGGGTGGATTGTTGCTCAACATCATGCCGTGCGTGTTCCCGATATTGGGCCTGAAAGCCATGAAGCTGGCCAAGGCGGGCGGGGATGAGCGCATAGTGCGGCGCGAGGCGCTGGCCTATGCGGCTGGGGTGATTGCCACCTGTCTGGCGCTGGGCGCGGCATTGCTGGCATTGCGCGCGGCGGGGGCGGCGGTCGGCTGGGCGTTCCAGTTGCAGGACCCGCGCATCATTTTGACACTGCTGCTGCTGGTCAGCGCCATCGCCTTCAATCTGGCGGGACTGTTTGAATTGCGCGCGGTCGGCGGGGGCGAGGGGCTGGCGGGCAAGGGCGGTATGGCGGGCGCGTTCTGGACCGGAGCGCTGGTCGCCTTCGTCGCGACGCCCTGCACCGGGCCGTTCATGGGCGCGGCGATGGGCGCGGCGATGGTGCTGCCGCTGGCGGCCGCGCTGGCGGTGTTTGCCGGGCTGGGGCTGGGGCTGGCGCTGCCCTTCCTGCTGCTGGCCTATATCCCGGCGCTGCGCACGCGGCTGCCACGGCCCGGACCATGGATGGCGCGGTTCCAGAAGATTTTGGCGATCCCGATGTTCCTGACCGCGCTGGGCCTGGCCTGGCTGCTGGGGCAGCAACGCGGCGTTGTGGGCATGACCATTGGCCTGGCCGCTATGCTGGCCTTTGTCCTGTTGCTCTGGTGGCTGGGCAGTCGGCAGCGGGCGGGACGGGGCGGTGGCTGGATCGTCGCGCTGGCGGGGCTGGCTGTGCTGGGCGGGGCGGTGGCGTTGCTGCCGTCGCGCGCGCCTGCCGCCGTGGTCCAGGAGGGCGCGGCGCTGCCGTTCAATGAAGCCAAGCTGGCCAGTCTGCGCGCGGCGAACAAGCCGATCTTCCTCTATTTCACCGCCGACTGGTGCCTGACCTGCAAGGCGAATGAAGCCGCCGCGATCGACCGCGCCGAAACCCGCGCGGCGTTCGATAAAGGTGGCGTCACGGTCATGGTCGGCGACTGGACCAATGCCGACCCTGCGATCACCCGTTTTCTGGAAGGGCAGGGGCGGTCGGGCGTGCCGCTGTACCTCTGGTATGCGCCGGGCAAGGAGGCGCAGGCGCTGCCGCAATTGCTGACCCCCGCCACGCTGACGGCGCTGGTGCGCTGATGGCGAAGATTCGCGCTGACCAGTTGCTTGTCGACAATGGCCTGGCGGAAAGCCGGGCGCGGGCGCAGGCGCTGATCCTGGCGGGCCTTGTTTTTCTGGGCGACCGGAAGATCGACAAGGCCGGGCAACAGGTCGCATTGGACGCGGATCTGGACGTGCGGGGCCGGGACCATCCCTGGGTGTCGCGCGGCGGCATCAAGCTGGCCCATGCTTTGGCCGAATATGCGATTCCCGTGATCGGCATGGTGGGGCTGGACGTGGGCAGCTCGACCGGCGGCTTTACCGACGTGCTGCTGACCAATGGCGCGGTTCGGGTCTATGCGGTTGACAGCGGCACCAACCAGCTGGCGTGGAAATTGCGTAGCGACGATCGGGTCATCGTCCATGAACAGACGAGCGCCCGCATCCTGACACCGGCGCACATCCCAGAACCGATCGACATCATCGTGTGCGACGCCAGCTTCATATCGCTGGCCAAGGTGCTGGAGCGGCCCTTGACCTTCGCCCGCCCCGGCGCGGCGCTGGTGGCGCTGATCAAGCCGCAGTTCGAGGCGGGGCGTGAGGAAGTCGGCAAGGGCGGGGTGGTGCGCGATCCTGAAATCCACGCGCGTGTCTGCGACGAAGTCCGCACATGGATACAGGCGCAGGGCTGGACCGTTATCGGCATCACGCCCAGTCCGATCACCGGACCGCAGGGCAATGTCGAATTTCTGCTCCATGCCCGGCTTGGTGGATAAACGCCCTATGTTCGTTATTTGGGACGTTGTTACATCTTGCGACAAAAGGCCATGTTGTGTCGCACCGAAAGGCCCGATAGCCCTCCATCATGCGTAATTCCCTGTTTCTTCTCACCGCCCTTTGCCTTGCCGGTTGCAGCGGCGACAAGGCGCCCAAGCCGCGCCCGGCTGCGCTGGTCGAGGCGGCGCCGATCGCGACCGCCGATTTCGCCGATACGCTGGATGCGGTCGGCACCGCGCTTGCCAATGAACAGGTGATTTTGTCTGCGCCGGTGACGGAGCGGGTTACTTCGATCAACTTTGCCGATGGCGGCTATGTCGCCAAGGGGCAGGTGATCGCGACCATGGCGATTGCGCAGGAACAGGCGGAACTGGCCGCAGCGCAGGCGCAGGCTTTGCAGGCCGGGCAGCAATTGCAACGGGTGCAGGCGTTGAAAGCGCGCGGGTTCGCGACCGCCGCCTCGCTCGACCAGCAGCTTGCGCTGGCCAATGCGGCCAAGGCGAGCGCGGACCAGAGCCGGGCCGCGATCAGCGACCGGGTGATCCGCGCGCCCTTTGGCGGCTGGGTCAGCCTGCGCACCGTATCGCCCGGCGCGATCGTGACGGCGGGGACGGCGATCGCCACGGTCAGCGATATTTCGCGGATCAAGCTGGACTTCACCGTGCCGGAAACGCGCCTGGCCACCATTCGCGCGGGTCAGGCGATCCGCGCTGTCTCCGCCGCCTGGCCCGACCGGCCCTTTACCGGCACGATCGCGACGATCGACCCGGTGATCGACCCCGCCACCCGCGCCGTGCGCGTGCGTGCGATCCTGCCCAATCCCGACCGTGCGCTGAAGCCCGGCATGTTGCTGACCGTCAGCATCGTGTCACGCCAGCGCAAGTCGCTGGCGCTACCCGAACTGGCGGTGGTCGGCGATGGTGAGGAACGGTTCGTGTTCGTGCTGGAGGATCGCAAGGCCAAGCGGGTCAAGGTCGATACCGGCCTGCGCCAGAACGGACTGGTAGAGATTTTGGGCGGGGTGAAGGCCGGGCAGATGGTCGTCACCGACGGGGTCGTCAAGCTGAGTGATGGCGCGCCGGTGCGGCTGGCAGGGGACAAGCCCGCGCCATCAGCCAAGCCCGCAGGCTAAGTAGCGCCATGCAGCTGTCCGACCTGTCCGTCCGCCGCCCGGTCTTTTCCGCCGTCGTCGCGGTGCTGCTCTGCATCGTCGGGGTGGTGGGCTATCTCAGCCTGTCGGTGCGCGAATATCCCGATACCGATCCGCCGGTCGTGTCGGTCGAGACCAATTATACGGGCGCTGCCGCTTCGGTCGTTGAAACGCGCATCACCCAGCTGATCGAGGATGCAGTCGCTGGCGTGCAGGGTATCCGCACGATTACGTCGACGTCGCAGGATGGCACGTCCAACATCAGCATCGAATTCGATCCCTCGCGCGACATTGATACCGCGGCCAACGATGTACGCGACCGGGTGGGGTCGGTGGTCGAGGATCTGCCGGAGGACGCGCTGGCGCCCGAAATCCGCAAGGTCGAT
Source organism: Sphingobium sp. FG58 (assembly GCF_057809055.1). Classification (NCBI taxonomy): domain Bacteria; kingdom Pseudomonadati; phylum Pseudomonadota; class Alphaproteobacteria; order Sphingomonadales; family Sphingobiaceae; genus Sphingobium; species Sphingobium sp. FG58. Next base: position 113,462 of record NZ_JBMDJF010000001.1, on the reverse strand, counting down.
GCGGACGCGCGGCCGATCCTGTTCCTGGCCTTCTCCCGCCCCGGCTGGAGCGCGATCCAGCTGAGCGATTATATCGACCGCAATATTGCCGACCGTTTCTCCGCGATCGACGGGGTGGCGCGCGTGACGATCGGCGGCGAGGCGCGGCCATCGACCCGCGTGTGGATGAATGCGGAACGTCTTGCGGCCTTTGGCCTGACCCCGGCCGATGTCGAAAATGCGCTGCGCGCACAGAATGTCGAACTGCCCGCCGGGCGGTTCGAATCGAAGGACCAGAACCAGACGCTGCGTGTCGATCGTCCTTTCGCCACGCCGGAGCAATTTGCCCAGTTGGTCGTTGGCCGGGGCGACAATGGCTATCAGGTCAAACTGGGCGATGTCGCGCGGATCGAGGAAGGGCCGGAAAACCCCTATAGCAGCTTCCGCTCCAACGCCGGGACCGCGATCGGCCTTGGCATTGTGCGGCAGTCGGGCGCGAACACGCTGGAGGTTGCGGACAAGGCCAAGGCGCTGGCCGAACAATTGCGCCCGACCCTGCCGCAGGGGATGCGGGTGGCGGTTGGCTCCGACGAATCGCTGTTCATCAGCCGGGCGATCGACAATGTCTATGACACGCTGATCGAGGCGGCGCTGCTCGTCATCCTTGTCATCTTCCTGTTTCTGGGGTCGGTGCGCGCGACGATCGTTCCGGCCATTACCGTGCCGATCTGCCTGCTGGCGACCTGCGCGGTCATGTGGCTGCTGGGCCTGTCGATCAACCTGCTGACCCTGCTCGCCTTCGTGCTGGCGATCGGGCTGGTGGTGGATGACGCCATCGTCGTGCTGGAAAATGTCTATCACCGCATCGAACAGGGGGAGGACCCGCTGGTCGCTTCCTATCTCGGCACGCGGCAGGTGGGCTTTGCGATCATTTCCACCACATTGGTCGTATGCGCGGTTTTCGTGCCGGTGATGTTCCTGGCCGGGCAGACCGGATTGCTGTTCCGCGAACTGGCCATCGCGATGATCGCCGCCATCGCCTTTTCGGGCTTTATCTCGCTCAGCCTGGCGCCAATGCTCTGTTCGAAATTGCTCAACAATGCCGAGCGCGGGCGGCTGGCGCGCTGGGTCGATGCCCGGTTCCAGCGGCTGGAGGGCGGCTATGCCCGCTGGCTGGATCATGTCCTGCGCAAGCCGCTGCTGCCGCTGATCGGGGTTGGTCTGTTTCTGTGCCTTGCCGGTGGCCTATTCACGTTCCTGCCGAGCGAACTGGCACCTGCCGAGGATACCGGCGTGGTCGACAGCCAGATCAGCGCGCCGGAGGGTGCGGGCTTTGACCGGATGCTGACCTATATGCGCAAGATCGAAACCGCGCTTGCGCCGCTGCGAGAGGATGGGACGCTCCAGAATCTGATTGTCCGTGCGCCGGCAGGTTTCGGGACGTCGGACGATTTCAACAGCGGCAATGTCATCGCCTTCCTGCGTCCATGGGAGGACCGCACGATCACGACGGCGGAAGTTGCGACCATTATCAACAAGGTGATTGCCGACCAGCCCGGCGTGCGTGGCAATGCGGCACCGCGATCGGGGCTGGGACGCGGGCGCGGTCTGCCGGTCAATATCGTGCTGGCCGGATCGACCTATGAAGGGCTGGTGGCGGCGCGCGATCGGATCATTGCCGCCGCGGCCAACTATCCGGGGCTGATCAACCTGGACAGCGACTATAAGGAAACCAAGCCGCAGATGCGGATCGACGTCAACCAGCAGCGCGCGGGTGACCTGGGCGTGTCGGTCAACGACATCAGCCAGGCCTTGCAAAGCCTGTTAGGGTCGCGGCGCGTGACCACCTATGTCGACCGGGGCGAGGAATATCGCGTGCTGGTGCAGGCGGAACAGGATGGGCGGCAGACGCTGGCCGATCTGGAGCGGATACAGGTGCGCGCGACCAATGGTGCGCTCGTCCCCCTCTCGGCGCTGGTCACGGTGCGCGAAGTCGCCGGGCCGCGCCAGCTCAACCGCTATAACAAGCTGCGCGCGATCACCCTGTCGGCGGCGCTGGCCCCCGGCACGTCGCTGGGACAGGCGCTCGCCTTCCTGGAGAACGAAGCGCGCCAGTCGCCCGAAGTGCTGGCGATCGGCTATCGCGGCGAAAGCCAGTCGCTGCGCGAAACCGGCGGATCGATCTGGCTGATCTTCGGCCTTACCATCCTGATCGTCTATCTGCTGCTGGCGGCGCAGTTCGAGAGTTTCATCCACCCTGGCGTGATCATCGCCACGGTGCCGCTGGCAGTGGCGGGCGGCGTGCTGGGGCTGATCGTCACGGGCGGGTCGATCAACCTCTACAGCCAGATCGGTATCGTCATGCTGGTGGGGCTGGCGGCCAAGAATGGCATCCTGATCGTCGAGTTCGCCAATCAGTTGCGCGACGAGGGGCTGGAGGTGGCGCAGGCCATTCGGGAGGCTGCGACCCGCCGCCTGCGGCCGATCCTGATGACGTCGATCGCCACCGTCATCGGCGCGGTGCCGCTGGTGATTCGCGGGGGCGCTGGCGCGGCGGCGCGCAACTCGATCGGCGTGGTCATCGTGTTCGGGGTCAGTCTGGCGACGCTGATCACCCTGTTCCTGATCCCCATATTCTATTCGCGTGTTGCGAAGCGGACGGTTTCTCCGCAAACCGTTGGTCGCAAGCTGGATTCGGCGTTGAAGGATTCGCCCGATCCGGCCGAATAGGATGAGCGTGGAGAAGCGTTGCCGATGAACGAAATCGCGTCCCCCGGCCAATTGCGCCTTGCCTATCTGCGCTGGGCGCTGGTGACCGTGCCGGTCATCGTCCTGCTGGGTTTCCTGTCGGGCCAGTTCGCCAATAGCGGCTTTGGCAATCGCTGGTTCGACGCACTGGTAAAGCCCGCGCTGATGCCGCCGGGCTGGGCGTTTGGCGTCGCCTGGACCATTCTCTACATTGCGATGGCACTGGCGCTGGCAATCGTGCTGCATGCGCGCGGGGCAAAGGGGCGGGGCCTGGCTATCACCCTGTTTCTGGTCCAGTTTGTCATGAACCTCGCCTGGTCGCCGCTCTTTTTCCGCGCGCATCAGGTCGGCAGCGCGCTGGTGCTGATCCTTGCCCTGTTCGTGCTGGTGGCGATCACGACCTGGCTGTTCAGCCGTATCCGCCGCGTCGCGGGCTGGTTGTTGCTGCCCTATCTGGCCTGGCTGGCCTTCGCCTCCTTCCTCAATTATGAGATTAATCGCCTGAACCCGGATGCGGAAACCCTTGTCGCGCCCGCGCTTCAGACCCAGATATGATTTTTGGCGCGGTTGCCGCGCCAGTTGAGAGGATGAGCATCATGCAGAGCGAGAACCGCTTTTTCGACGATCTGGCCAAGCTGGTGAATGGCGCGGCCGGGACCGTGGCGGGCATGAGCCGCGAGTTTGAGGCCAATGCGCGCGAGAAGGCCAAGGAATGGATGGGCGGCGCGGACTTCGTGTCGCGTGAGGAGTTTGACGCGGTAAAGGCGCTGGCGGCGGCTGCGCGCGAAGAGGTTGAACTGCTCAAGGCCCGTATCGACGCGCTGGAAGGCAAGACGTCCGAACCGGTCAAAAAGACCGTCAAGGCGACTAAGACCAAGCCCGTTGAAGCGGACTGATCCTGTCTGTCCTTTCGCCGTTCGCGGTGTTAAGGCGCGCCGATGATGGATAGCGACGAGTTTGAGCATGGCGGCCAGGAAGCCGCGCCGATCGATATGCTGGCCGCCTTTTTCGAGGCGCATGGCTGGACCTACGAGCAGGTTGGCGAGGATGAGATCGTCGCCAACACGCAAGGCAGCTGGGCGCAATATGAGCTGCGCGGCATCTGGCGCGACGAGGATCAGGTGCTGCAACTGCTGGCGCTGCCCGACATTCGCGTTACCGACGAAAAGCGCGGCACGATCTACGAGACGCTGGGGCTGATCAACGAGCAGCTGTGGCTGGGCCATTTCGAGCTATGGTCGTCGAGCGGCATCATCCTGTTCCGCCATGGCGCATTGCTGGGCGCGGGCGGCACGCTGACGCTGGATCAGGCGCAATTGCTGGTCGAGACCGCGATCGACGAGTGCGAGCGTTTCTATCCGGTGTTCCAGTTCGTGCTGTGGGGCGGCAAAAGCCCGACCGAGGCGATTGCGGCCAGCCTGATCGAAACCCGCGGCGAGGCCTGAGCGCGTGGCGATCCGTTGGCCCGATCATCTGTTTCTCGTCGGCTGCGGCAATATGGCCGGGCAGATGCTGGCACGCTGGCTGGACTGCGGGCTGGATCCCGCGCGGGTGACGGTGTTGCGGCCAAGCGGGCGTCCGGTCGCGGATGGCGTGACGGTGGTCACTGACTATCCGGCCACGCTGCCCGCCGGGACGACCGTGCTGCTGGGGATGAAGCCCTATCAGATCGCCGATGTTGCCGCCGCACTGGCGCCCTTATGCGGGGCGGATACGCAGATCGTCTCGATCCTGGCTGGTCTGCCGCTCGCTGATTTGCGGGCGTGCTTTCCGGCGGTGCGGGATATGGTGCGGGCGATGCCCAACCTGCCGGTGGGACTGGGCGAGGGGGTTACGGCGCTATTCGCCGATGACAGGACATCGGCGCAGGCAAAGGCGGATGTTGCTGCGTTGATCGCGCCGTTGGGCCTGGCCGAATGGATTGGTGATGAAGCGCTGTTCAATCAGGTGACGGCGCTGTCGGGCTGCGGCCCCGCTTTCCTCTTCCGCTTCATCGACGCGCTGGCACGGGCGGGTGAGGCGCTGGGCATTCCCGCCGATCAGGCCGCGCGCATGGCGCTGGCGACGGTGCAGGGTTCAGCCAACATGGCTGCGCGGGCGAGTGCCCGCACCGGCGACAGTCCGGGCGTGCTGGCCGATCGCGTCGCCAGTCCCGGCGGCATGACGCGCGAGGGAATGAATGTGCTGGACGCCGACGACCGGCTGCTGGCGTTGCTGACCGACACGCTGACCGCCGCCCGCGATCGCGGTGAAGCGATGGCGCGCGGCGCATAAGCCTTTGCCTTCTTATATCGGAGCCTCATCATGCTGACCCCGAACACCCCGATATTGATCCTGACCACTGGCGGCACGATCGACAAAATCTATTTCGATGCGCTGTCCGACTATCAGGTCGGTGAAACGGTGATGGCCCGGCTGCTGGAAGTGGCCCGGGTCAAGCGGCCCTTCCGTATCGAGGAGGTCGTGCGCAAGGATAGTCTGGAACTGGACGATGCCGACCGCGCGCTGATCCATGCCCGCGTCGCTGCTGCGCCGGAAAGCCATATCGTTATCACCCATGGCACCGACACGATGACCGACACCGCCAAGGCACTGGCCGATATCCCCGGCAAGACGGTGGTGCTGGTCGGCGCGCTGGCCCCGGCCCGCTTTGGCGAGAGCGACGCGAGCTTCAATCTGGGCATGGCCTTTGCGACGGCGCAGGTGGCGCAGCCCGGCATCTATATCACGATGAGCGGTTCGGTGTTCCGCGCCGATGCCGTGGTCAAGGATCGTGCCAAGGGAGCGTTCGTGCCGCTATGAGGCGCATCATCATCGCGGCGCTGTCGCTCGCCGGATGCGCGGGTGCGCCCGATGTGGAAAGGGCGCCCCTTGCGCCGTCCGCCCGCTATGTCGCGATGGGCAGTTCGTTCGCAGCCGGGCCGGGCGTTACCGTGTCGGCGGACTCTCCGGCCACGCGCTGCACCCGATCGCGCGACAATTATGCCTGGCAACTGGCGCGGCTGCGGCAGCTCGATCTTGTGGATGTCAGTTGCGGCGGTGCGACGAGCGCACACCTGCTGGGGCCATGGAATGAATTGGCACCGCAAATCGACGCGCTGACTGCCGACACCGCGCTGGTGACGATCACGATCGGCGGCAATGATGTCGGTTATGTCGGGCGTCTGTTTGTCGCCTCCTGCCAGGGCGGAGGTGACTTGCCAGCCGCCGCCGCCGCCATGTGCAAGGGGATGGCAGCGCGGCAACAGGCTGGCGGTGCATCGGCCAGTCCGCCTGCGATTCCGACCGAAGCGGCATGGGCGACGCTGGCCGTCAGCCTGGACCGGATCACCGCGGAAGTGCGTCGTCGTGCGCCGCGCGCGCGTTTGATCTTCGTGGATTATGTGACCTTGCTGCCGTCTGGAGCGTCGTGTCCGCAAGTCCCGCTGAGCGCTGATGACGCCGCCAGTGCGCGCGCGACGGCCCGGCGTCTGGCGCAGGAAACGGCGAGCGCCGCCAAGCGAGCAGGGGCGGAGGTGTTGCGCGCGTCGAACCTGTCGCAGGGGCATGACGCCTGTGCGGCGGAGCCATGGGCCAATGGCTTTATCCCGCGCGAGGGTGTCGCTCCCTTTACCCCCTATCACCCCAATCTGGCGGGCATGACGGCCATTGCCACGGCGCTGGACCGGATGCTGGGGCGCTGACGGGCCGGAACCCTCTCCCTCCTCCGCGCATTATGCGGCCATCTATGATGAAGAGGAGGAGAGTTTCATGGCCGACTATCAGGAGCGTCCGGCAACGACGACGACTACGGTGATCGAAAAGCGCGGTGGCGGGGGCATGACCTTTGCGATCCTGCTGCTGGTGGTCGTGGTGGCAGTTGCCGCCTTCTTCCTGGTCAGCAGCGAGACGAGCAAGGATAATGCCGTGACCAGCGCTGCGACCGAAGTCGGGCAGGCCGCCAGCGATGTCGGCGATGCGGCCAAGGATGCGGTCGACACCAAGGGCGAATAAGTCCGCGCATCGCTGCACAAAATAAGGGCGCGCCTTTCGCAAGGCGCGCCCTTTTTCGCGTCAATGGCTGATGTCAGCCTTCGACCTTGACATATTTCGGCGCGGCTTCGTTGAGGATCGCGAGGATCTTCTTGAGCGCGGCGGGTTCGTCCGTTTCTTCCATCGCCGCCAGTTCGCGGGCGAGGCGGCTGGATGCGGCCTCGAAAATCTGGCGTTCGGAATAGCTTTGTTCGGGCTGGTCGTCGGCGCGGAACAGGTCGCGGGTCACTTCGGCGATCGACACCAGGTCGCCCGAATTGATCTTCGCTTCATATTCCTGCGCACGGCGCGACCACATGGTGCGCTTGACCTTGGGCTTGCCCTTCAGCGTTTCCATCGATTCTTCGAGCGTTTTGTTGGACGAGAGCTTGCGCATGCCCACGCCTTCGGCCTTGTTGGTCGGCACGCGGAGCGTCATCCGCTCTTTTTCGAAGCGAAGCACATATAGCTCCAGCTCCATGCCGGCGATCTGCTCCTTTTGCAGTTCGATCACACGGCCCACGCCATGCTTGGGGTAAACGACATAATCACCAACGTCAAAGGACAGCGCCTTGGCAGCCATTTGGAACCTTTCCAATCAACCGGGGAACGGGGCCGTCGCGGAACATATGCGCAAGGGGCATATGCATGGGGGGTCCACGGCGCCACCGTCAGGACATGAAGCTAATTCTCCAGGGACGGACAGGAGGGTGTCCGACCGTTAAAAAGTGACATAGCAGATTCGTAACAAAATTACCACCCCCGGACATAATCGCCGGGAGTGCAAGGCAAAACGGACAGGAAGGGGGCGGCACAGAGCCGCCCGGATCAGTCGCCGGAACCGGGTTCGGGCGAGAAAAACTTTTCCAGCTTGCCTTCAACGCCCTTCATGACGTCGGCGTCGGCGGGCGCTTCGCCCTTGACCGTGATGTTGGGCCATTCAGCCGAATATTTGGTGTTGAGTTCCAGCCATTTTTCCAGGCCATTCTCGGTATCGGGCAGGATGGCTTCGGCCGGGCATTCCGGTTCGCACACGCCGCAATCGATACATTCGCTCGGATTGATGACCAGCATATTCTCGCCCTCGTAGAAACAGTCCACGGGGCAGACCTCGACGCAATCCATATATTTGCAGCGGATGCAGTTGTCGGTCACGACATAGGTCATTGTCAGGGCACTCTTGGTTGGAAAAGCGCGGTCCTGCTATGCGCAGCCACGCGCAAGGTCAATGAGGATAATGTTGGCCGGCGCGTAGGGGTGGTTTTGCTGGGAGTTCACACTGTCGCCGGGGTGCATGAAGCGGGCGTGCAGGACGGGCTATTTGCTCTGATTTTCCAGCCGTTCGGTTAAGCGCATCATCAGGTCCATCCGCTCGTGCAGCAAAGCGACGATAAGGGCGGGGCCATTTTCGCGCATGAGGCAGAAGATATAATGGCGTTCGCATCTTATCATACGAAGCCCCGGATGCAGCGCGTCCATATCGCGAAATATGCCACGCCCGGTGGCCACCGCATTCATACAGTTCAGCAGTTTGGCGGAATAGATGCCTGCCTGACGGTCGCCCCAGTGTGTAGGTGTAAGAAACAATATCGCGTAATTCGGTCGCCGCCGTCGCAGTCAGGACATAGGCTGGTGTCAAGCGTGCCGGTTCCGGCTCAATTCATCCGCGATGATATCCTCGGCGTTCAACGGCGAAACATTGCCCGCAAGGCCTTCCGCGATTCGTTGTTGCAGCAGGTCGCGCAACTCATCCCATGCCTGGTCGCCATCGGCCTGTGTCGGGAACAGCCGTTCGAGCGTATATTGCTTGATCGTCTTGCCTTGCAGCGCAGCCATGGCCTTCAGGCTTTGATGCTGCTGGTCGGTGATGTCGATTGTGAGCGGCTCATGCGCCCCATATAGCCTACGGCCTACATTATTACAAATGTGGGCCTGCTCAATCATGCGGTTGGACTAAAGATTCCTATCGATCTTGTCCCTCACCCCCCGACAGTCAGTTCCTCATAGCAGCACTGCGCCTCGACCGCCGGGCCGCGCCGCACCGGTAGTTGCGCCACCCGCACTACGCGCACGCCCTGGCCATGGGGAAAGGTGATGAGGTCGCCCACGCGGATGGCGGCGTGAGCGCGTTCGATGCGGCGGCCGTTGACGCGGATATGGCCGTCCTCGGCCAGTTTCTGTGCGCTCGACCGGCTGGGGCATAGCCGGACGAACCACAGATATTTGTCAATGCGCAGTGTCGGGCCATGGCCGCCCACCGCGACCGGATCAGCCATTGCGGCCGAGCAGCGCGGCGAGACCGGCAAAGGCGTTGTTGGCAGGCGCCGCTGGCGCTCTGGCGGGGGTGGCGGCGGCGGGCCGTGGCGCGGGCTTGCCGCGTGGTTTGCCGTCGCGCGCCGGGGCGGGCTGCTTCTGGGGCGGGCGCGCCTTTTGCCGACCCTTGAACACCCAGTTGGGCTTGCCTTCCTCTGCGCCCTCCACGGCACGGAAACCGGCGGCGCGCATCAGGGCGAGAAACGCGGCTTCGGACAGGCCGAGCGAGACGATCTGCGGGCTGGTGGTGGTGAAGGCTTCACCCTTGGCAATGGCTTCATGCGCGGTGCGGGCCATGCGTTCGGCCATGTCGATGCGCAGCATCTGTTCGCCAAAGGTGCGGAAGCCCGCGATCCGCGCGCCCATCTGGTCGAATTTCTCGCCCGCCGGGATCAGGGTGAGACCGGGCAGGGGCAAAGGCAGGCAGGGCTTGCCGATCCGCGCCGCCAGCAACGCGCCGCGCCAGCGCGCCGCGCCGGGCTTGAGCAGGCCAGGGTGGTAAAGGTCCAGCACGCCGATATCGATGCCCGCCCGGCGCAGCAAATGGCGCTGATCCTTGTCCAGATGGCCGAGGGCCGAATCGAGATCAGTACGCGGGCTGACCCCACCTGCGTCGCCCAATTGGGCGAACACGGCGCGCACGACCGGTGGCACCTGAGGGTCGGCGGCGCTTTCGGCCATCTTCACCAGCGGCAGCAAATGCTTCTGCTTTTGCGCATCGACCCAGTTGATCAGGCGCGATGTCACCTGTTTCTGCACATCCTGATCCAGCGCCAAAATCGTGCGATCCAGCCGGATTTCGGGCGTAAGCAGGGTTGGCCCCGCCAGCAAGGCGGCGACCGGCGTACCGTTCCACGCAATGCCGGGCGCGTCGCCCGCGGCGTCCAGAAGCGCGAAATCCACGTCCGCCGCGCCGATCAATTCGTCTGCCTTCACCCGTAATACCTTTCCAAGGCGCCTTTCCGCCGCAGCCAACAGCAATTTCCTGTCCTGATGGCGCGTAGCGGGATCGACCGAGAATCGGAAGCCGTCAAGTCGCCCGATCGTTTCGCCATCTACACAGACGTTGCCGTCGGCCTCTACCGTCACGGGTAACTGGTTCACATTTTGGCCGATATCACGCAACAGGACGGTGGTGCGCCGGTCGACGAAACGCTGCGTCAGCGCGGCGTGCAGCGCGTCGGACAGTTTTTCCTCCAGCGCGCGGGTCCGTTCGGCCATTTCGGCGGGATCGGCCAGCCAGTCGGCGCGATGGGCGATATAGGCCCATGTCCGCGCCGCCGCGATCCGACCTGACAGCGTGTCGATGTCCCCCTGCACCGAATCGAGCCGGGCGAGTTGCTGCGCGAACCAGTCGCGCGGGATATGGCCGGTCCCTTCGGAGAGGAAATGCCAGATGCGGCTGACGGTGCGGGCATGATGGTCTGCGCCCAGTTTCTGGAAATCGGGCAGGCCGCAGGCGTCCCAGAGCCGCGCGACCTGCCGCTGGCCGCGCACCCGGTCGATGACGACGGGGTCGGCGGCCATGCGCTTCAGGACCGCGAGATCGACCGCTTCGGGTGCGGCGCGCAGTTCGGGGCGGTCGGGCCGTTCCTCCAGATCGGCGATCAGGGTCGCCAGACTGTCCAGTCGGGGCGCACCATCGCGCCAGTAGAGATGGTCGATGGGCGGAAAGCGGTGCGCCTCGATTGCCTCGATTTCTTCGGGGGTGAAGGCGGCGTTGCCATCCTCTCCGCCCAGACTGCCGAAGGTGCCGTCCTTGTGATGGCGGCCTGCGCGCCCGGCGATCTGCGCCATTTCCGCGACGGTCAGGCGACGGCTGCGGCGGCCATCGAACTTGCGGAGCGAGGCGAAGGCGACATGGGCGACGTCCAGGTTCAGCCCCATGCCGATCGCGTCGGTGGCGACCAGATAATCAACCTCGCCATTCAGAAACATCTGCACCTGCGCATTGCGGGTGCGGGGGCTGAGCGCGCCCATCACTACCGCCGCGCCGCCGCGGAAACGCCGCAGCATTTCGGCCACGGCATAGACTTCTTCGGCGGAGAAAGCGACGATGGCGGAGCGTTTGGGCAGGCGGGACAGCTTCTTCGCGCCCGCATAGGAGAGGGTGGAAAAGCGCGGGCGGCCGATAATGTCGACATCGGGGATCAGCGATTTGACCAGCCGGGCGATGCTGGCCGATCCCAGGATCATCGTTTCCTCGCGCCCGCGTGCGCGCAGCAACCGGTCGGTGAAGATATGGCCGCGTTCAGGGTCCGCGCCGATCTGTGCCTCGTCCAAAGCGACAAAGGCGTAATCGGACTGGAGCGGCATGGATTCGGCGGTGCAGAGGAAATAGCGTGCCTGTGGCGGCACGATCTTTTCCTCGCCGGTGATCAGCGCGACCTGCTGCGGTCCCTTGATCGCCACCACCCGATCATAAACTTCGCGGGCCAGCAGGCGCAGCGGAAATCCCATCATGCCGCTGCTATGGCCGCACATCCGTTCGACGGCCAGATGGGTCTTGCCGGTGTTGGTCGGACCCAGAACGGCGGTGACGGGCGAACGGGTGAACTGGACCATGGTCCATTCTGTCGGGCAGGACGGGGCCGGGGGCAAGCGGATTTAGAGGTTCCCTCCATAGGCACGATCCCGTCGGACCGCTGGCACCGTTCGTCGCACGGCCAAGTGTCACAGGGCCGTCTTAAATTGACTTTAACCTTGGGGGTTCACAACAGTGAAGCTCGACGCACGGCGCGCGGGGCCGTTGCGGACGCAATGAAAAAAATGCCCTGGGGGTCGCGGGTTTGTTTCAGGAAAGCCAGTTCGGTTCGCAACAGGGCGGCGCGTCCATGTCGCTGTGGCTGGCCGATTCGCTTGCCCGGATGCCGGTAGCCCCGCCACCGCAGGACTGGCGCGCGCGGTTGCGCGAATGGTCCGACGAGGTGGAACTGGTCCCCGACCTTGGCCAGCGCGTCGGCAGCCTGACATGGTTTCGTGGCCTTGCCACCTGTATCGGCCTGTGCGCCACCGCCCTCTATCTCTCGCCCGGTTTTCAGCCGGTGCCTGGCGCGCCCGGCGCGCTGCTGGGCGACAAGCAGTTTGACGAAGTGCGCAGCCAGATGATCACGCCGCTGGCGCTGGGCGCGGACAGTGGCCATCGCATGGGGTCGACCGATGCGGTGCAACCGCTGCGCCAGACGCCCGAACGGCCGCAGATCGAACTGAACGCGCAGGTCGGCAGCAGCGATACGCTGTCGCGCGCACTGTCGCGCGCTGGCGTCAGCGGGGGTGACGTCGCGATGATCAACGCGCTGGTCGACGGAGACATTACCGGCGGGGTGAAGCCCGGCACGCGCCTCGACATCATTTTGGGCCGCCGCGCCAGCCGCGACCGGCCCCGCCCGCTCGACAGGCTGGCGTTCCGCGCGCGGCTCGACCTGGGGCTGGAACTGACGCGCAGCGGTGGCGTGCTGACGGTCAAGCGCATCCCCATCCGCGTCGATGATACGCCGCTGCGGATTCAGGGCGTGGTCGGCGACAGCATCTATCGCTCCGCCCGTGCAGCCGGTGCGCCGCCCAAGGCGGTGCAGGCCTTCCTGCGGGTGATCGCGGGGCAGGTCGATCTGGGCGGGATCGGGGCGGGCGACCGCTATGATATCGTGACTGCCTATCGCCGCGCGGAAACCGGCGATGTCGAGGTCGGCGATCTTCTCTATGCAGGTCTGAAGCGTGCCAGCGGCAAGTCCGTTGATATGCTGCGCTGGACCAAGGATGGCCGCACCGAATGGTTCGAGGCATCGGGCGTGGGCGAACGGCGTGGCGTGCTGTCGTCGCCGGTCGCGGGACGCATGACGTCGGGCTATGGCCAGCGGCGGCACCCGATATTGGGTTATACCCGGATGCACGCGGGCATCGATTTCGCCGCGCGTTATGGATCGCCCATCTATGCTGTGACCGATGGCATTGTCGCCTTTGCTGGGCGGCATGGCGGGCATGGCAATTATGTCCGCATCCAGCATGGCGGGGGCCTGGCCACCGGTTACGCCCATATGAGCCGCATTGCCGCTGCGCCGGGGCAGCGGGTGCGTAGGGGCCAGGTGATCGGCTATGTCGGCTCCACCGGCCTGTCGACCGGGCCGCATCTTCATTATGAACTCTATCGCAATGGCGCGACGATCAACCCGCTGTCGGTGAAATTCACCACTACCGCGCAACTGGCGGGCGCTGAACTGTCCGCATTCCGCGCGAAGCTGGCGCAGTATAAGGGGCTGCATGTCGGCCAGCAGGACCGCTTCGCACAAAAGGCGGTCGCGCCGGTGGCTAGCGGGAAATAAGCCGCTGCGAAAAAATCCTCGCCTGCAAGGGGAGGGCTATCGCATATGAAACTCACCTCTATTTACTTCGTCATGCTAAATGAATTCAGCATGACGTTGAGAGATTACGAAAAACCATATCCTATTCCCCGGACCACTGGGGAAGGATAAACTCACAAAAACGCGCGCAATTCCGCGATGAAACGCGCAAACTGGTCGTGGTGAAGCCAGTGGCCCGCATCGGCGAATTCGACCAGGCGGGCGTTGGTGAAGTGGGCGGCGCGGCCGTCCTTGACCGGGTTGGACGCCCAGCTGTCCAGCCCCAGGCATAGCAAGGTCGGCGCGGTGATTTGCGCCCAGAAAGCGGGCAGGCTGTCGTCCGATCCGGCCTGCGGCGCCATGCCGTTGAGATAGGGGTCGAATTTCCAGCTATAGCTGCCATCTTCATTGCGGTTGACGCCATGGATGGTCAGGTGCAGCGCCTGTTCGAGCGAGAGATGTTCGTTGCGTTCGCGCATCCGCCCGACCGCCGCCTCGATCGTGGGATAGCGTTTGGGGGTGCGGCGGGCGCTGGCGCGGCGGGTTTCGATCCAGGCGCGCCAGGCGTCCGGGGCCGTCTCCTCCGCCTTTTCCTGGAGCCGGTCGGGGGATAGGCCCAGCCCCTCGATCGCGACGATCTTATGCACCTTGTCCGGGAATAGCCCGGCATAGCGCAGCGCGATCGAGCCGCCCAGCGAATGGGCGACGATCGTCACCGGCGACCGGTCCAGCAAGTCCACCAGCTGCGCCAGATCATAGACATAGTTGGTCATCATATAGGCGCCGTCAGCCGACCAGCCGCTGTCGCCATGGCCGCGCAGGTCGGGGGCGACGACATGATAATCCTTGGCCAGCGCCCGTGCCGTCCAGTCCCAGCTGCGCCCATGATCGAACCCGCCATGGATCAGGATCAGCGTGGGTGCCGACGGATTGCCCCAGTCGAGATAGTGGAGCCGGGTGCGCAGCGACGTGAAGAAATGCGATGTCGGGGTGGGCGCAAACGGCGTGTCCATGTAATCCTGCGATTTTGTTGGAATATTCGTCCCATTGGCGATGCGCAGGCCGCTGGCAAGCCCCTATCCGTCAAAAGCGTCAGTCGCCGCCCGGTGCAACGGTAGCATGGACAGTCCTGTCGGCGGTGCGCGACGCCCGGCTGGCCTTCACGATGCGGGCCAGTTCGGCCTGTTTGAAGGGCTTGTCGAGGCGCGGGCGGGCGCTGGCGTGGGGGGGCAGTTCGGCAAAGCCGGTGATGATGATGACGGGCAGGCCGGGGAAACACGCCTCTATCGCGTCGGCCAGTTGCGCGCCGGTCATGCCGGGCATGGCATGGTCGGTCACCACCAGATCGACCGCGCCCTGTTCCAGCAGGCGCAGCGCATCGACCGCGTTGCTGGCCTGAAACACGGTATGGCCCAGATCCTCCAGCATCCCCGCCGTGTTCATCAGCACCAGATCATCATCATCGACCGCCAATATGACCATCGGCGTGTCGAGGCCGTCCACCGCCTCGCACCGCGCCGGGGCGGCCTCGACCGCATCGGCGCTGGCGACGGGCAGCCATAGCGCCACGCAGGTGCCGACCCCGACCTCGCTCGACAGGGTCAGCGATCCGCCGCATTGCTGGGCAAAGCCGTGGACCATAGACAGGCCCAGCCCGGTGCCTTTGCCCACGCCCTTGGTGGTGAAAAAGGGTTCGCGCGCGCGTTGCAGCGTCGCTTCGTCCATCCCTTCGCCAGCGTCAGTGACCGCCAGGCGGATATAGGCGCCTGCTGCCAGATCGGGCCGTTCGCCGCTATCGACCGTGATTTCCGCTGCCTCGATGATGATCGGCCCGCCGCTTGGCATCGCGTCGCGGGCGTTGACCGCCAGGTTCAGCAGCGCCAGTTCCAGCTGCGCCGGATCGGCATGGGCAGCGGACAGTGCAAGCGGGAAGCGGGTTTCGATGGCGATGGCGCTTCCCAACGTCGTCTGGAGCAGGTCGGCCATGTCGCGGACCAGCCCGATGCAATCGACGCTTTGCAGTTTGAGTTCCTGCTTGCGGGCAAAGGCCAGCATCCGCTGCGTCAGCGTCGCGCCGCGTTCCGCCGCGGCCATGGCATTGTCGAGATAGCGGCTGATGTCCGCGCCGCTGCCCATGCGTTGCCGCGCCAGATCGAGACTGCCGACGATCACCGCCAGCAGATTGTTGAAATCATGCGCGACCCCGCCGGTCAGCTTGCCGATCGCGTCCATCTTCTGCGTCTGGACGATGGCGTCGCGCGCCTCGTCCAGCGCGCGTTGCGATTCGCGCCGTTCGGTGAGGTCGCGGGTAATCTTGGCGAAGCCCAGCAACTGCCCGTCGGAATCGCGGATCGGATCGATCACGACATTGGCCCAGAAACGGTTGCCGTCCTTGCGGATGCGCCAGCCTTCCGCCTCGAACCGGCCCTCGGTTTCGGCGGTGTGGAGCGCGCGGGAGGGGAGGCCGGCCATCCGGTCCTCCTCACTGTAGAAGCAGGCGAAATTCTGCCCGACAATCTCGTCCGCGCGATAACCCTTGAAGCGTTCTGCTCCCCGGTTCCAGCTCGTCACCGTGCCGATGGGGTCCAGCATATAGATGGCATAGTCGGTGACGCTCTCCACCAGCAGGCGGAAACGCTCCTCGCTGTGGCGCAGCGCTTCGCGCGCGGCGCGCTGTTCGGACAGGTCGCGGGTGATCTTGGCGAAACCCAGCAATTGCCCCTGCGGATCGCGGATCGGGTCGATGACGACGCTGGCCCAGAAATGCGTGTCATCCTTGCGCACGCGCCAGCCCTCCGCCTCGAACCGGCCATCATGGTCGGCGGTGTAGAGCGCGAGCGCGGGTACGCCACTGGCCTGATCCTCTGCCGTGTAAAATCGGGAAAAATGCTGGCCGATAATCTCGTCCGCCTCATAGCCCTTGAACCGGCGCGCGCCCGCGTTCCAGCTGACGACGATGCCGGTGGGATCGAGCATGTAGATGGCGTAATCGGTAACGCTCTGGACCAGCAGTTCAAAGCGGTTGTCGGGACGTCCAGGCGCAGCGCTAATCATGAATTCCCCGAAGGCGGACGTCGGATGGCGTATATGCGTCCTTGCCTGAAGGCAAAACGTCGGCGTCGCGCAAACGTTCCCGAATTGATGCAAAACGGGACTTTGTCCGGCCGATGGCTTGACTTGCGCGCGGTCACTCCGCACGAAACCGGTGTCATAAGGAGCGGGATGCAGCATGAACAGCGTAGCAAAGGCGAATGTCACGGTCATCGGCGAAGCGATGCTGGAACTGAGCCGGGGGACGGGCGACAGCTGGAACCTGCGCTATGGCGGCGATGTCATCAACACCGCGATCCACCTGGCGCGATCGGGCGACACGGTGCGGCTGGCCAGCGCTCTGGGTGCGGACCCGATGAGCGCGGACCTGTGCGCGGCGTGGGAGGCGGAAGGGGTCGACACCAGCCTGGTGCTGCGCGCGGCGGACCGGCTGCCGGGCCTCTATGCGATCGAGACCGACGCGACCGGCGAGCGCAGCTTCCATTACTGGCGGGGCGAGGCAGCGGCGCGGCGGATGTTCGACCTGCCCGGCAGCGCGGAGATGGTGGCGCAGGCGGCGCAATCCGACCTGCTCTATTTCTCGCTGATCACGCTCGCCATCCTGCCGGACGCGGGGCGGGAGGCGTTGCTGGACCTGTGCGCGAGGGTGCGGGCCAATGGCGGCAAGGTCGCCTTCGACGGCAATTATCGCGCCCGGCTGTGGAGCGACGCGGCGACCGCCTGCCACTGGCGCGACCGGGCGATTGCAGTCAGCGACATGGGGCTGCCGACGCTGGCGGATGAGGTCGAGATGGGCGCAGCCGACGACGCGCAGGACGCCGCCGCCCGCTGGGGCGCGGGTGAGGGGCGCGAGGTGGTGGTGAAGCTGGGCGGCGATGGCTGCCTGGTCGATGGCACCATCGTGCCGATCCCGCAAAGGGTGCCGGTGATCGATTCCAGCGGGGCTGGCGATGCGTTCAACGGCGGCTATCTCCACGCGCGGCTGGCAGGCGCGACGCCGGTGGACGCAGCGCTGGCGGGGCATCGGCTGGCGGGATGGAATATCGGCCGGCGCGGCGCGATTCCGGCGCGGGACGGGGATGCGCCTTATTGAGGCGAGTCCGATGGCGGTCATTCTTCTCCGGCAAAAGGCGGAGATGGTCGAAAATGGCTAATGCCGCGCAATCACCAAGAATGGGGAAACGGATATTATGACATTGCGCGCCTATGCGCTGTTCCTGGGGTTGGTTCTGGCCGGGAGTTTGCCGCTGGTTGAAACCGCGGCCGCGCCGCTTGCGATCGAGGATGCAGCGATCGTCCGTGCCAATGAACAGACCAGGGCGCTCCTGAAAGCAAGGATGGCGGAGCAACATATTCCTGCGCTTCAGGTCGCAGTCGTGGTCCATGACCGTGTAGTCATGTCCGAGGCCTATGGCGTCGCCAATGTTGAGCAACAGATTGCCGCCAATCGTCAGACGCTGTTCCCGATCAATTCGGCGACCAAGTCATTTACCGGTGTTGCGATCATGCAGCTGGTCGAAGCGGGGAAGGTCGATATTGAGGCACCGATCTCGCGCTACATCGACGGCCTGCCTGAAAAGTGGCGCGGAATTCGCATTCGCCAGCTACTCGCTCATTCGTCCGGCCTACCCAACATTGTCGACGAAAAAGGCTTGGTTGGCGGCGGCACGGATGCGGAAGCCTGGATCAAGGTCCAGACACGGCCGATGGACGGAGAACCCGGCGCGGCATTTGCCTATAATCAGACGAACTATGTTTTGCTGGGTCGGCTCATCGAAACATTGAGCGGGCGTCCGTTCGAGCAGTTTCTGGCCGAGCGTCAGTTTACGCCAGCCGCAATGGCGAACGCACGGTTCGGCGACGGCTATGATATCGTTCCCGGCCGCGCCGCGGTCTATATTCGACAACATGCGGGACGTGGTGGCGGACCTGCCGACAAGGATGCACTCTATCACTGGATCGACGACATTCCGCTGTCGACGCGGGCTGGTGCGGGTCTTTACACAACTGCGGACGATCTCGCGCGGTGGATCATCGCTTTGCAAAGCGGACGCCTGCTGTCGAAACCATCCAGCCTCGCCCGGCTGTGGCGGCCTGATATACTCAATGATGGCAAGCCGAATATCTGGGCGATGGGGTGGCCGATCCTCGCCGGGACGACGCATCGCGCGGTCGGTGGCATCGGTGGTGGCCGATCAACCTTCTTTGTGTACCCGGACGATGATGTCGCGGTGATCGTGATGACCAACCTTGTCGGCGCCAATCCGCAAAATCTGATCGATGCCATCGCCGGCCACTATATCGCCAAGGGGGCGCGATAGATGCGCCTATAGAGGCATGGACGGCTTGTCTGGAGACCCGCAATGGGTCTTTGATTCTGAAAGCCGTTTGACTTCGATCCACTCTGTTGTGGCCGTCAACACCGTCCAAATCACATTCAATATATTGAAAGATTTTGGAGCGGGTGAGGGGAATCGAACCCCCGTCGTCAGCTTGGGAAGCTGCTGCTCTACCATTGAGCTACACCCGCGTCGCAGCGCCCATTGCCACGGCGGAAAAGTCCCGTCAACCAACCTGGCGCTTGGCGAGTTTGCGGGCGAGCGTGCGGCGGTGCATCCCCAGGCGGCGGGCGGCTTCGGAGATGTTGAACTCGCTGTCCTTCAGCGCCTCGTGGATATGCTCCCACTCCAGCGTCTTGATCGATGTCGGGCGGGGGGCAAGCGGGGTGGCGGTGTCGCCGCCGGACCGGGCGAAGGCGGCTTCGATATCGTCGCTGTTGGACGGTTTGGCGAGATAATTGGTCGCACCCAGCTTGATCGCCTCGACCGCGGTCGCGATGCTCGCAAAGCCGGTCAGCACGACGATCAGCATGTCGGGATCATGGGCGTGAAGCGCCTGGACGCACACCAGCCCCGATTGCCCGCCCAGTTTCAGGTCGACGACGGCATAGCCCGGATCATGATCGGCCAGCAGCATGGCGACCATCTCCACGCTGTCGGCGATCAGCACGGTATAGCCGCGGCGTTCGAACGAGCGTTTGAGGGTTTTGGCGAAGGCGTCGTCATCCTCGACAATCATGAGCAGACGGTTATCGGTCATTCCTGTCCTCCTCGATCGCCAATGTGCTGAGCGGCAGGCGCAGCAGAATCAGCGCGCCGCCATCCGCGCCATTGCTGGCGCTGACGCTGCCGCCCAGTTTACGCACGACATTGACGACCAGGAACAGGCCAAGCCCGCCACCCTGCCGCCCCTTGCTGGAGCGATATGGCTTGCCGAAATCGGCCAGCATGTCCGCGCTGAACCCCGGTCCATTGTCGCGCACGGCGATGTTGAGCCACTGGCTGTCGCGCCCGACCAGCAGGTCGATATAGGTCGCGCCAGCCTCCCGCGCATTGTCGAGCAGGTTGGTGATCGCCTGCCGGATCACCGGGTCCGCGACTATGCGCGGATAGTCGTGCGGGCCGAAATCGCAGCGCAGCGGCATCCCCGGATTGGCGGCGCGCCAGCCCTGCGCCATGCTGTCGATGAAGGTGCGGACATTGGTGACCTGCGGCGCTTCGCCACGCGCTTCGCCTGCGGACATCAATATGCCCGACAGGATCGCCTTGCACCGGGTGACGGCGGCCTGCATCTCCTCCACCTCCTCGACCAGCGCCGGATGGGTGGTGATTTCGGGCATGTGTCGCCAGTCGCCCAGCACGACCGCGAGCGAGGAGAGCGGCGTGCCAAGCTCGTGGGCTGCCCCGGACGCCAGCAGGCCCATGCGGACGATATGCTCCTCCTCCGCCGCCTGTTGCCGCAGCTGCGCCAGATAGGCTTCGCGCGCTGCAAGGTTGCGAGTCACGCGGGTCATGAAGAGCACCAGCAGCACCGCGATCATGGTGAAGCAGACCCAGGTGCCGATGATGTGGAGGTCGAACAGCCGGCCCTCCAGCGTTTCGCTAAGGTCCAGCGGGCGATAGAAGAAGGCGAGGCCAGCGGCGCACAGGGCGGACACGGCGACGATGCCCCACACGCTCCAGCGATGCAGCAGCACCGCGCCCAACGCGACCTGGAGCAGATAGAGCGAGATGAAGGGATTGGTCGCGCCGCCGCTCATATAGAGCTGGGCGGTGAGCGAGAGCACGTCGAACAGCAGCGCCAGGAACAGCTCGGCATGGGTGATGTCGGTGCGCCGCCGCAGGATGGCGAGGCTGGCGAGGTTCACCCCCGCCGCGATGCAGGGGACGACCAGCATCGGCACCATCGGCAGGCGGATGCCCATGCCATAATGGACGATCAGAATGGTCGCGATCTGACCCGCCAGCGCGATCCAGCGCAACTGCACCAGCAGCGCCATATTCTTGCGCCCGGCAGCATCAGCGGGCCACTGGCTGGGCAGCCAGCGTGTCGCTATCGGCAGGAGCGCGGTCATGGGCGGCGGCTTTGGCGCATGAGGAGGATATAGGCGCCCGCAGTCATGGCAGCCAGACTTAACCATGTCAGCGCATAGACAAGATGATTGTTGGGGAAGCGGATGACGGTGAGGCCGCCGACGGGCAGGGCGTCGGGCTGCGGCGCGGCATCGGCGTCGATGAAATAATTGGCCGTGGCGGGCAGGGCGCGGGCGGTGGCGATGGCGGCGACATCGCGCGAATACCAGCGGCTGGCGGCAGGATCGTTCGACCGCAGAAAGCCGCCGCCCGGCTCGGTCAGGCGCAGCAGGCCGGTGACGCGGACGGTGCCCGTCGGGCGGGTATAGCGGGTGCGGGCGTCGGGCGGCACGAAGCCGCGATTGATGAGGAGGATGGTGCCGTCGGCGCGGCGCAGCGGGGTCAGCACCCAAAAGCCGGGGCCGCGCACCGTGGACGCCTGCACCAGCGTGGCGCGATCATGCAGGAAGCTGCCGGTGGCGCTGACGCGGCGATATTCGTCGGCTTTGGTGGCGCTGCCGGGCGCTGCGACCGGCGCGGCGTGGATGCGGGAATCGACGCGGGCGATGAGGTCACGCTTCCAGGCCAGCCGCTCGACCTGCCAGACGCCCAATGCGCAAAGCCCCGCAATCAGCAAGGCGGCGATCAGCGTCAGGCCGACCGGGAAGCCCGCCCGGCCCTGGCGCGGGGATGTCACGGCATCTGGCTCATATCATGCTCCATATGGGGCATCATATTAGCGTTGAGATGATACATGACCCACATGGAGCCGGACAGGGTGATGACCACCAATACCAGCGTGAAGATGAGCGCCATCATCGACCAGCCGCCTTCCGAGCGGGTGTTCATGTGCAGAAAGTAGATCATGTGAACGACGATCTGCACCACGGCAAAGCCCATGATGATGAAGGCGGTCACCTGCGGATTGGCGAAGGTCTGGTTCATGACCAGCCAGAAGGGGATGGCCGTCAGCAGCACCGACAGGCCGAAGCCGATCATGTAGCTGCCCATCGTGCCATGGGCGCCTGCGTGGGTATCGTGATCGTGCGCGCTCATCGCAGCATCCCCATGAGATAGACGAAGGTAAAGACGCCGATCCAGATGACGTCCAGGAAGTGCCAGAACATGGAAAGGCACATCAGACGGCGCTGGTTGGCGGCGATCAGACCCTTCTTGCCGACCTGCACCATCAACGTCACCAGCCAGATGATGCCGAAGCTGACGTGCAGCCCGTGGGTGCCGACCAGCGCGAAGAAGGCGGACAGGAAGCCAGACCGCTGCGGCGTCGCGCCTTCATGGATCAGATGGGCAAATTCGTAGAGTTCGATGCTAAGGAACGCCAGACCGAACAGCCCGGTGATCGCCAGCCAAGCCTGCGTCGCGCCGACCCGGTTCTTTTCCATTGCCAGCATGGCAAAGCCATAGGTGATGGACGAGAAGAGCAGCATCGCAGTGTTGAGCGCGACGAGGTTCAAGTCGAACAGGTCGCGCGGCCCCGGTCCCGCCGCATAATTGCCGCCTAGCACGGCATAGGTGGCAAACAGGCAGGCGAAGATGAGGCAATCGCTCATCAGGTAGATCCAGAAGCCCAACGCTGTGCTGGACCCTTCGGGATGATGCGGCTCCTCGCCAAGATGGAAGAGGGGCTTGCCGTCATTGTCGAGGAAGGCGGGGTCGATTTGGGAGCGTGTGGCCATGATGCTTAGCCCTGTGTTGCGAGCAGCGCGCTGCGCTCGCCCTCTATGCGCTCGACCACATCCTTGGGGATATAATGGTCGCGCTTGTAATTGAACGTATGGCCGATCGCGACGGCCAGGATGGCGACGAAGGACAGGCCCGCCAGCCACCACATGTACCAGATCATGCCGACCGAGAAGGCCACCGAAAGCCCCCCGATGATGATGCCGGTACCGGTGTTGGACGGCATGTGGATCGCGGCATAGCCGGTCAGCGGACGCTGATAGCCGCGCTTCTTCATGTCCGCCCAGGCGTCGCCATCATGGATGACGGGGGTGAAGGCGAAATTATAGTCGGGCGGGGGCGAACTGGTCGCCCATTCGAGCGTGCGACCGTCCCATGGATCGCCCGTGGTGTCGCGGAGTGCCTCGCGATTCTTGATCGACACCGCGAACTGGATGAACATGCAGGCGATGCCCGCCGCGATCATCACCGCGCCCAGCGCCGCGATCTGGAACCAGATTTGCAGGGATGGGTCATCGAACACGCGCATCCGGCGGGTGACGCCCATCAGGCCCAGCACATAGAGCGGCATGAAGGCGACCCAGAAGCCCACGACCCACAGCCAAAAGCTGCGCTCGCCCCAGGTGGTTTCCAGCCGGAAACCGAACGCCTTGGGCCACCAGTAGTTGATCGCCGCGAACAGGCCGAACAGGACGCCGCCGATGATGACATTGTGGAAATGGGCGATCAGGAACAGCGAGTTATGCAGCACGAAGTCGGCAGGCGGTACGGCGAGCAGCACCCCGGTCATGCCGCCCACGGTGAAGGTCAGCATGAAGGCGACCGTCCACATCATCGGCAATTCATAGCGGATGCGGCCGCGATACATGGTGAAGAGCCAGTTGAAGAGCTTGGCCCCGGTGGGGATGGAAATCACCATCGTCGTGATGCCGAAGAAGCTGTTGACGCTGGCGCCCGAACCCATGGTGAAGAAATGGTGCAGCCAGACCAGATAGCTGAGCAATGCTATGACGATCGTCGCATAGACCATCGAGCTATAGCCGAACAGGCGCTTGGACGAGAAGGTGGAGGTGACTTCGCTGAACACGCCGAACAAGGGCAGGATCAGGATATAGACTTCCGGGTGGCCCCAGATCCAGATCAGGTTCACATACATCATGGGGTTGCCGCCCATGTCGTTGGTGAAGAAAGCGGTGCCGACATAACGGTCGAGGCTGAGCAGCGCCAGCACGGCGGTCAGCACCGGGAAGGCCGCGACGATCAGCACGTTGGCGCAGAGCGAGGTCCAGGTGAAGATCGGCAGCTTCATCATCGTCATGCCCGGCGCGCGCATCTTGACGATGGTGGCGATCAGGTTGACGCCGGATAGCAGCGTGCCGATGCCCGCTATCTGTAGCCCCCATATGTAATAATCGACGCCGACGCCGGGCGAGTAAGCGATGCCCGACAGCGGCGGATAAGCGAGCCAGCCGGTGCGGGCAAATTCGCCCACGAACAGCGACATCATGACGATCACGGCACCTGCCGTCGTCATCCAGAAGCTGAAATTATTGAGAAAGGGGAAGCTGACGTCGCGCGCGCCGATTTGCAGCGGGACGATATAGTTCATGATCCCGGTGATCATCGGCATCGCGACGAAGAAGATCATGATGACGCCGTGGGCGGTAAAAATCTGGTCGTAATGATGGGCGTTGAGATAGCCTTCGGAGCCGTTGAAGGCCATAGCCTGCTGCAACCGCATCATGATCGCGTCGGCAAAGCCGCGCAGGAACATGATCAGCCCCAGGATCATATACATGATGCCGATGCGCTTATGGTCCACGGTGGTGAACCAGTCATGCCACAGCGTGCCCCACAGTCGATATTTGGTGACAAGGCCCAACACCACCGCGCCACCCAGCGCGACCATCAGGAAGGTGCCGACGACGATCGGTTCATGCAGCGGGAGCGAACTCCAGTCGAGCCGACCGAAGATCAGCTTCCAGATGCCGCTATTTTCGGAGGCGGGATGCGGGGACATGGACGTTACGGCCTTGAAAGGGGGGAGGGGGTGGAGGAAGGATGTGATCCTCCCGCTATTCTTTCTTCGTCATGCTGAACTTGTTTCAGCATCCATTTCGCGTTCTCCAACCTGGGCGCGTCGAGCGAAATGGACCCTGAAACAAGTTCAGGGTGACGGAGAGTGTGAACGTATCCGAGCGGGAGCATCTTCACATTCCTTCGTGACCGGCATGGCCACCCCCATGCCCCTCATGATCCTGCTGCCCCGGCGCTTGTTTGCCGCGTTCGGCGGGGGTGCGCTCTGCCGCTGGCGTCATGCCCGCAGGCTGGGCGATCTCGCCCTTCTTGCCGGGTTCGACCGGGTGGTAGCCGCCCACGTCGATGGTACCGTCATGGCGCAGGCCAGCGGTGTCGCGGGCTGATTCCTTGCCTGCGCCGCCTTGGCTGTCGGTCATCATGATCGCGTCCATGCAGCGCTTGCCCGGCTGGACGCACATGTTGAGTGCGGCGTGGAACAGGCGGGGTTCGACGCTGGCGAAATAGGTCGGCTTCACTTTCTCGCTCGGCTGTTCCAGCTTGACATAGGCGGCGCGGTCCAGCGTCTTGTCACTGGCCTTCACGCGGGCGACCCACTGGTCAAAGCCGCTCTGGTCCATCGCGTGAAATTTGAAGCGCATGTTGGAAAAGCCCGCGCCCGAATAGTTGGCGGAAAAGCCGTCAAAGCTGCCGGGCTTGTTGGCGACCGCGTGCAGGCTGGTCTGCATCCCCGGCATGGCATAGATTTGCCCCGCCAGCGCCGGGACGAAAAAGCTGTTCATGATCGAAGCGGAGGTGATCTTGAATTCGATCGGCTGGTCGACCGGCGCGGCCAGCTCATTGACGGTCGCGATGCCAAGCTCAGGGTAAATGAACAGCCATTTCCAGTCGAGCGCGACAACCTCGACCTGCAAGCGCTTGGCAGCCGGATCGACCTTGCGCTGCGCATCCAGCCGCTCGATCGGGCGGTAGGGATCGAGCAAATGGGTGCTGGTCCAGGTGACCGCCCCCAGCGCGATGATGATCAGCAGCGGCGCGGACCAGATCAGCAGTTCCAGGCTGGTCGAATGATCCCAGTCGGGATCATAGTCGGCGGCCTGCGCCTTGGCCCGATATTTCCATGCGAACCAGGCGATGGTGGCCATCACCGGCAGCACGATCAGCAGCATCAGCACGGTCGCGATCAGGATAAGATCGCGCTGCTGCATCGCAACGTCGCCGGACGGGGCCATCACCACCCAGTTGCACGCCCCCAGAGGCAGCAGCAGCAGGGGCGCGAATCGGCGCAGAAAAGCGCGGCTTTTGGCGGGCGGTCGAGCGATCATGGCCTCCGTCTAGTCAGGAAGTTACCGGGGCGACATTGGACCTTTTGTCCTATCCCTGTGCGGCTGCGAAATAGGGCATGGGTCTATTTGACAAGCCGATGATTCGCCGTGCAACGAAGTGCGGCGGACAATCGTTCCCGCAGCATGAAGGCCCGTTCCACGCCATGACATCCGCGACGACAACGCCCAACGAAACGCAGGCGGAACATGACGTGCGCAATCTTCATGCGCAGGGGGCCAAGAAGATCGCGCCTGGCGAGATCGCCATCGGCGTCATCATCGGGCGGACGTCGGAATTTTTCGACTTTTTCGTCTATGCGATCGCATCCTGCATCGTCTTTCCCGCCCATGTCTTTCCCTATCTGTCGCCGCTGGAAGGGACGCTCTGGTCCTTCGCCATTTTCGCGCTGGCCTTCGTCACCCGGCCGATCGGCTCGTTCATCTTCATGGCGGTGGATCGCGCTTATGGCCGAGGGGTGAAGCTGACCATCGCCTTGTTCCTGCTCGGCGGATCGACCGCGGCCATCGCCTTCCTGCCGGGCTATGCGACGATCGGTCACTGGTCCGCCGTGCTGCTGGCGCTGTTCCGTGCGGGGCAGGGTGTCGCGCTGGGCGGCACTTGGGATGGGCTGGCGTCCCTGCTCTCGCTCAACGCGCCGCAACGCAAGCGCGGCTGGTATGCGATGATGCCGCAACTGGGCGCGCCGCTGGCCTTGATCGTGACGGCAGGGCTGTTCGCCTTCTTCCTCTCCACCTTGTCGCGCGCCGATTTCCTCGACTGGGGCTGGCGCTATCCCTTCTTCGTGGCGTTCGCGATCAATGTGGTGGCGCTGTTCGCCCGGCTGCGCATCGTCGTGACCGAGGAGTTTTCGCGCCTCTACGAGACGCGCGAACTCCAGCCTTCGCCGGTCATCCCGACCATCCGCAGCGAAGGGCGCAACATCGTCATCGGTGCCTTTGCTCCGCTGGCCAGCTTCGCGCTGTTCCACATGGTCACCGTGTTCCCGCTGTCGTGGATCGCGCTCTACACCGACCAGCCGCTGGAGCGCTTTCTGGTGATCGAGGCGATCGGCGCGTGCGTCGGCGTGCTGGCGATCATCGTGTCGGGCTTCGTCGCGGACATGATCGGTCGCCGCCGGTTGCTCGGCTATTCGGCGGTCGGGATTGGCTTCTTTGCGGTCGCTGCGCCGCTGCTGCTGAATGGCGGCGATCTGGGCGAAGTCGCCTTCATGGTGCTGGGCTTCATCCTGCTGGGTTTGAGTTTCGGCCAGTCGTCGGGCGTGGTCGCCTCCAACTTCCGCACCGCGACCCGCTATACCGGATCGGCGCTGACGTCGGATCTGGCCTGGCTGGTGGGTGCAGGCTTTGCCCCGCTGGTCGCGCTGGCGATTTCGGCGGAGTTCGGGCTGGCGGCGTCGGGTGCCTATCTGCTGTCGGGTGCGGTGGTTACCGGCTTCGCGCTGTTCGTGAACAAGGAATTGGCCGGCAAGGATCGTTAGGTCATGACGACTTCAGGGTAGAAGCCCAACCTCCGTTCGTTTCGAGCGAAGTCGAGAAACCTGCGCGCGACGTTTCTCGACTTCGCTCGAAACGAACGGATCATTGTGTTCACCCCGTCCTAAACCGCGCCCCGCATCCGCGCCAATGCCTTGCGGTCGAACCAGGCGCTGATGCCGCCGCGCGGACGGAAGCGGGGGAGCCAGTCGGGATAGAGGCTGGCGAGGCGCGGGGGCAGGCCGTCCGGTCCCTGCCGCGTCATGATGTCGGACACGATCCGGTTTTGGTAGAAGCGCACCGAATAGTTGATCAGCCTCTTATATTGCATCCGCCAGGTGGAGGGTCGGGCGAGGCTGACCTGTTCGCAGACGAAACCCGCGCCTTCGCAGGCGACGATGCGCGCGACGTCCCAGCCGCTATCCTTCTGCAAATCGGTGTGCGCCCAGGCCGCGACCAGCCCGTCATCGCCGATCAGATCGTCGGGCAGGCGCAGGCCGCGCGTGCGGATCGCGGCCACAAAGCGGCCTGACAGCGCATAGAGATCGCCGAACAATCCGCCCTGCGTGCGCAAATCGCGGCGATAGGTTTCCGCCATCCGGCCATTGACCGGCATCCCGGCGGCGGCATTGGCATGGGGGTGGGCGGCAAGGTCTGCTACCAGCGCGTCGATCGACCCGGCCTGTATCTCCGCGTCGCCATCCATGAAGATGACGGCTTCCTCGCTGCCGGTCAGCAGGTCATGGACCAGATGGTTCCAGGTGCGCGACTTGCCGCCCGTAGCGATGTCATGGACGATGATGTTGGCCCGTCCGCCCGCCGCTGCGGTCGCTCGCGCCACGGTCGCGTCGGTGGTGCCGTTGACCAGCACATGGAAAATCGTGTCCGCCCGGTCGAGCGGCAGCGAGCCGAGGCAGGCGGCGATGCGCTTTTCTTCCTGATGGGCGAAGATGGCGACGGCGACGGACATGGCGTTTAGCGGAAATCCCAGCCCTGCTGGCCATGCTGGCTGGCGTCGAGGCCATCGGCCTCCTCCTGTGCGCTGACGCGCAGCGGCACGACCATCGACACGATCAGCGCCGCGATGGCGGTGCCGATCATCGCCCAGAGCGCGACGACGACAAGGCCGATGAGCTGGCTGAGCAAGGCGGCGCTCAGGCTGACCGGCGTTTCATAACCGACCCCGCCAAGCAGCGGCAGGACGAAGATGGGGAGTAGCAGGACGCCGGTCAGCCCACCCACCCCGTGGACGACGAATATGCTGGCCGGATCGTCGATCCAGCGGCCCGCCAGCCCGCTGCCAAGGCGACAGATGATCGCGGCGATCACACCGATCATCATCGCGCCGCCGGTGCCGACCAGCGCGGCGCTGGCGGAAATGGCGGCGATGCCTGCCAGCGCGCCTGACAGGACTCCGGTGGCGCTGGTGCGCGTGCCCAACAGACGGTCGAGCAAGGCCCAGACCAAGGCAGCGGCACAGGCCGCAAAATGATAGTTCAGGATGGCGGTTGCGGCATCATCGGTCGCGCCCAAGGCCCAACCGCCGACCACGCCCGACAGGCCGACCCACAGAAGTGCGCCGCCCGCCAGGCTCAACACCGGGGCATGGCCAGGATCGGACGCTTCACGTCGCCGCCCGGCGATCAAGGCCAGCGTCAGCGCGGAAAAACCGGCCACGCCATGCACGACCAGCCCGCCGGCAAAATCCAGCACGCCAAGGTCCGCCAGCCAGCCACCGCCCCACACCGCATGAGCGACCGGCGCATAGACGATCAACAACCAGAGCGGCGCAAAGCCGATCAGCCAGCCCAGCCGCGCCCGCTCCGCCACCGCGCCGATCAACAGGCAGGCTGCGATCAGCGCCAGCGCCATCTGAAACAGGACGAAGGCGGATTCAGGGACGGTCATCCCCTCGCGCAGCTGCCCCAGATTGGCGAGCAGCAGGTTCGCGCCACCGCCCAGCCAGGCGCTGCCCGGTGCATAGGCGATCGAGTAGCCCGCAATGGCCCAAGTCAGCGACACGACCGCCGCCACCGCCGCGCCCTGCGCCATCACCGACAAAGCGTTGCGGACATTGACCTGCCCGGCGTGGCGCAACATCAATCCCGGCAGCGCGGCCAGCAACGCCAGCAGCGCGCACAGGATCATCCAGCCGGTATCGCCACTATCGGCGGCAGCGACCTGCGCAAAGGCAGGCTGCGGCAGCGCGAGGGCGGCGATCAGGGGCAGGGTCTGGGCAAAACGCATGGGGCATGTTCCGGCTTTGATATTGCGTCGGGGTCTAGCCCGGACGGGGTAAAGACTTCGATAAGCAGGACCATGGCATTGACGCCGGGCTTTGTTTAGACTGGGCGACATGAACCCGGACATACGCAATATCGTCATCCTCACCGGCGCTGGCATTTCCGCCGAAAGCGGGCTTGCCACCTTTCGCGGGCCGGATGGATTGTGGGAGGGGCATCGGGTCGAGGATGTCTGCACGCCAGAAGCCATCGCGCGCAATCCCGCGCTGGTGCATCGTTTCTATGACGAGCGGCGCGCGAAGCTGGACGAGGTCGCGCCCAATGCCGCGCATGAAGCGCTGGCGGCGCTTGACCGGGAGTGGCCGGGAGAATTGCTGATCGTCACGCAAAATGTCGATGACCTGCATGAGCGGGCGGGGGCGAAGCGGCTGATCCATATGCATGGCGCGCTGCGATCCGCCCTGTGCGCGGGGTGCGGGAAGGCGGTGGCGTGGACCGGATCGCTGCCGCCCGGATCGGTGTGCGATGGCTGCGGGCGGCCAAAGCTGCGGCCCGACATCGTGTTTTTTGGCGAGATGCCCTACGAAATGGACGCGATCGACGATGCGCTGCGCCGCGCGGACCTGTTCGTGTCGATCGGCACGTCGGGCGCGGTCTATCCCGCCGCCGGTTTCGTCCAGACCGCCCGCCATGTCGGAGCAAAGACGCTGGAGCTGAATCTCGATCCGTCGGCGGGCAGCACCTATTTCGAGGAAACGCGGCTTGGCCCGGCGAGTGTGCTGGTGCCGGAGATGGTGCGGGATTTGTTGGGGTGAGGGCAAAGGGTTAAAAATATATCCGTTCGGGCTGAGCGAAGTCGAAGCCTTCCACTGAGCGTAGCGAAGTGGCTTCGCCTGCGGCTCAGCCGAGCCCTTCGACTTCGCTCAGGGCGAACGGATTTAATGTTGGTCAGCCAGCACCATCACAACCCGACCCCATTCTCCACCATGTCCGACTCATCGTCGCGATAGAGGAGCATGACGGAGCCATCCTCGCCGGTCACCGCGCGGATGGGGAGGCTGAGTTGCAGGGCGGAGAGAAATTCGCGGCTGTCGCTGATGCGGAAGCGGCCGCCGATGCGGAGCGCCGATACGCGGGTGTCGCCGATCAGGATCGGCGCGGTGCGATAGCGATTGAATTCGCCCGTCGCCTGCTCGATCGTTTCGCCGTCCAGCTCGACCATCTGTTCGCGCCAGGCGGTGCGCTGGCCGACCAGCTTGGGGTCCAGCCGGGTGAGCGCGATGGTGCGCGGCTGGATCACTGCGCCGCTGCCCGCGCTGACGCGCTTTTGCACATTGTCGCCCGAATGGACGGTGACGGTGCCGTGGGTGACGGTCAGTTCGACGATCGACGGGCGCATCCGCACGTTGAAGGCGGTGCCGACCGCGCGGATCACCGCCGATCGTGCCTCGACATCGAACGGCCGTTCCGGGTCATGGGCGACGTCGAACGAAGCTTCGCCCTTCACGATGCGCACCTTGCGGCCATTGTCGGTGAAGCGGACTTCCGCCTCGCTGTCGCTGTTGAGGTGGAGGGTCGATCCGTCCTCCAGCGCGATGTCGCGAATCTGGCCGATGCCGGTCTGGAAGCGTTCCACCCCGCTGAAGGTGCGGACGGTGACGATCGCGGCTACGATGAAGAGCATGACCGCGACGGCGGCGGCGACCATGATGTTGCGCGACAGGCGGCGCTGCTGTTCTTCGCTGACGATCTGCGCCATCGGGGGCAGGGTGACGTCGGCGGCGGCACTTTTCAGTCGCTCGGCGGCTTCCCATGCGGCTTCGGCACGGGCGAAGGCGACGGCATGGCTGGGGTCAGCCTCGACCCATTCGCAAATTTCGGCTTCGTCCTGGGGGCTGGGGTCGCTGTTAAGCCTGGCCAGCAGGCGCGCTGCTTCCGCTTCGATCGCGGCCCTGGTCCCGCAGCTTGATCCTGGCTCCGACCCCTGCACGTTCGAAATCCGTTTCCTCACGTTCTGCCCAGGCCCGCATAACTATCGCGATGGCTTTGGCCAGATGTTTTTCAACAGTAGAAACGGATAGGGACATCTCCTCCGCTATTTCCAGCATCGATTTTTCGTGGATGCGGCGAAGAATAAACACGCGGCGACATTGAACAGGCAGCGACTCGACGATGACCTGCACCTGGCGCAGCGCTTCGCGGGCGTGCAGTTGCGCCTCGATCGTGTTTTCGCCGCCCAGCAATTCCAGGTCGGCCATGGTTTCAAAGCTGACCACCTTGTTACGGCGGGCGGTGTCGATGACGAGGTTGCGGGCGATGGTGAAGAGATAGGCCCGGCCCGTCGTCACATTTTCCCAATTTTCCGTGGCATAGGCGCGGGTCATGACTTCGGCGACCATGTCGTCCAGTTCATGGGTGGAGGGCAATATGCGTCGCAAGCGACCGCGCAGCGCGGCTTCCTGTGGCAGGATGACGGTTTTGAACCATTCCAGCTTTGCGCGAACCCTATGCACGTCGACCCCCTATTTTGTCAGCCGCGCCTCTCCGTGATTTTTATTTGTCACAATTCAATCATGCTTGCAGGGGTCTGTCCAGCGGCGCAGCGATCATATTTTAACGATCAACCAAAAAGGTTCCGCCACTGGACATAAAAGCTGTGGATATGTCGCGCTGGAGGCGGAAAATTGCGCTCAGTCCGGCGGCACTTCCGCAGGCGCGCTGTCGGGCTGGTCATAATCGGGGCCGACCGGGGTGATTTCGTCCGGCTCGGTCATCGGCAATTCTTCCGGAGTCGCAGGCGCTGGGGTTTCGGGCGGCGATTGCGGGTCGATGATGTCGGGCGGGGGCACGCCATCCGGGTTGGGCGTGGGGTCGGGCTGGGTGGCCATGTCTGCCTCTCTCTGCTAGGGGGAATGAACAAGGTACGCATGGGCCATCACGCCGGTTCCGCGACCCGACTCACTATCCCTTGCCCTTGCTCACGCTTTTCTCTATGCCGCGCCGACCGGCGACCGATGCGGGCGTGGCGAAACTGGTAGACGCGCCAGATTTAGGTTCTGGTATCGCAAGATGTGGGGGTTCGAGTCCCTTCGCCCGCACCAGTATGCCGCCCGCGGCAGCGCCATCGAAATTCAGCTGAAGAAAGCGTTTGAGAGAAGAGATGCAGACTGTCGAGACGTTGAACGAGGGCCTTAAGCGCGCCTACACTGTCACCATCACGTCGAAGGATATCGACGCGCGAGTGGAAAAGGAAGTGAAGGCCATGGCCCCGCAGGTGCGGATGCCCGGCTTCCGCCCCGGTAAGGTGCCCGCCAATCTCGTCAAGAAAATGCATGGCGAAGCGCTGCAGCGCGACGCGCTCAACAACAGCATTCAGGAAAGCATCCAGAAACTGATCGCCGACCAGAAGCTGCGTCCGGCGATGCAGCCTTCGGTCGAGCTGGACGAAGCTTTCGAGTTCGGCAAGGACGCGGAAATCAAGGTTGCGCTGGAAGTGCTGCCGGAAATCGCCGCGCCCAGCGTCGACGGCATCAAGCTGGAACGGCTGACCGTCGAAGTCGCCGACGCACAGGTTGAAGAGGCCGCTGGCCGCATCGCCACGCAGCAGGGCGCGCTGGAAGAAAAGGGCGACGATCATGTCGCGCAGGACGGTGACACGCTGGTCATCGATTTCCTGGGCAAGGTCGACGGCGAAGCCTTTGAAGGCGGCGCGGCCGAGGATATCAAGCTGAAGCTCGGCGCAGGCCAGTTCATCCCCGGTTTCGAGGAGCAGCTGGGCGGCGTGAAGAAGGGCGAAGAGAAGGTCATCGAAGTGACCTTCCCCGAAGATTATGGCGCGGCCCATCTGGCCGGCAAGCTCGCCACCTTCGACATCAAGGTGAAGTCGATCCTGGACGGCGACAAGCCCAAGCTGGACGATGATTTCGCCAAGTCGCTGGGTCTGGAAGGGCTCGACCAGCTCAAGGATCTGCTCAAGGGCCAGATCGAGCAGGAACATAATGGCCTGACCCGCACCCATATGAAGCGCAAGCTGCTCGACCAGCTGGCCGCTGCCCATGATTTCGACGTGCCGCCGAGCATGGTCGAAGCCGAGTTCGAGCAGATCTGGCAGCAGCTTCAGCATGAAGCGACCCATGAGGAAGATCCGGCCGCCGCGATCGCCGAAATGGAAGCCGAGAAGGAGGATTATCGCGCCATCGCCGTGCGTCGCGTCCGCCTGGGCCTGTTGCTCTCCGAAATCGGCCAGGCCAATGGCGTGACCGTCAGCGACCAGGAAATGAACCGCCTGATCATGCAGGCCGCGCAGCAGTACGGCCCGCAGGATCGTGAGCGTTTCGTGCAATATGTCCGTCAGGACCCGATGGCCGCCGCCCAGCTGCGCGCGCCTCTGTACGAGGACAAGGTCGTCGACTTCCTGTTCGACAAGGCCGAAGTCACCGACCGCGCCGTGACCAAGGAAGAGCTGGAAGCGGCGATCGAAGCCGAAGATGGCGACATCAAGCCCCATGTCCACGGTCCGGGCTGCGGCCATGACCATGACGAAAAGCCCAAGGCGAAGAAGGCCGCGCCCAAGAAGGCCGCTGCCGAACCTGCCGCAGACGCCGAAGCGGTAGCCGAGGAAGCGCCGGCCAAGCCGAAGAAGGCCGCCGCCAAGAAGGCTGCCCCTGCCGAGGCGGAAGCCGAAGCGCCCGCCGCGGACGCTGCTGCCGAGGAAAAGCCCAAGAAGAAGGCTGCTCCCAAAAAGGCTGCCGCCAAGGCTGAATAAGCCAGGCTGAAATGCGATGAACAAGCGCCCGGCTTCCGACAGGAGGCGCGGGCGCTTTTCATTTCGCAGGTGGCATGGCAGAGGAAATATTAACCCTGTCGGTCCATGCCGTTCGGCACGGAAAGCAGCAGGATCGTAAGGCCGATGAAGGAATTTCCCGCCATGACGAGCGACAGCGGGCTGGCAGTACCGCGCATCGCGGTCATCCTGCCCTGCTATAATGAAGCAGGCGCGATCGTGCAGACGGTGGAGGATTTCCGCCGCGCATTGCCCCATGCCGACATTTATGTGTTCGACAATAATAGCAGCGATGGCAGCCGCGAACTGGCGCGGGAAGCTGGCGCGATCGTCCGTCGCGTGAGCCAGCAGGGCAAGGGCCATGTCGTGCGACGCATGTTCGCCGATGTGGACGCCGACATCTATATCATGGCCGATGGCGACGCGACCTATGAGGCAGCAGCGGCCCCTGCGATGGTTGCCGCCATGCTGGAGGATAATCTGGACATGGTCGTCGGTTGCCGCAAGTCGGAGGCGGAGGAAGCCTATCGCCCCGGCCACCGCCTGGGCAACTGGGCGCTCACTAGCCTGCTCAAACAATTGTTCGGGCGCAGTTTCACCGACATATTGTCGGGCTATCGCGTCTTTTCCCGCCGCTTCGTCAAAAGCTTCCCGGTCCTGTCGGCAGGGTTTGAGATCGAGACCGAGATCAGCGTCCATGCGCTCGAACTCGCCATGCCGGTTGCCGAAGTCGTCACCGCCTATGGCGCGCGGCCCGAAGGATCGGTCAGCAAGCTTAGCACCTATCGCGATGGTTTCCGCATCCTGCGCACCATCTTCACGCTTTATCGCATCGAGCGGCCGATCCTGTTCTTCGGGGTCATTGCGGCGTTTCTGGCGGCGCTGGGGCTGGGGCTGGCCGCGCCGCTGATCGTTACCTATATGGACACGGGGCTGGTGCCGCGTTTCCCGACCGCCATCCTCGTCACGGGCCTCATGATCCTGGCGACCCTGTCAGGCATGTGCGGCCTCATCCTCGATACCGTGGTGCGCGGGCGGCGGGAGGTGCGGCGGCTATTCTATCTGGGCTTCCGCGCGCCATCCGACTTCGCCCGGCGCGACTGAACCGGCTTCCTTCCCACACGCCCCCTTGAACCATTTGCCGTTTGTGCCGATGTAGGGGGTGGGCAAAAGCACCTGACTGAAAGAGCAAAATGACCAACATCATGCATGATCCCATGGCCGCGCTGGTTCCTATCGTTATCGAGCAGTCGAACCGTGGCGAGCGCAGCTTCGACATTTTCTCGCGCCTGTTGCGGGAACGGATCATCTTCGTGACCGGCCAGGTGGAAGATCACATGGCCTCGCTGATCGTCGCCCAGCTGCTGTTCCTCGAATCGGAAAATCCGAAGAAGGACATCTGGATGTACATCAACTCGCCCGGCGGCGTGGTGACGGCTGGCATGGCGATCCACGACACGATGAAATATATCCGTCCCCAGGTCGGCACCGTGTGCATTGGCCAGGCCGCGTCGATGGGCAGCTTCCTGCTCGCCGCCGGTGAGCCGGGGAAGCGCATCGCGCTGGGCAATGCCCGCATCATGATCCACCAGCCGTCTGGCGGCGCGCAGGGCATGGCCAGCGATATCGAGATCCAGGCCAAGGAAATCCTGCGTATCCGCCGTCGCCTGAACGATCTGTATGTCGAATATACCGGCAAGCCGCTGGAAGAAATCGAGCGGGCGATGGACCGCGACACCTTCCTGGAGGCGGACGAGGCCAAGGCCTTCGGTCTGGTCGACGAAGTGTTCAGCAAGCGGCCTGCGCTGCCCGAAGCCAGCGACTCTTAAAGCTCATCTTTACCGGGGCGCGCTACTTTCACCCCTTGTGAAACCGGCGTGCCACGGTCTAGGATGAATATGGACCAGAATACCCGCGCCGGAATGCGGTTTTGGTGATTGTTGAACCGGCAGGGAAGAAAGATTGGCGAATGACTAAGCTTACCGGCTCCGATTCCAAGAGCACGCTCTATTGCTCCTTCTGCGGCAAGTCGCAGCATGAAGTGCGCAAGCTGATCGCTGGGCCGACCGTGTTCATCTGCGATGAATGCGTCGAGCTGTGCAACGACATCATCCGCGAGGAGACCAAGGGCGGTCTCGTCGGCAAGAAGGATGGCGGCGTGCCGACCCCGCAGGAAATCTGCGACGTGCTGGACGATTATGTGATCGGCCAGAACCGGGCGAAGCGTGTCCTGTCGGTTGCGGTCCATAACCATTACAAGCGGCTGAACCATGGCAGCAAGCCGGGCGAGGTCGAACTGGCCAAGTCCAACATCCTGCTGGTCGGTCCCACCGGCTGCGGCAAGACTTTGCTGGCGCAGACGCTGGCCAAGACGTTCGACGTTCCCTTCACCATGGCTGACGCGACGACACTGACCGAGGCTGGCTATGTCGGCGAGGATGTGGAGAACATCATCCTCAAGCTGCTCCAGGCGTCGGATTACAACGTCGAGAAGGCGCAGCGCGGCATCGTCTATATCGACGAAATCGACAAGATCAGCCGCAAGGCGGAGAACCCGTCGATCACCCGCGACGTGTCGGGCGAGGGCGTGCAGCAGGCGTTGCTCAAGCTGATGGAAGGCACGACCGCGTCGGTGCCGCCACAGGGCGGGCGCAAGCATCCGCAGCAGGAGTTCCTCCAGGTCGACACGACCAACATCCTGTTCATCTGCGGCGGGGCGTTCGCGGGTCTGGAAAAGATCATCGGTGATCGTCTGGAAGCCAAGTCGATCGGCTTTGGCGCCTATGTCGCTGCCCCCGAAGAGCGCAAGACCGGCGAATTGCTGCGGTCGAGCGAACCGGAAGATCTGCTGAAATTCGGCCTGATCCCCGAATTTGTCGGCCGTCTGCCTGTCATCGCGACGCTGGAAGATCTGGACGTGTCGGCGCTGGTCAAGATTTTGGGCGAACCCAAGAACGCGCTGGTCAAGCAATATGGCAAGCTGTTCGAGATGGAGAATGTCGACCTCAGCTTCACCGACGAAGCGCTGGTCGCGATTGCCAAGAAGGCGATCGAACGCAAGACCGGCGCGCGCGGCCTGCGCTCGATCCTCGAAGCGATCCTGCTCGATACCATGTTCGACCTGCCCTCCATGCAGGGCGTGGGCGAAGTGGTGGTCGACAAGGATGTGGTCGCGGGCAAAAAAGAACCGATTCGCGTGTTCAGCGAAAGCGCCAAGCGCGCCGAGGACGCTGCCTGATTTCATCATCAGGATAAGGACAAAAGAGGGGCTGGCGGGCGACCGTCGGCCCTTTTTCGTTATGCTGTTCGGCATCCGCGCAAATATTCTTGCTGCGTTGCAAAATTGCACCACCGTCAAATAGTGGGCAAAACTACCCATAAAATATCTATAAAACAATGATCTAAGCTAGGCTCGTCCCTCTTCTGGCGCACCAAGCTGTCGCTTTGTTCGCACCTGTGACGAGGGCTGTTATACATTGTAACAAAAGTGCAGCCATAGCATCACAGGGCCGTCGCCAGAGGCCGTCACAGGCGGCTCCGGCTTGCAAGAAGCAGCGTTAGGGGCGTGCGCTTGTCGCGCGGTTCATCAAAAGGGATTTGGGTCAGATGAAGCATTTGAAAATCTTGCTGGCGGCGGGGGCTGCCTCGATCAGCCTGTCTGCGGTAATGGTTGCGCCGGTCCATGCGCAGGAAACGACATCGACCGTGCGCGGCACGGTCACCGCAGATGGCGCACCGGTCAGCAACGCCACGATCACCATCACCCACGTTCCTTCGGGCACCACCAGCACCGCGACTAGCACGGCAACGGGCAGTTTCACTGCATCCGGCCTGCGCATTGGTGGTCCGTTCACTGTAAAGGTAGCCGCTGACGGTTACGAAAATACCGAAGTGACCGACATTTTTACCGTCGCTGCGCAGGCATATGACTTGCCGATTGCGCTGACCTCGACTGGCGGCACCATCATCGTGACTGCCGCCAGCGTCGTTGGCGCAGGAACAAAGGCGTCTGGCCCAACCACGATCCTGACTGCGCAAGACATTGCCCAGATCGCATCGGTCAACCGCGACATTCGCGATCTTATGCGTCGCGATCCATTCGCGCGTCTGGACTATGCAGAAGGTTCTGGTCGTGCTGTGTCCTTTGCGGGGCAGAATGCGCGCTTCAACCGCTTCACCATTGATGGTGTTCCTGTCACCGACAATTTCGGCCTGAACCCCGATGGCTTGCCGACCCGTCGTTCGCCTGTGCCTTTGGATGCTATCGGCCAGTTCCAGACCCGCGTTGCGCCTTATGATGTGCGCGAAGGTAATTTTCAGGGCGGCACGATCAACGCTATCCTGAAGTCGGGGACCAATGAATTCCATGGCACAGCTTTCTATGCCTATTCGTCGGACAATCTGACCGGCAAAAAGACAAAGGCCGGACCGGGCGTGCCCACTGGTCGGGTTTCTCTGCCCGATTTCAAATATGAAAATTATGGCGCGGAAATTTCCGGTCCGATCATCAAAGACAAGCTGTTCTTCATGATCGCAGGCGAACGTATCCGCGCTGGCACACCGATTGCGGAAGGCACGGCTGGTAACAATGCCGGTACGGTCGTCCCCAGCATCACCGATGCGCAAGTGACGCAGATTCAGGACATTGCCCAGTCGCGCTACAATTATGAAACCGGCGGCGTCCTCAATAACTCCAACGATCGTGACGACCGTCTGGTGGCCCGTATCGACGCCAACCTGTCCGACACGCAGCGCGCGTCCATCACGTACATGTACACCAAGGATTCCATCCAGTTTAACCAGAATACCTTTGCCACCGGTAACCCCGGTCTGGGTCTGGAATCCAACGGTTATGTTTCATCGAACCAACTCCATACCGGCGTGTTCCAGTTGAACTCGGAATGGAGTGATGAATTTTCGACCGAAGTGCGCGGCTTCTACAAGGATTATAAGCGCGGTCAGGATCCGGTGCTGGGACGCGGATTTGCCCAGTTCCAGGTCTGCACCGCGCCGACTTCGGATCGCACTGCGCCTGGTTCCGCAGGTTCCGGTGCATCGACTGCCTGCCAGCCGGGCTTTGGCACGGTCAGCTTTGGTCCGGACGTATCGCGCCAGTCCAACGCACTGACCAGCCGCACTTATGGCGGGATGGTTCAGGGTCGTCTGACCCGTGGTGATCATGACCTGCGCGTGTTCGGTGAATTTTCCGACACCAAAATTTTCAACCTGTTCCTGCAACGGACCGCGGGCGACTATTATTTCGATTCGATCGCGGATTTCGCGGCCGGTAACGCACAGCGTATGCGCTACCAGAACGCTGTTCCCTCGCTTGATCCCGATGACGCAGCAGCACGCTTCCGCTATCAGAGCTACACCTTTGGTATCCAGGATACCTGGCGGATCAATGACATGCTGACGCTGGCCTATGGTGCCCGTTATGACATGTATGGTGGCGACAGCCGCCCTGCGCTGAACCAGAACTTTGTTAATCGCTACGGCTTTACCAACATGGCCTATGTCGATGGTCGCGGTATCTTCCAGCCGCGCGTTGGCCTGGATTTCAAGCCGACCAGCAACCTGTCGATCCGCGCGGGCGGCGGCATCTTCTCTGGTGGTTCGCCTGACGTATATGTTTCCAACAGCTTTTCAAACACCGGTTTCCTGTCCAACAGCATCGACGTGCGTCGTAACAATGATGGATCGGTCACCGGCACGTCGCTGGCCAACGGGGACGCCATCCTGAACGGCGTCAGCGGCACGACGATCCCCGGTGCTGCTGACACTCTGGTATCGAGCGCGGCTTCTTCGGCAACCGCGCCGGTCAACGCCCTAGATCACAAGTTCAAGATTCCGTCGCAATGGCGTGGTACGATTTCGGCCGACTGGACGCCGCGTGATACGTTCCTGGGCAATGGCTGGAACTTCGGTGCGGACCTGTTCTATTCCTCGGTCCGCAATCAGGTGTTCTTCACTGACCTGCGCGTGACGCCCACGGCGCTACGGACTCCCGATGGCCGTATTCGTTATGCATCGGTCACGAACTTTGCCGACACAAATAACGACCTGTTCCTGACCAACACGACCAAGGGCCGCAGCTATATCGCCGTTGCCCGCATCGACAAAAGCTTCGACTTCGGTCTTGACCTTGGTTTCAGCTACACCTGGCAGGACGTGACGGATCAGGCGCCAGCCACGTCCTCCACGGCATCGTCCAACTATGGTAATGGCGCCTTCCTCGACGCCAACGGCGCTGCTGTCGGTACATCGAATGATGAAGTGAAGCATAATTTCAAATATCGCCTCAACTTCAGCCATGCCTTCTTCGGCGATTACAAGACAAACTTCGCCCTGTTCGGCGAAACCCGCATCGGTCGCCCCTACAGCTATACGATGCAGGATGTGTCGAACGCACGCAGCGGCATTTTCGGCACGACGGGCAGCAATTCGCGCTACCTCCTCTATGTGCCGACCGGTCCGAACGATCCGCTCGTGTCTTACGACAGTGTTGCGACGCAAAACTATCTCGAAGGGCTGATCACGACCACCGGTCTTGGCAAATTCCGTGGGCAGATCGCGCCGCGTAACGCCTTCAACGCCAAGTGGTTCACCAAGATCGATCTGCATGTCGATCAGGAAATTCCGACCGGATTGGGTGGCTCGCGTATCACTTTGTTCGCCGACATCGAGAATTTCACGAACTTCCTAAACAAGAAATGGGGCCAGATCCGCGAATATGCGTTCCCCTACAATGTGATCGCGGTTCGCGCCCAGTGCCTGACCACGCCGGTTGCCACTGGTGCGGCCCCCACCGGTGCGCAGCAGACCGCCAACACCAGCCAGGCGTGCGCGCAGTATCGCTATAACGCGCCTAGTGCGACGCCGACCGACACGATCTATTCGCGTCAGTCGCTCTACACCATTCGGGTGGGCGCGCGCTTCACCTTCTGATCCGACACATCATTCACAAAGCGAAAGGGCGGGGCGCAATCCCCGCCCTTTTTCATTTGAGGCAAGCGTCCAGCCCGTCGCGCTGCACTGCGCCGATCCGGGCGGCGATGGTGTTGCCGTAGCGGCGGGTGAAGCCGCTGGGGGCGACGGCGGCGCGGCGTTTGGGGAGGGGCAGGATGGCGGCGATGCGGGCGGCTTCGGCGCGGGTCAGGCGGCCGGCACCATGTTTGAAATAGCGGATCGCGCCCGCCTGCACGCCATAGGTGCCGATGCCGGTTTCCGCGACGTTCAGATAGACTTCCATGATCCGCTTTTTGCCCCAGATTGCCTCGATCAACATGGTGAACCAGGCCTCGAACCCCTTGCGGACGAAGCCGCCGCCCTGCCACAGGAACACATTTTTCGCGGTCTGCTGGCTGATCGTCGATCCGCCCCGCACCCGCCCGCCGCTGGCATTGTGGATCGCCGCCTTGGCGATGGCATCGACATCGAAGCCATGATGGGTGCAGAATTTCCCATCCTCCGCCGCGATCGCCGCGCGGGCCATATCGGGGTCGATCTCGTCCAGGCTCATCCAGTCCTTGGTGATGCCATTGGGGTCGAGCAGCATCGTCATCGTCACCGGCGGGGGCACGAAGCGGTAGAGCGTCACCATCAGCAGCGACAGGATGATGAAGCCGATCAGCAGCTTGAACGGGATGCTGATCCAGCGGGAACGGCGGCGGGGGGAGGCGGGTCTGGCGGTCATGCCGGCAGCGTAACGCGCCCCGGCCCCTTGTTTCAAGCGCTCTGCAAGATGGCGGGTCGGCCACGGTTGATCAGCAGCACCAGCACCGCGCCGATCAGGCACAGGATTCCCGCCGCGACGAAGGCGGGCATATAGCTGTGCCAGACGGTGCGCGACAGGCCGCCCGCCATCGCCGCGCTGGCCGCGCCCAGCTGATGTCCGGCGAAGATCCAGCCAAAGACAATATTGGCGCGTTCCGCGCCGAAGCGCTGGGCGGTCAGCTTGACCGTGGGTGGCACGGTCGCGACCCAATCGAGGCCGTAAAAGACCGCAAACAGCGACAGGCTGTAGAGCGAGAAGTCGCTGAACGGCAGATAGAGCAATGATGCCCCGCGCAGGCCATAATACCAGAAGAGCAGCCAGCGATTGTCGAACCGGTCGGACAGCCAGCCCGACGCCAGCGTGCCGCCAAAATCGAACAGCCCCATCATCGCCAGCATCGACGCCGCGCCGATCGCCGCCAGCCCATAATCGCCGCACAGGGCGATGAAATGGGTCTGCACCAGGCCGTTGGTGCTGGCGCCGCAAATATAGAAGGACAGGAACAGGAACCAGAAGGTCGGCACCTTCGCCGCGTCACGCAGGACGGTGATCGGCGTCATCAGCAGCGCGCCAAGGCCAGCAGGCTGGGCCGGGACCGGCTGGATGACGCTATCGCCATAGGGCGCAAGGCCCAGGTCGGACGGGCGATTACGCATCAGCAACAGCACGACCAGCGCGGCGAACAGGATCGTGCCGCACACCAGCAGCACCGCAGAGCGCCAGCCGAAACTGTCAGTCAGTCCCGCCAGCAGCGGCAGGAAAGCGAGCTGGCCGGTCGCGGTACTGGCCGACAACAACCCCATCACCAGCCC
Source organism: Sphingobium sp. FG58 (assembly GCF_057809055.1). Classification (NCBI taxonomy): domain Bacteria; kingdom Pseudomonadati; phylum Pseudomonadota; class Alphaproteobacteria; order Sphingomonadales; family Sphingobiaceae; genus Sphingobium; species Sphingobium sp. FG58. The sequence goes on along the minus strand of NZ_JBMDJF010000001.1, from coordinate 70,439 downwards.
GCGCCGGTCCGAAAACCAACGGGTCGCGACGGTCGCACCCAGTACCATCGCGGTCAGGCCGGTGCCAAGGCCAATCACCACGCCCCATAGCAGTACCAACTGCCACAGCTGGCTCATGCCCAGCGACAGCAGCAGGCCGGTGATGACGATGCCCAGCGAAATCAGCATCATCCGGCGCACGCCAAAGCGGTTCATGAAGGCAGCGGCAAATGGCCCCATCAGACCAAACAGCAGGAAACGGATGGCGAGGGCCGCGGAAATATCGGCGGTGGTCCAGCCAAATTCGCGTTGCAGCGGCACCATGAACACGCCCGGCGCACCGACCGCGCCCGCCACGACCAGCATGGTGAGGAAGGTGGCGAGCAGCACCGCCCAGCCATAATGAATGCGGCGCGCGGCCAGCTTATGGGCCAGTGCGGTCGAGATCATGCTACAGCCCCCAAGCGTCGAACGGATCGCGGCCATATGATCAGCGTGCCACATGTACACAAGGCACCAGTTGCGGGCCGATGGACTGGGTCCAATGAAAAAGGCCCCGAATCGCTCCGGGGCCTTCTTCTATTGTCTATAGGCCGATCAGGCGGCGGCGAAGCGGGCCATGTGGCTGAGCTTGTCACCGGCGATCCGCATCATCGCCTTTTGCAGCTTTTCAAAGGCGCGCACTTCGATCTGGCGGACGCGTTCGCGCGAAACGCCATAGACCTGGCTCAGTTCCTCCAGCGTCTTGGGTTCTTCGGCCAGACGCCGTTCGGCCAGGATATGCTTTTCCCGGTCGTTAAGGTCCGTCATCGCCTCGACCAGCATTTCATGGCGCTGGGTGCGTTCCTGTTCCTCGGCGACGCGCTCGTCCTGCAACGGATCGGTATCCTGCAACCAATCCTGCCACTGGCCGTCGCCATCCTCACGCATGGGGACGTTGAGCGACGTGTCGCCGCCCATCGCCATGCGGCGGTTCATCGACACGACATCCTGTTCGGATACGCCCAGATCGGTCGCGATCTTGGTCACGTCCTCCGGCTTCAGATCGCCATCCTCAAACGCTTCGATGTTGTTCTTCATCCGGCGCAGGTTGAAAAACAGCTTCTTCTGCGACGCGGTCGTACCCATCTTCACGAGCGACCAGCTGCGCAGGATGAATTCCTGGATCGAGGCGCGAATCCACCACATGGCGTAGGTCGCCAGGCGGAAGCCGCGCTCGGCCTCAAACTTCTTCACGCCCTGCATCAGGCCGATATTGCCTTCGGAAATCAGTTCGCTGACCGGCAGGCCATAGCCGCGATAGCCCATCGCGATCTTCGCCACGAGGCGCAGATGCGAGGTGACCAACTGGGCCGCGGCCTCAGGGTCCTGATGCTCCTCATACCGCTTGGCGAGCATATATTCCTGCTCAGGCGTCAGAAGCGGAAATTTGCGGATTTCCGAGAGATAGCGGTTGAGGCTGGCTTCACCGCCCAGCGCCGGAACCGCGGGGACATTGCTCGTCTTGGCCATGTCGCTTCACCTTTCCCTTTCATGCGCGGCGGGACCCAGAAGAGGCGTCACAAACACCGGCGCAAACTTGTTCATGTCTATACGTGGAGCAGGCTTAACAGTTCCTGCATGTCGGCAGGAAGCGTACTTTGGAACATAAGCCGTTCGTCCGTTACCGGATGTATGAACCCCAGGCTTTTTGCGTGCAATGCCTGCCTTTTGAAACCCAGTGTTTCCAGTATTGATTTGAAACCTTTTCTTTCTCTACCGTAAACCGGATCGCCTATCAAGGGGTGTCCGATATGGTGCATATGGACGCGGACCTGATGGGTGCGGCCGGTTTCCAGCCGACATTCCACCATCGCCGCGTCGCGTAGCCGTTCGACCGTGCGATAATGGGTGACGGCATGTTTGCCGCGTCCTTCCCGATGAACCGCCATCTTCTTTCGATCAGCGTCGGACCGGCCGAGCCAGGCATCGACCGTGCCGGTGCCGGGCAGGGGATGGCCATAGACGATCGCGGCATAGAGTCGTTCGATGCTGTGATCCTTGAATTGGCGTGCCAGCCCGTCATGCGCCTTGTCCGATTTGGCGACGACCAGCAGGCCCGACGTGTCCTTGTCGATGCGGTGGACGATGCCGGGGCGGGCGACGCCGCCAATGCCCGACAGCTGCCCCTTGCAATGATGGAGCAGGGCGTTGACCAATGTGCCGTCCAGATTGCCCGCGGCGGGATGAACGACCAGCCCGGCGGGCTTGTCCACCACGATCAGGTCTGCATCCTCATGCACGATGGTCAGGGGAATATCCTGGGCCACGTTGTCGAGCGCGACCGGGGCGGGCATGGTGATGGCGAAGCTCTGGCCGGTCGCGACCTTGATGGTGGTGCCGATCTTGATCGGCTGGCCAGTCGATCGGACATGGCCGTCGTTGATCAGCGCCTTCAACCGTTCGCGCGACAGGTCGGGCAGCAGGTCGGCCAGCGCCCGGTCGAGCCGCATCCCGTCCTGCGCCTGCGCGATTGTCGCTTCGATGATGGAAACCCCCGGACCCATTGGCTAGGGATGTAGGGATGGCGGTTACAATATCAAGGATGCTGCTGGACCAGATCCAGGCGATCGCGGCGGCGGATCGGGTGGAGGTGTGTGGGCTGTTGCTGGGCGCGGCCGGGCGAATCGAGGCTATCGCGCCCGCGACCAATGTCGCGCCTAACCCGGCGCGGCATTTCGAGCTGGACCCGGTGGCACTGATCGCGGCGCACCGGGCGGCGCGGGAGGGGGGCGCGCAGATTATCGGCCATTATCATTCGCATCCATCCGGCGTGGCGGTGCCGTCGGCCACAGATGCGGCCTGCGCGGCGCCGGACGGGAGCCTGTGGCTGATCGTTGCGGGGGGCGATGCGCGGCTTTGGGTGGCGCAGGGGGATGGCGCGGGCGGCGTGCGCTTCGCTCCGGCGACGCTGCGGGTCGCATGAACGAAAGGCAGCGCGGCGGGGTTGCATCGCCCGGCGCGGCAGCGCATTAGCCAGTCAGGCCATCCTTATTCTTCACAAAAATCGGCGGCACAGACCCTGACATGACCCACCCCATCGACAGCATCGAATTTGCCAGCCTTCTTTGTTCGCGCCTGTGCCACGACCTTTTGAGTCCGGTCGGCGCGCTCAACAACGGGCTGGAACTGATGGCGGACGAGACCGACCCGGACATGCGCCAGCGCTGCCTGGACCTGCTGGCCGACAGCGCGCGGACATCCGCCAACAAACTCAAATATTTCCGTCTTGCTTTCGGCTCTGCCGGGGGCTTTGGTGACGCGGTGCCGCCGCATGAGGCGCGGGTCGCGATCGAGGGGATGTTTGCCGGGACCGGCCGGGTCAAGATCGGCTGGATGGTCGAGGAACAGATGCTGGGCAAGCTGCCGGTCAAGGTACTGCTCAACCTGGCGCTGATCGTCGGCGATGCGCTGGTGCGGGGCGGTCAGTTGGACATTGGCGCGGAGAAGCGGCCCGGTGTGACGGAGATCGTCGTGCGGGGCGAGGGTCCGAAGGTTGTGCTGGACCCCGATCTGCGCGCGGCGCTGGCAGGGACGCTGCCGCCCGAAGGGCTGGCATCGCGCACGGCGGCGGCATGGATGGTGCGGCAGCTGGTGACCGGCGCGGGCGGCGAAATTGCGCTGTCGCCTGCGGGTGATCCGGTGTTGCTGTTCGGGGCTTCTATTCCGGGGTGAAAGTTACATCCTCTTGCAAGGCGATGATCTCCACATTCTATAGTTTCGTCATCCCCGCGCAGGCAGGGATCCATCTCCCAGCCTAAAATCAAGGCGATAGGGTGGGAGATGGATTCCCGCCTGCGCGGGAATGACAATGAAATGGGTTTTGCGCAGCATTGCGGCATTGGAGTGTGGCAGAGCGCTCCGCCTCAATCCTCCTCGTCCAGCACCTTCTCCACCGGGGGATGCAGCCGCAACCGCGTCACCCGTCGCCCGTCGCTGGCCAGGATTTCCAGTTTCCAGCCGCTCTGTTCATGGTCGAGTATCTCGCCCGGTTCCGGCACGCGGCCAGCGATGATGAAGGCGAGGCCGCCCAGCGTGTCGACATCTTCCTCGATATCGCCCAGCTTCTCGTCAATCTCCTCGGCGACATCGTCGAGTTCGGCGCGGGCGTCGGCTTCCCACAGGCCGCCGGCCAGCGGCACCAGCATCGCTTCGGGGGCGTCGTCATGCTCATCCTCGACATCGCCGACGATTTCCTCGACCAGATCCTCGAAGGTCAGCAGCCCTTCGGTGCCGGAATATTCGTCCAGCACGATGGCCAGATGGGTGCGCTTCGCGCGCATTTCGGCGAGCAGGTCGAGCGCGCCCATGCTTTCAGGCACATAGAGCGGCTGGCGGATCAAAGGCTCCAGCGTGTCCGGCACGGGCGCCTTGCCCGCCAGGATCGCGAAGGCGTCGCGGATATGGACCATGCCGACGATGGTATCGAGCGTGTCGCGATAGACCGGGATGCGGCTGTGGCCCGCTTCGGCGAACAAAGCGGCAAGATCGGCGAAGCTCGCTTTCTCCTCGATCGCGATGATGTCGGCGCGGGGGACCGCGACGTCATCGACCGTATGTTCGGAAAAATGGAGCAGGTTGCGGACCATCTGGCGCTCGATCGCCGACAGGTCGCCCTTGGCTGGCGGGGATGCGCTATCGTCCTGCTCATCCTCGTCATATTCGTCGAGCGCTTCCTCCAGCTCCTGCCGCAGGGTCGTGGATTCGCCATCGCCGAACAGGAGCGTCTTTATGCCGCTCCATAAACCGCCTTCATTACTACTGTCCGATTCCTTGGAACCGTTGCCGTCCTTCGGGCTGCCCTCAGCCATAGTTAGTCCTATACCCCTGATGTCACTCTATCCCCGTAGGGATCGGAAAGGCCAAGGCTGGCCAGCGCCGCTATTTCCAGCGCTTCCATCGCCTCTGCCTCATTGTCGTCCATATGATCATATCCAAGCAAATGAAAAGTCCCGTGGATAATCAAATGCGCGGCATGATCGGCGATTGAGATGCCCTTGTCGGCCGCTTCGGCGGCGCAGACCCCCTCCGCCAGCACGATGTCGCCCAGCAGCACCTCGCCATCGTCGGTGTTGGCGGTCCCTTGCAACAGGTCGGCCTGCACCATCGGGAAGGAGAGGACGTTGGTCGGCTTGTCCTTGTCCCGATAGGCGCGGTTCAGTTGATGCACTTCTTCGTCCGTGGTCAGCTTGACCGCGACTTCGTAGAGCGCCTCGTCGGTGGCGAAGGCGGCGTAGGGGCTGTGGGTGATGGCGGCGAACACCGCCCGCTGGGCGAGCAGTTCCCAGTCGGTGCCAAGCCAGCCGGTGTCGTGGAGGACGGCGACGTCAATCATGGAACGAACTTTCCTCCGTTCGGGCTGAGTCTGTCGAAGTGCCATGCCGAGCGAAGCGAGGTGCCTTCGCTTCGCTCAGGTGAAGGCTTCGACTTCGCTCAGCCCGAACGGAACTATACCCTATATTACGCATCCGGCCCCTCATAAGCCTGCACGATCCGGCCGACGACCGGGTGACGGACCACGTCGCCGATGCCGAACGGCACCATCGCGATGCCCTCTACCCCGTCCAGCCGCGCGACTGCATCGGCCAGGCCCGACGCGCCCGGTTGCGGCAGATCGACCTGTTTGGGATCGCCGCAAATGACCATGCGGCTGCCTTCGCCAAAGCGGGTGAGAAACATCTTCATCTGGGCGATGGTGGTGTTCTGCGCTTCGTCCAGCACGATGAAGGCGTTGGCCAGCGTCCGCCCGCGCATGAAGGCGAGCGGGGCGATCTCTATTTCTCCGCTAGCGATGCGCCGTTCGACCTGCTCGGCGGGCAGCGTGTCGTAGAGCGCGTCGTAGATCGGGCGGAGATAGGGATCGACCTTCTCCTTCATGTCGCCGGGCAGGAAGCCCAGTCGCTCGCCTGCCTCCACGGCGGGGCGCGAGAGGATCAACTTGTCGACCGTTCCGGTGATGAGCTGGCTGACCGCTTGCGCGACCGCCAGATAGGTCTTGCCCGTACCTGCCGGCCCCAGTGCGAAGATGATGTCGTTCCGGTTCATCGCCTCCATATAGGTGACCTGCGTGGCGGAGCGGGGGACGATGGTTTTCTTGCGGGTGCGGATCATCACCGTGGGCGGTTCGGCCACGTCATGGCGGATAATGCCGTCGAGCGTCGGTTCGGACGACATGGCGATCACAGCTTCCACCGCGCCTGCGTCAATCTGTTGCCCGGCGACGATGCGGTTATAAAGGCCGGTCATGACGTCGCGCGCGCGCGCGGCGGCTTCCGCTTCTCCCTCGATCTGCAACTTGTTGCCGCGCGCGGCGATATAGACGCCAAGGCGATTTTCGATCGCGACCAGATTCTGGTCATATTGGCCGAACAAAGTGCCGAGCAGATGCGGCTTTTCAAACGTGACTTCCAGTCGCGCGCGTTCGGCGATGTCGGTGCGGGGTTGGTGCGGTTTCTTGCCCATTCAAAAGCCTCCCTTGCTCGTCATGCATCTCGTGAGGATCGGCCGGAGCCGTAAATCGGGGAGATGGCGTCCCACAGATGCGGGAATGACGAGGCTTTGGTTCAAGCGGCTTTCCTCCTGCTACATTCGCCGGCCAGACTATTGGGACCGGCGCTGATGATATCGACGTCTATCATGTCACCGATAACATGGTCGGGCGCGGTGACGTGAACCGATTGCAGCCATGGCGTCTTGCCGATCAGCTGGCCGGGGAAACGGCCCGTGCGTTCCAGCAATATGGTGGTGCGGCGACCAACCGTGGCGGCGTTGAATTCGACCTGATGGCGGTTGATCGCGCCCTGGAGCCGGGCGAGGCGATCGTCCATGACGTCGGCGGCTACCTGCCCGTCCATGTCGGCGGCAGGGGTGCCGGGGCGGGGGCTATATTTGAACGAATAGCATTGGGCATAGCCCACGGCATCGACGATGCGGAGCGTGTCGGCAAATTCTTCCTCACTCTCGCCGGGGAAGCCGACGATGAAGTCGCCCGACACCGCGATGTCCGGCCGCGCCGCGCGCACCCGTTCAATCAGGCGCAGATAGGACTCGACGCTGTGGCTGCGGTTCATGGCTTTGAGGATACGGTCATTGCCCGACTGCACCGGCAGATGGAGGAAGGGCATCAGCTTGTCGATTTCGCCATGGGCGGCGATCAGGCCGTCGCTCATGTCATTGGGATGGCTGGTGGTGTAGCGGATACGCTGGAGCGCATCGATCTTCGCCAGTTCGCGAACCAGCCCGTCCATGCCTTGGCGACGGCCCTTGTCGTCCTCGCCCGTCCAGGCGTTCACATTCTGGCCCAGCAGGGTGATTTCCTTGACCCCGCCATCGACCAGCGCTTTGGCTTCGTCGATGATCGCGTTCCACGAGCGGCTGATCTCCGCGCCGCGCGTATAGGGGACGACGCAATAAGTGCAGAATTTGTCGCACCCTTCCATGATCGTCAGGAAAGCGGTGGGTCGCGCCTGTTTGGTGCGAACGGGCAGGGCGTCAAATTTGGAGACGGCAGGCATGTCGGTATCGACCGCTGCTTCGCCGCGACCGGCTTTTGCGATCAGGTCAGGCAGGCGGTGATAGGCTTGCGGGCCGACGACGATATCGACAGTCTTGGCGCGGCGGCTGATCTCGCTGCCCTCAGCTTGGGCCACGCAGCCAGCGACCGCGATCATCGGGCGGGTGCCATCCTCGCGGGTCATGCGGCCAATGTCGGAATAGACCTTGTCGACCGCCTTTTCGCGGATGTGGCAGGTGTTGAGGATCACCAGGTCGGCGTCGTTTCCGTCCGTGGCGGCAGTCATGCCACGCTCGCCCAGCATCTCGGCCATGCGTTCGCCATCATAGACGTTCATCTGGCAGCCGAAGGATTTGACGTGGAAAGTGGCCGGAGTCTTGGGCGGTAGGGGACGATTCATGGCCCAGCTATACAGGCGGCAGGGGGGTAGCGGAAGGCCGATGCTGCACCGCTGCGCTATCGGGCGCATTTTGCGCGATGCTGGCGGCAATCCGATCCCGCGCGGTGGCGGCAATCACCTTGCGATCGGCGCAATCGGCAGGATCGAACGGCTCCAGAAAGCGCAGCGTCACGTCAAGCCGACCTTTCCGCGCCAAAATGCGCCAGGCGTTGGTCCCGGCCGGTTCGTCGCCATGCCAGGCGATGGCGGATGTCGCCGCGCCATAGTCGATATGCACCGGCTGGATCAGCACCGCGCGCGGCGGCGGCAGCAGCACGGCAAGCAGCGAAGGCTTGAAGGGAAGCAGCCCACTGCCGTCGCTGGTCGTGCCTTCGGGGAATAAAGCCACCGGCTGATGCCCCAGCATGGCGGCGCGCAGCGCGTCGATCTGCCCCGACAGCGCGCCGCGCCGTTCGCGGGCGACGAACAAGGTGTTGTTCTGCGCCGCCAGCCAGCCGACCACCGGCCAGCGGGCAATGCCGTCATGCGCGACAAAGGCTGCGCCGGTCGCGCCGCCCATGGCCAATATGTCGATCCAGCTGACATGATTGGCGAGCAGGAACATGTCGCCGCCAGAGGCATGCCCCGCAATCCGCACGCGCACGCCCACAGCGCGCGCGGCCATGCCCAAAAAGCGACGCGGCCAGGGCGATCGGCGACGCATGACCCGCCAGAGCAAATGGGGAAACAGGCACGCCAGCAGGCTGGCGATGAGCGCGGCTATGCGCGTCCAGCGGCGTAGCAGCAGCAGTGCGTCAGTTCTTCCGGTCGAGGGCGACGCCGTACAATTCCATGCGATGGTCGACTAGCCGGAAGCCCAGCTTTTCGGCGATCTGCTTCTGCAACTGTTCCAGTTCCGGGTCGACAAATTCGATGACGTTGCCGGTTTCAACATCGATCAGATGATCGTGATGCGATTCGGGCGCGGCCTCATAACGGGCGCGGCCATCGCCAAAGTCGTGGCGCTCCAGGATGCCCGCCTCTTCGAACAGGCGCACCGTGCGATAGACGGTGGCGATCGAAATGCCGGGATCGATCGCGGCGGACCGCTTGTGCAATTCCTCGACATCGGGATGGTCGGTCGCATCGCTCAGCACCTGGGCGATCACCCGGCGCTGTTCAGTGATGCGCAGCCCCTTTTCGTGGCACAGGGCTTCGACGTCGATCTTGCGGTTCATGGAGTCTCGCTGGCTTTAGAGGTGCGGACAGTATTGGGAGCCTAGCGGCTTTTCCCGTCGCGTAAAGGGGCACATGGCGACATGTGCCCCCCGACGCAAGACCGTTCCGTCAGCCGGGCGGATTACTTCGCGGCGCTGCCCGTGCGGCGACGCTTGGTGCCAAGGCCAATCTTCTTGGCCAGCGAGCGACGCTGTTCGGCATAGTTGGGGGCGACCATCGGATAGTCGGCGGGCAGGCCCCACTTGGCGCGATAGTCGTCAGGCGTCATCTGATAATGGGTCATCAGGTGGCGCTTGAGCATCTTGAGCTTCTTGCCATCTTCCAGACAGATGATGAAATCCGGCTTGATCGACGAACGAACCGACACGGCAGGTTCGGGCTTTACGTCTGGCACGGTGATCGGTTCACTGAGGCCCGACAAGGCGGCATGGACATTCTGGATCAGAGCGGCGACATCAGAGACTGACACGCTGTTGTTGGAGACATGAGCGGCGACAATGTCGGACGTCAAAGTAATAAGCAGTTCGCTCTGGGCGGATTCGATTTCCATTGTCCTGTATCCTGTAAGGCTATTGTTGTGCGACCCGTCCTACGAGATTCATTTCAGGAGCGGTACGTATCCGCTAGACCTTGCCGGACCTTTTCGCAAGAGCATATGGCGTCAAGCCAGCATGTCGATGCGAAAACTCAGAGCATCATATAGTTGTCCATCATTACCGCGATAGTAACCGGGACGACGATGTACATATTCAAAGCCTGTTTTCTCATAGAGATGCACGGCAGTGTTGCTCGCGCGCACTTCCAGATTCATGGATGTGATGCCCCTACGGCGTGCTGTGCGCAAACTGTCGCGCAGCAAGGCTTCACCAATACCCCGTCCGCGCCAGGCCGGATCGACCGCCAGCAGCAGTAATTCGCATTCGTCCAGCACGGATCGCACCAGCGCAAAGCCCAGCGGTGCTGCGTCCACCCGCGCGATCGTCAACCAGGTGCCGGGCATCATCATGACGCCGGCCAGTTGCGGCAGGGTCCACGCCTCGCCAAAGACCGGGTCGAAGGCGGGCTCCATCACCGTCATGGCGTCCGCCATCGCGTTGCGCTCGCTCTGGTCATAGGTGTCGAGAACAAGGCCCGGCATCATGACGCGGCGCGCTCCGCCATGGTCTGCGCATCGGCGCCCCGGCCATAGATAGGCGTCGGGGGCAGGGCGGGCAGGGCGGCGATCAGGCCGTAATCCGCCGCATCGGGATAGAGATTGACCGCCGCACCATGGCCGCGCGCGGTCACCAATGCTTCCGCGCCAGTGCCATAGAGGGTGGCGATCTCAAGTTGCGTCGCCAGAGTGGCGATAGGGGTAGAGGCGATCGGCGTGGTCGCGCTTAGCCCGTCGGCAGTGAAGCATTGCCAGAAGAGTTCGCCATGCCCGCCGGTGATGGTGACGGCAATCGGGCCTTCGCTGGCATGGATTTGCGCGGCCTGCGCCGCGATCAGCGACGGGGCGCTATAGCCGTGGAGTGGCAGTCCCCAGGCCAGCGCCAGCGCGCGGGCGGCGGCGATGCCGATGCGGACGCCAGTGAAGCTGCCGGGACCGACATTGACGGCGATGGCGCCGGCGCGACCGCCATTGGGCAGGGCGGCAATGGCGGGCAACAAAGCTTCGGCATGGCCGCGCCCGACAATTTCATGGAAGCGCGCGACCGGCACGCCTTCTTCCAGCAGCGCCACGGACAAAGCCTGTGTCGCGGTGTCAATCACCAGCAGGCGCAAACGATACTCCCCTCAAGTTGCCTCTTGCGGTTAGTCGATCCGTCGCGATTTGCCAAATGGTGGAAAGGGAAGGCCGCCCTGATCAGACCGCGCGGACTTCCGTGACTTCGGGGACATAATGTTTGAGCAGTTGCTCGATCCCGTTTTTCAGCGTCGCGCTGGAGGAAGGGCAGCCTGAACAGGCGCCCTGCAACTGGAGGAATACGGTGCCTTTGTCGAAGCCACGATAGATGATGTCGCCGCCATCATTGGCGACCGCAGGGCGGACGCGGGTGTCGATGAGGTCGCGGATTTGCGCGACGATCTCGGCATCTTCGGGGTCATCGCCAAAAGCGTCGTCATCCAGAGGGACGGCTATGCCCGCCGCCGATCCCGGCGCGAACAGCGGCATGTTGGCGGAAAAATGTTCCAGCAGGATCGACAGGACGTCCGGTTTGACGTCGCGCCATTCCGATCCGGGGGCGATCGTCACCGAAATAAAGTCGCCGCCGAAAAACACGCCGGTGACATCGCCCAGCCCGAACAATGCATCGGCTAGCGGGGACGCTTCGGCTTCCTCCGGCGTCGCAAAGTCGCGGGTTCCATTGCCCATGACCGCCTGGCCGGGGAGGAATTTGATGGTCGCCGGATTGGGCGTGAGTTCGGTCTCGATCAGCATGGCCGCTATGTGGAGATGTGCGGGGCCAAGATCAAGCGTTTCGGGAACTTCGCTGGCGGCCGTCGATTATTCGCGATGACCCAGCAGGAGAGATATAATGGCGACGGAAAAAGATATTCGCGAACATTTCTGGAGCGATCTGAGCAAAAGCCCCTTCCTGATGGTGGGGCTGAACAATAGTCACGAGCATAGCCTGCCGATGACGGCGCAGCTTGATCCAGATGCTGATCATTGTTTCTGGTTCTATACGTCGCGCGACAATCGTCTGGCCCCCGGCGGCCCGGCCATGGCCCAGTTCGCGGCCAAGGATCACGGCCTGTTCGCCTGCATCAACGGCACATTGGTCGAGGAAAGCGATCCGGCGGTGATCGACCGTTACTGGTCAAGCCAAGTCGAGGCCTGGTATGAGGGCGGCCGCAACGATCCCAATCTGCTGATGCTACGATTTGACCTTGGTACCGCGGAAATCTGGCTGGCTGACCTGTCGATTGTCGGGGTGTTCAAGATGATGTTCGGCGGGGACGTCGCTAAAGAAATGAAGTCGAAGCACGCTGAAATCTCGCTCTAAGGGCGACTCTTTGAAAAATGCGCGAAAGGGCGCATTTTTGATCCGCACCGGCCTTCAAACGAGGCACGTGACTCGTTTGAACCCCCACCCGACCACCCAGAATATACTGCCGTTGGGTAGTCGGGTGGGGAGCGGGCCGGCGCGGCTGAATGTGCGTAGGCACATTCAAAAAACATCTGGCCGTGCCATTCCGCACGGCCGCTTGCTATTTGCCTGCATCTTCGCCATATGCGTTGCAGCGCAGCAGAGGGACCATGACGGTTCCACAGCGATTGGCAGCGTGATCGTCCGCAACCTGGGTGGCTGGAACAGCCGTTCAAGGACCACGGACCGGCCAATGAGAGTCTGCGCCAAGCTTGAGGCTTCCCTTTTCACGCGGGTCGTTTCGTAACCCGCCTCGCGCCCTTCCTGCGTCCGCAGAGCAAGTTGGCGCCAAGGCCGACTTGTGAGTTTTCTAAATGCAATTCAATGACTTTGGTCTGGCTGAGCCGATCATGAAGGCGCTCGCCTCCAAAAATTATGTGACCCCGACCCCGATTCAGGAAAAGGCGATCCCCGTCCTGCTGGAAGGCAAGGATCTGTGCGGCATCGCCCAGACCGGCACCGGCAAGACCGCGGCCTTTGCGCTGCCCAGCCTCGATTATTTCGCGCGCAACCCAAGGGCGACGCCGATCAAGGGCTGCCGGATGCTGGTGCTTGCCCCGACCCGCGAACTCGCGGCGCAGATTGCGCAGAGCTTCCGCGACTATGGCCGTTTCCTGAAATTGTCGGTCGAAACGGTGTTCGGCGGCGTGCCGATCAATAAGCAGATCCGCGCGCTGGCTGGCGGCGTCGATGTCGTCGTTGCGACGCCCGGCCGCCTGCTCGACCTGATCGACCAGCGCGCGCTGACGATCAAGGACACCGAAATTTTCGTCCTCGACGAAGCGGACCAGATGATGGACATGGGCTTCATCCAGCCCTTGAAGCGCGTCGCTAAGATGCTGCCGGCCGATCGCCAGAACCTGTTTTTCTCGGCCACCATGCCCAAGGAAATCGAAGCGCTTGCCGCCCAGTTCCTGAACAATCCGGTCAAGGTCAGCGTCGCACCGCAATCGACCACCGCCGAGCGCGTCCACCAGCGCGCGACTTTCGTCAATCAGGGCGAGAAGCAGGCGCTGCTCCACCTGATCCTGAAGAGCGAAGATATTGACCGCGCGCTCATTTTTACCCGCACCAAGCATGGCGCCGACCGCGTCGTGCGCTTCCTGGAAGGGGCGGGGATCGAGGCGTTTGCGATCCATGGTAACAAGAGCCAGGGCCAGCGCACCACCGCGCTCCAGGCTTTCCGTCAGGGCAAGGTGAAGCTGCTGGTCGCGACCGACATTGCCGCGCGCGGCATCGACGTGTCGGGCGTGTCCCACGTCATCAACTTTGAAATCCCCAACGTGGCCGAACAATATGTCCACCGCATCGGCCGCACCGCGCGCGCCGGGGCCGAAGGCATTGCCATCAGCTTCGTGGCGGACGATGAGCGGCCCTATCTGAAGGCCATTGAAAAGGCGACGCGGGTCAAGCTGGAAATGGAGCCGCTGCCGGAGAATTTCATGGAAGCGGTGCGTAACCTGCCCAAGCCGGCCGCCCCCAAGAAAGGACCGAGCCAGACGCCGCAACAGCAGGCGCGCCGCGCCGATGGCCAGCGCAAATATCAGGACGGCCAGAAGCAACAGCGCGGCACCCCCGACCGCGCCCATCGTCCCGACGCAGAGGGTGGCGAAAAGCGCCCCTTCCGCCGTCGCCGCAGCGGTGGTGCGGTCGGCGCGCATAAGGGCGCCGTCCAGCGCACCGGCGCGCCGCGCTGATTACATACTCCCCTTGCCAAAAGGGGGGGAGATTCGAACAATCCCATAAGACGCCGTCATTCCCGCGCAGGCGGGAATCCATCTCCCACCTTATCGTCTTGATTATAGGTCCAGAGATGGATCCCCGCCTGCGCGGGGATGACGTAAAAATTTGTGGATGATGAATGCCGCGATGATCTCCGTCGGGGGAGGATTTTCGTCCTTTCCATGACCGTGTTTGTCAGTAGCCATTCAGGAAAATCCCGTTAGGCTCTCCGGCCTATGAGATTTTCCCCACGGCGCACCGCCGCTTCGCTGACTGTCCTCGCCCTGCTGCTGTCGGGTTCGCCCGCGCCACTCGCTGCCCGGACCGATCCTGCTCCCGCCGTTGCGGGCGGCGCGCTTGCGCCGCAGGTGCGGCCGTGGCTTTATGAAAATAGCGATGTCCCCATCGACGCGGCGTGGCGCTTTGGCACGCTGTCCAACGGATTGCGCTATGCGATCCGTCGCAATGGCGTGCCGCCGGGGCAGGTGTCGGTGCGGCTGCGGATCGACGCGGGATCGCTGATGGAGCGGCCCGACGAACAGGGCTACGCCCATTTCATGGAGCATCTGACCTTTCGCGGGTCGCGCCATGTCCCCGATGGCGAATCCAAGCGTATCTGGCAGCGGCTGGGCGTGACCTTTGGCAGCGACAGCAATGCGCAGACGACGCCGACTGGCACCAGTTACGCGCTCGACCTGCCGCAGGCGACGCAGCAGACGCTGGGCGAGAGCCTGAAAATCCTGTCGGGCATGATGGCCGATCCCAATATCATCGACAGCGCGGTCAATGCCGAACGCGCGGTGGTGCTGGCCGAACGGCGCGAGGGCGACGGGCCGCAGATGCGGATTTCCGACATCAGCCGCCTGCATTTCTTCGCCGGGCAACCACTGGCCGACCATGCGCCGATCGGCACGGTGGCGACGCTCAATGCGGCGACGGCGGCGAAGATGACGGCGTTTCACCAGCGCTGGTATCGCCCGGAAAATGCGGTGATCGCGATAGCGGGGGATATCGACCCGGCATTGGCCGAACAGTTGATCAAGGAGCAGTTTGGCGGCTGGACAGTGCCGGGCAAGGGTGCGCCTTTGCCCGATTTCGGTACGCCCGATCCCAAATTTCCCGCGACCCGCGTCGCGGTGGAGCCGGGGGTGCCGCTGGGCATGACGCTGGCGTGGCTGCGCCCGTGGAAACCGCGCGCCGACACCATCCTGTACAATCAGGATAAGCTGACCGACATGCTGGCCTTGCAGATCATCAGCCGGCGGCTGGAGCAGGCTGCGCGCAGCGGCGGCAGCTTCCTGCAATCGAGCGTCGAGCAGCAGGATGTCAGCCGATCGGTCGACGGCACGTTCATGACGATCATCCCGACGGGCGATAATTGGGAGAAAGCGCTGGCCGATGTGCGCGCCATTGTGGAGGACGCCAAGACTACGCCGCCCAGCCAGACCGAAATCGACCGCGAATATGCGCAGATGGATACGGCACTGGCGATCCAGGTCGAAAATGCCGATACGGAGGCTGGCGCCAAGCAGGCGAGCGACCTGATCAGCGCGGTCGATATTCGCGAAACCACGGTCAGTCCCGACGCGGCGCTCAGCATCTTCCGATCCGGCAAGGCGAGCATGACGCCTGCCAAGATCGTCGAATCGACGAACCGGCTGTTTTCCGCGGGCGTGTTCCGCACCCTGCTGGTGACCGGCAAGGCGCAGCCGGGGCTGGACGCCAGGCTGGCCGCCGCCGTCGCCGCGCCGGTCAAGGCCGCGACCAATGCGCGGCTGGCCGACAAGCTGGTGACGATGGCCGACCTGCCCAAATTGGGCGCGCCCGCGACCGTTTTGTCCCGCACGCCGATCGGCCTGCCGGGGATGGAGAGCATCACCTTCTCCAACGGTGTCAAGCTGACCCTGTTCGCCAATGATGCCGAGACCGAGAAAGTGCGCATCAATGTGCGCTTTGGTCATGGGCAGCAGGCTTTCTCTCCGGTCAAGCCGGTGGCGAGTTGGGCGGGGGACTATGCATTGGTTGCCAGTGGCATCGGCACGCTGGGGCAGCGGGAACTGGATGACCTGACCAACGGTCGGCGCATGGGCATGGACTTTGCGACCGACGAGGATGCATTCGAGTTGCAGGCGGTGACGCGCCCGGCGGACTATAAGGACCAGTTGCGTCTGTTCGCGACCAAGCTGGGCGCGCCCGGCTGGGATCCCGCGCCGATCGCGCGGGTCAAGACCGGCGCGACCGTTGCCTATGACGCCATGACCCGGTCGCCCGACGCGGTGCTCAGCCGTGACCTTAGCTGGCTGCTGCATGGCAAGGATGTGCGGTTCCGCACACCGTCTCTGGCCGAAATCAATGCGCTGACGCCGCAGGCCTTCCGCGCGACATGGGAGCCGATCCTGGCGTCGGGACCGATCGAGGTACAGATTTTCGGGCAGGTGAAGGCGGACGACGCGATCGCGGCGGTGGCCGCGACGCTGGGGGCGCTGCCGCCGCGTCCCGATACGCCGGTGCCTGCGGTCAATCGCGCGATGCGCTTTCCCGCCCATGTCGAAACACCGGTCGTGCTGCGGCACAAGGGCGACAAGGAACAGGCCGCCGCTGTCATGGCGTGGCCGACATCGGGCGGCTTCACCCTGCAAAAGGAAGCGCGCCAGCTGGAGATATTGACGCAGATCTTCAACGATCGGCTGTTCGACCGGCTGCGATCGACCGAAGGCGCGGCCTATTCGCCCAGT
Organism: Sphingobium sp. FG58; assembly: GCF_057809055.1. Taxonomy (NCBI): domain Bacteria; kingdom Pseudomonadati; phylum Pseudomonadota; class Alphaproteobacteria; order Sphingomonadales; family Sphingobiaceae; genus Sphingobium; species Sphingobium sp. FG58. Next base: position 53,696 of record NZ_JBMDJF010000001.1, on the reverse strand, counting down.
GTGCAGAATAGCTGGCCATTCTCCTATGAAAGTGGCGGCTATATATTGGTGACCAGTCAGGTGCGGCCCGACCGGATCGGCTATTTCTACGATGTGGTGAAATCGACCGCGGCTGATCTGGCCAAGACGCCGGTCAGCGATGATGAGTTGCAGCGCGCGGTCGCGCCGATGCGGCAGATGCTGATGCGGGCAGGGACGGGCAATGCCTTCTGGATGAACCAGATGGAGGGCGCGACCCATGATGCCCGCTATGTCGCGGCGATGCAGACCATGGCGCAGGATATGCTGACCGTCACTCCGGCGCAGTTGCAGGCGCTGGCGGCGCGCTATCTGGCCCCGGCAAAGAGCTGGTCGGCGATCGTCCTGCCCGAAGGGGTCGCTGCGAAATAATGGGGGGTCGCGCCCTGTGAGCGCGTGGTTTATCTGATCGCGCGCAGGGCGGCGACGACCATTTGGGCAGACAGGCGGGCGGTGTCCGCAGCGCTCAGGCTGGGGCGCGACAGGCTGCGATGGCCAAGGCCGAACAGGCAGGCGAGGACAATCTCCTCCGCGCCGTCCAGCGCTTCGCCAGACAGGTCGGGATTGGCCACGCAGGCAAAGTCGCGAATATAGCGGCGGAAACGTATGCACATTGCGGCGATCGTATCCCCGACCGCTTCGTTGCGGAAACTTTCGGCCATGATGTCGAAGGACAGGGCTTCGTCTCTTTTATCGACGGTATGCAGCAATAATTGCTCGAATGTCTGTTCGATCGTCAGTTCGCCTGCGTCCAGTCGGCTGCGCAGTGCATCCATGTCCAGGCAACGTTCGTCGGAATCGGCCTGGACAATGGCGGAGATGATGTCCTCCTTGCCCTTGAACAGGCGATAGATCTGGCCGACGGAAACTTTTGCGGCAGTTGCGAGTTCCGACATCGACGTCTGGTGGAAGCCATGACTGTCGAACAGGTCGCGAGCGGCCGCCATGATCCGTTCCTTGCTGGTCTTTTCTGGCACCATCTGTTTTTGCTGCACTGCAATCATTTTTTCCCTCTCGCCCTTTTCTATCTTGAATTAACTTTGGCATGATCCTACCTGCGGCGCAAGCGGAATGAACGTTCATTCCTGTTCTATATCCTATCGAAACGGAAATATGCGTGATGCAAAAGGGGAAGTTCATCGGATTGCTGGCGTGCGCGTCGGCGCTGGCGCTCAGTGCGTGCGGGGACAGCCCGCCGCCCGCGCCGCCGCCGCCCGCCGTGGGCGTGGTGACGCTTGCGACTGGCTCCGCGCCGCTGCTTAACGAACTGCCGGGGCGGATCGTGGCGGTGGAAACCGCAGAAGTGCGGCCGCAAATCAGCGGCGTTATCCGTCGCCGCCTGTTTGCCGAGGGCAGCGTCGTGCGGGCCGGGCAATTGCTCTATGAAATTGAGGACGCCCCCTATCGCGCCGCCGTGGCGCAGGCGCAGGGATCGCTGGCGCGGGCCAATGCCGCGATCCGGTCGACCAGCTTGCAGGCCCAGCGCTACAAGGAACTGGTCGGCATCAATGCGGTCAGCCGTCAGGAATATGACAATGCCGATGCTGCTGCGCAGCAGGCGCGCGCCGATGTTGCAGCGCAGCGTGGTGCGGTGCAATCGGCGCAGGTGAACCAGAATTTCACCCGCATCCGCGCGCCGATTTCCGGCCGGATCGGCCGGTCGCTGTTCACGCCTGGCGCGCTGGTGCAGGCGGGGCAGGCGGACCCGCTGGCGACGATCCAGCGCACCGACACTGTCTATGTCGATGTCACCCAGTCCGCCGCGCAGATCATTGACCTGAAACAGGCGATGAAGAGCGGCGGGGTGAGCGGGGCGGATGGTGCGCGCATCCAGTTGCTGCTGCCCAATGGCAGCGCTTATCCGATCGAGGGTCGGCTGCAATTTTCCGAAGTGTCGGTCGATCCGACATCGGGCGCGGTGACGCTGCGCGCGTCCTTCGCCAATCCCGACGGGCTGTTGCTGCCCGGCATGTATGTCCGCGCCAAGATGATCGAGGGTCAGCGGAGCCAGGTCATCCTCGCGCCGCAGCAGGGCATCAGCCGCGACGCGCGTGGCCGGGCGACGGCGATGGTCGTTGGCAAGGACAATAAGGCGGAAATGCGCCAGGTGACCGTCGATCGCGCGGTCGGCGACAAGTGGATCGTCACAAGCGGTCTGAAGGCCGGTGACCGGCTGATCGTCGAAGGGCTGGTCAATCTGCGCCCCGGCACGGTGGTCAAACCCGGCGCGCCCCAGCAGATCACCGCGCCCAATGGCGGGGCGCAGTAATCATGGCCCGTTATTTTATCGACCGGCCCATCTTCGCATGGGTCATCGCCATCGTCATCATGCTGGCGGGCCTGCTCGCCATCCGATCGCTGCCCGTCGCGCAATTTCCTGAAATCGCGCCGCCCACGGTGAGCATCGGCACCAGCTATCCGGGCGCCAACGCCCAGACGCTGGAAAGCACGACGACCCAGATCATCGAGCAGCAGCTCAAGGGCATCGACAATCTGCGCTATTTTTCGTCCACCAGCGACAGCGCGGGCAATCTGACCATCACCCTGACGTTCGAGCAGGGCACCGACGCGGACATCGCGCAGGTGCAGGTGCAGAACAAGCTGGCGCAGGCGACCCCGCTGTTGCCGCAGGAAGTGCAGCAACAGGGGCTGCGTGTCACCAAATCGACCGCCAGCTTCCTGATGGTGATGGCGGTCTATGCCGATGACGGCATCCATGACCAGCAGGATGCGGGCGACTTCATCGCGTCATCGCTGCAAGATCCGATCAGCCGCGTCACCGGTGTCGGCGATACCCAGTTGCTGGGTGCGCAATATGCGATGCGGGTGTGGCTGGACCCATACAAGATGGCCAATCTGGGCGTCACCACCGGTGACGTGAAGGCCGCGATCCAGGCGCAAAATGCGCAGGTGTCGGCGGGCCAGATCGGCGGCACGCCATCACCCAATGGGCAGGCGCTCAACGCCACGGTCACCGCCCAATCGCGTTTGCGCACGCCCGAAGAATTTCGCGGCATCCGCCTGCGCAGCAATAGTGACGGATCGGTCGTGCTGCTGTCCGACGTGGCGCGGGTAGAGCTGGGGTCGGAAAATTACAGTTTCAGCGCCAAGTTTAATGGCCATCCGGCGGCCGGTTTCGGCATCAAACTGGCGCCTGGCGCCAATGCGCTGGACACGGTTACGGACGTGAAGGCGCAGATTGCCGCGCTGTCCAAGAATTTCCCCAGCTGGGTCAAATATGACTTTCCGGTCGACAATTCGACCTTTGTGAAACTGTCGGTCGAACAGGTTATCCACACGCTGATCGAAGCGGTGCTGCTGGTGTTCGTCGTGATGTTCCTGTTCCTTCAGAACTGGCGCGCGACCCTGATCCCCACCATCGCCGTGCCGGTCGTGCTGCTGGGATCGCTGGCCATCCTGCATGTCGCGGGCTTTACCATCAACACGCTGACATTGTTCGGCATGGTGCTGGCGATCGGCCTGCTGGTCGATGACGCGATCGTCGTCGTCGAAAATGTCGAGCGACTGATCCAGGACGAAGGCCTCAGTCCCAAGGAAGCGGCGAAAAAGTCGATGGATGAGATTAGCGGCGCGCTGATCGGCATCGGGCTTGTTCTGTCGGCGGTGTTCCTGCCGATGGCCTTCTTCGGTGGTTCCACCGGCGTCATCTTCCGCCAATTTTCGATCACCATCGTTTCCTCGATGATCCTGTCCGTGCTGGTCGCACTGGTCCTGACGCCTGCCTTGTGCGCCACCATCCTGAAGCCTGCCAAGCATGATCATGCAACGCAGAAGGGCTTTTTTGGCTGGTTCAACCGGACGTTCGACAAGGGCGTGGTGCGGTATGGGAAGGGCGTGGAGAAGGTCGAGCGGCGCTGGGGCCGGACCATGCTGGTCTTTGGCCTGGTCACGGTCGGCATGGCCGTCATCTTCCTGCGCCTGCCCAGCGGTTTCCTGCCCGAAGAGGATCAGGGGCGCATCCTCAACCAGGTGTCGCTGCCGTCAGGATCGACGATCGAGGAAACCGAACGGACGCTGGACCGGGTGCGCGACTATTATCTGACGACGGAAAAGAAGAATGTCGCGGCGGTATTCACCATTTCCGGCTTCGGCTTCGTCGGGCAGGGACAGAATGTCGGCATCGCCTTTGTGCGGATGAAGGACTGGAAACTGCGCAAGGGGCATGACAATAGCGTCATGGCCGTCGCGCAACGCGCCAATGCCGCCCTGCACAAAATTTCCGCAGGCATGGTCATCGCCTTCGTGCCGCCAGCCGTGCAGGAACTGGGCAATGCGTCGGGTTTCGACTTCCAGCTGCTGGACCAGGGCAATGTCGGCCATGAAAAGCTGCTGGCGGCGCGTAACCAGTTGCTGGGTATGGCAATGGGCGACAAAAGGCTGGCGCAGGTGCGGCCCAATGGTCTGGAGGACAGCGCGCAATTGAAGCTGACCGTCGATCAGGCGGCGGCAGGGGCGCTGGGCATTGCCCAGGCCGACGTCAACGACACGATCAGCACCAATTTGGGCAGTAGCTACGTCAATGACTTCATCGACCGCGACCGCGTGAAAAAGGTGTTCGTGCAGGCGGATGCGCCGTTCCGCACGACGCCCGATTCCATCGGCGCGCTGCATGTCCGTGGCAATAGCGGCGTCATGGCCCCGTTGTCGGCCTTTGCCACGACGGAATGGACCCAGGGTCCGGCGCGGCTGGAGCGGTTCAACGGCGTGCCGTCGATGAACATCATGGGCGCGCCTGCCCCCGGCGTGGCGAGCGGCGACGCGATGCAGGCGATGGAGGAATATGCCGCCAAATTGCCTGCTGGCATCGGCTATAGCTGGAACGGCATTTCCTATGAGGAACGCACGTCCGGCGGGCAGGCGCCCTATGTCTATGCGCTGTCGATGCTGATCGTGTTCCTGTGCCTTGCCGCGCTCTATGAAAGCTGGTCGGTGCCGATTGCGGTGCTGCTGGTGGTGCCGCTGGGCGTGCTGGGCGCGGTGATCGCGGCGACGCTGGCGGGGTTGAACAACGACATCTACCTCCAGGTCGGCCTGATCACCACGATCGGCGTGTCGGCGAAGAATGCGATCCTGATCGTGGAATTTGCCGAGGAGAAGATGCGCGAGGGCATGTCGCCCGCGGCGGCGGCGCTGGAAGCGGGCAAGCTGCGGCTGCGGCCGATCCTGATGACCAGCTTCGCCTTCATCTTTGGCGTGCTGCCGCTGGCAGTATCGTCCGGGGCAGGGGCCGGTGGCCAGAATGCGATCGGCTGGGCCGTGGTCGGCGGGATGCTGTCGGCGACCGTGCTGGCGATCTTCTTCGTGCCGGTATTCTTCACCGTGGTGAAGCGGCTGTTCCGTGAGCATAAGACCCATGATGCGGCCGATGAGCAGGCGAGCCCTGCTGCGCCGCAGGAGGCATAAGAGATGCGTAATATCAAGGCGCTGGGCGCCATCACCCTGTCGCTGACGCTGGCCGCCTGCGACATGGCGCCCAAATATGTGCGGCCCGTCCTGCCGGTGCCGGCGACCAGTCCGCGGGGACCGGCCTATGGCGCGGCGGACGGGGCCGCGATCGTTCCGGCTGACACGGCATGGCGCGATTTCTTTACCGACGCCCGGCTGGCGCGGGTGATCGAAACGGCGCTCGCCAATAATCGCGACTTGCGGGTCGCGCTGGCCAATGTCGAGCAGGCGCGGGCGCAATATAAGGTGCAGCGGGCCGACCTGCTGCCGAGGGTGGCGGCAGGCGGTAGCGCAACCTATCAGGATACGCCTTTCTCGCAGGTCGGATCTGGCCGGACGGACCTGTATCAAGCGCAGGTCGGTATTTCGGCGTGGGAAATCGACCTGTTCGGGCGGGTGCGCAACCTGAGCAAGGCGGCGCAGGAGCAATATTTCGCCAGCGTCGAAACCCGCAACGCGGCGCAGACGGCGCTGATTGCAGAGGTGGCCAATGCCTGGCTGACCATGGCGGCGGATCAGGAACGCTTGCGCATCGCCCGCGATCTGGAAGCTGCGTTCGGCAAGACGCTGGAGCTGAACCGCGCGCGCTTTGCCAAGGGGATCGCGTCCGAACTGGAAGTGCGGCAGGCGCAGACCAGCTATGATTCGGCGCGATCGACGATTGCCGAGACGCTGACTTTGGTGGCGCAGGACCAGAATGCGCTGAACCTGCTGGCGGGTACGACGGTCGCGGCCAGCGATCTGCCCGATGCCCTGCCACCCGCCGGGGCTACGATCGACAATCTGCCCGCAGACATAGCGTCGGACGTATTGTTGCGGCGGCCCGATATTGCAGCGGCGGAGCATCAGTTGCGCAGCGCCAACGCCAATATCGGCGCGGCGCGGGCGGCTTTCTTCCCCAATATCTCGCTGACCGCCGCGTTCGGATCGCTGAGCCTGGGCCTCTCCAACCTGTTCGGGTCGGGCAGCCAATTCTGGTCGGTCGCGCCGTCGGCATCGCTGCCGATCTTCGACTTCGGCAAGAATAAGGGCAATCTGGCCTATGCCAAAGCCACCTATGACGCGATGCTGGCGACTTATGAAAAGAGCGTGCAGACCGGCTTTCGCGAAGTCGCCGACGCGCTGGCGCGGCGCGGGACGATGAGCCAGCAGTTGGAAGCGCAGACATCGCAGCGCGATGCGGCGCGGGTCGCCTATACGCTGTCGGACGCCCGTTTTCGCGCCGGGGTCGATCCCTTCCTGACGACGCTGGATTCGCAGCGGGCGCTGTCCACGGCGGAGCAAAGCCTGCTGGCGACGCGGCTGACCCGCGCGACCAATATGGTCGAGCTGTATCGGGCGATGGGCGGCGGGCTGAAATAAGGGGGCTTTGATCGCAAGGGGCGGGAGGCGTGCTGGCCCGTCCCTTGCTATACGGGGCAGGAGATTTGGAGACTGTTCCATGACCCTTGCCACGACCCTGTTTCCCTCGCCCGTCGGCATATTGACGCTGGTGGCCAGCGACGCCGGGCTGGTGGCTGTCCTGTGGGAAGAGGATGATCCCGCGCGGGTGAAGCTGCCAGCAACGCAGGATGACGCGGATCATCCGGTGCTGCGCCAGACCGCCGCGCAACTGGCGGATTATTTCGCCGGAGCGCGCCAGCAGTTCGACCTGCCGCTCGATTTCCGGGGGACGGCGTTTCAGCAACGGGTCTGGGCCGCGTTGCTGGCGATCCCGTTCGGGGAGACGCGCAGCTATGGCGCGATTGCCAGCGCCATCGGCCAGCCGACCGCTTCGCGCGCGGTGGGGGCCGCCAATGGCCGCAATCCGATCTCGATCATCGCGCCCTGCCACCGGGTGGTGGGCAGCAATGGCGCGCTGACCGGTTTTGCAGGCGGACTGGCGGCCAAGACTTGGCTGATCGATCATGAGCGGCGGGCGATGGGGGATGCCCGGCCATAGGCTGTTGCGCCGATCCGGCGATCGGCCTAGGTTGGATGACGTAAGGAGTCATCGAAATGAAGCAGCGTAACCGCTGAAGCGGCACGACAAATAGTAGTGGAGCAATCCGCCCTTCTGGCTCTGTTTCGAGATCATCATGCACAAATTGAATAATAAGATTTGCGTCGTCACTGGCGCTGCGCGCGGCATTGGCCATGCGATTGCGGCGCGTTTCCATGACGAAGGCGCGACTGTCATCCTGACCGATATTGACGAGGACGCGGGGGCTGCGGCCGCGGCGGAAATCGGCTGCCGGTTCATCGCGCTCGACGTGCGGGAGGAAGCGGACTGGGCGCGTCTTGCTGACGCTGTCCCGACGATCGACGTCATGGTCAATAATGCGGGCGTGACCGGGTTCGAGCATGGCCGGGTCGCCCATGATCCTGAACATGCGACGCTGGCCGACTGGCAGGGTGTCCACAGGATCAACCTGGACGGCACATTTCTGGGGTGCCGCTATGCGATCGGCGCGATGAAGGCGCGTGGCACCGGATCGATCATCAACATGTCGTCGCGATCGGGGCTGGTGGGCATACCGCTGGCCGCCGCCTATGCTTCTTCCAAGGCGGCGATCCGCAACCATAGCAAGTCGGTGGCGCTCTATTGCGCGCAGCAGGGCTGGCGTATCCGCTGCAACTCCATCCATCCCGCCGCGATCCTGACGCCGATGTGGGAAACCATGATCGGCGATGGCCCGGACCGGGACGCGAAGATGGCGGCGATGGTGGCCGACACGCCGCTCAAGCGGTTCGGCACGCCCGGTGAGGTCGCGACGATTGCAGTGATGCTGGCGTCTGACGAGGCGACCTATATGACCGGGACGGAGGTCAATATCGACGGTGGCCTGCTCGCCGGTTCCGCGGCGGCACCCGGCTGATCGGGACGCCATGTTGACGTCTTGATGGATTGTCCTGCGCCATCGTTGCGCGCTTGCATCGCTGGACAGGATCGGGGCACAAGGGCGGCAATGTCCCTTTCCCAACCCACTGTGACAGCCCGTCCCGATCCATCGCCGCCTTCGACCGCGTCGACATTTCGCATCGACATCTGGCGCAGCCTTGGCGATCGGCGGATCGCGTGCCGGGTCGATGCCGGGCCGGGGGTGACCGCGCTGTCCGGCCCGTCGGGGGTAGGCAAGACGACGATACTCAACATGGTCGCCGGACTGTTGCGGCCCGATGGCGGGCATATTCATGTGCGGGACGTGCCGCTGTTCGACGGCGCGCTGGGCATCAATGTCGCACCCGAACATCGACATCTGGGCTATATCTTTCAGGATGCCCGGCTTTTCCCGCACCTGCGGGTCCGCGGCAACCTGCTCTACGGTATCCGTCACTTGTCCGATGCAGCCGACGCGCTGGAGGAGATGGCCCGCTTCCTTGGCATTGCATCGCTGCTCGATCGCTGGCCATCGACCCTGTCGATGGGGGAGGCGCAGCGGGTGGCGATTGGCCGGGCCTTGCTGACGCGCCCTTCCTGCCTGTTGATGGATGAGCCGCTGGCGTCGATCGACCGCGCACGGCGCGCCGACATATTGCAGTTGGTCGAACGGTTGCGGGACGAAGTGGGCGTGCCGATCCTGTATGTCACCCATGATCTGGCGGAGGCGGAACGCCTGTCCGCGCATATCGTCCAGATGGATTTCGAATGATGGCGGCCAATCAGATCCTGCGCAGGATCATGTCGTGATGCTGGACCTGCCGCCTGATTACTGGCCGATCATCGCTTTGTCGCTCAAGGTCAGCGCGGTTGCGGTCGGGGCGATGCTGCCTATTGCGTTCGCGCTGGCGTGGATATTGGCGCGATGGCAGTTCCCCGGCAGGATGTTGCTCGACGCGCTGGTCTATCTGCCGCTGGTGGTGCCACCGGTCGTTACCGGCTGGCTGTTGTTGCTCTTGTTCGGCGCGAACGGGCCGGTCGGGCGCTGGCTTGCGGACTGGTTTGGCATCACCCTGCTGTTCCGCTGGACCGGCGCAGCCCTTGCCGCCGGGATCATGGCCCTGCCGCTGATGGTGCGGGCGATCCGCCTGTCGATCGAATCGGTGGACCGACGACTGGAAGGCGCGGCGCGGACGCTGGGCGCTGGCCCGCTGCGTGTGTTCCTGACCATCTCCCTTCCGCTGTCCCTGCCCGGCGTGCTGGCGGGCGTGATATTGGGCTTTGCCCGGTCGATCGGCGAATTTGGCGCGACCATCACCTTTGTATCCGACATTCCCGGCGAAACCCGCACGCTGCCGATCGCCATCTACGCGGCGTTGCAAGCCCCCGGCGCGGAAGCCGTGGTCACGCGGCTTGCCATCGCGTCGATCCTGTTGTCGCTGACCGCACTGCTATTGTCCGAAATGCTGGCCCGGCGCATGGGGGCAGGGGTCCGAAGCTATCGGGCGTGAGGGCCCGTGTTCAGGGAAAGCGGTTTGATTGTGGGGTAATGGTGCACCCAAGTGGATTCGAACCACTGGCCTTTGCCTTCGGAGGGCAACGCTCTATCCAGCTGAGCTATGGGTGCGCGACGCTGGCTGGTAAGCCGTGTCAGACAGGCCGCTTAGCAAAGGCCGTTCGTCCGCGCCAGCGGCAAAATCGCCGCCGGGCCATCTTATTTCGGCGCTTTCTGCATCGGCTGGAATTTGCCTAGGCCGCAGCTGGCGCCCGGTTGCAGGCCGGGACCATTGTTCCACAGCACGGTGATGATATCGACCGAACAGAGCTGCGACAGGCTGGTGCGGTAGGAAAAGCGCTTCTCAAACCCCAGGCTGGGGCAGCTGTTGGGCAGGGTGTTGCGGTAGATTTTATTGCCGTTCATGATGAAGTCGATGGTGCGGTCATCGCGGACATTGGTCGATCGGATCGATGTCAGCGGCACGCAGTCGAGCGCCTTGCCAGCGGTCGGCACATAGGGGTCGGGCGCGGTCTTGGCGATGGCGGGGGTGACGGCGCAGGCCAGCGCGAGACCCAAAGCGAGACGGACGGACATGGTTTCTCTCCTTCGATTGCGTTTGAACGAATCGACGTCGCAGGACGGTGAAACCCGTCTCTAGCGCGCCGCCATCCGTTCGTCCCCCGCCTTCGCGGGGGCAGGCTCTGAGTAGCCATTGAGCCCTTCGACTGCCTGCTTGCAGCAGTCGCTCAGGATAAACTTCACCAAAGGTGAAGTCGAAATGGCGTATCGAAGGATCAAGCGCTGTGTGTGATGCTTCGATACGAGCCTTCGACAAGCTCAGTCTCTACTCAGCACGAACGGATATTATTAGACTCTAATAAGCCGGGCCTGAACCCAGGAAGAACGGGCGGACGTCAGGCGGGTGGTGGGGTCTTGGGCTTGAAGCGGCACAGGTCGGCGACCGGGCAGCGCCAGCATTCGGGTTTGCGCGCCTTGCAGATATAGCGGCCGTGCAGGATCAGCCAGTGATGGGCGTCGCGGCGGAAGGGCTGCGGGACGCGCTTGTCGAGTTTTGTTTCCACAGCCAGCACGGTCTTGCCGGGGGCCAGCCCGGTGCGGTTGCCGACGCGGAAGATGTGTGTGTCGACCGCGAACGTCTCCTGCCCGAAGGCGGTGTTGACGACGACATTGGCGGTCTTGCGCCCGACGCCGGGCAGGGTGGTCAGCGTGTCGCGATCCTGCGGCACTTCCCCGCCGAAATCGCGGACCAATATCTCCGACAGGGCGATGACATTCTTCGCCTTGGTATTGAACAGGCCGATGGTGCGGATATGGGTTTTCAGGCCTTCCTCGCCAAGGTCCACCATCTGTTGCGGCGTGGTGACGTCCATGAACAGGGCGCGGGTCGCCTTGTTGACGCCGACGTCCGTGGCCTGGGCCGAGAGCGTCACCGCGACCAGAAGCTGATAGGGATTGCCATATTCCAGCTCCGTCACCGGCGCGGGATTGGCTTCGGCCAGGCGGCTGAAAAAGTCGAAGATCTGCGCCTTGTTCATGGCGTCAGAGACCCAGCACGCCCTTCATGTCGTAACGGCCGACCGGCTGGCCGATCAGCCATTGCGCGCCCTTGACCGCGCCGCGCGCGAAGATGGTGCGGTTTTCGGCGCGGTGGCCGATTTCGATCCGTTCGCCTTCGGCGGCGAAAATGACCTGGTGGTCGCCCGCGACCGACCCGCCGCGAAGCGCGGCAAAGCCGATCGCGCCCTGCGCCCGCGCGCCGGTGATGCCGTCGCGGCCCCGCTCGTTATGGTCGGCGAGTGTGATGCCGCGTCCGCGCGCGGCGGCTTCGCCCAGCAGCAGGGCGGTGCCGGAGGGGGCATCGACTTTGTGCCGGTGGTGCATCTCGACAATCTCGATATCCCAGTCGTCGCCAAGTCCCGCTGCGGCCTGTTCCACCAGTGCGGCGAGCAGGTTGACGCCGAGCGAGGTATTGCCGGTCTGGAGGATGGGGATCATCGCGGCGGCTTTGTCGATCAGGGCGTGATGGACGGACTCGAGGCCAGTGGTGCCGATCAGGATCGGCTTGTTGGCGGCAATGCAGACATCGAGATGGACAGAGAGTGCGCCGGGGACGGAGAAGTCGATCAGCACGTTGCTGCGCTGCGCAAGTTCCAGCGGATCGGTGGTGATGGCGATGCCCGGTGCGATCTCGCCGCTGCCGTCGCGGTCGGTGCCGCCTGCTATGCCAAGGCCAGCGTCGGCCGCGACCTGCGCGATGGCGCGGCCCATGCGGCCAGCGGCCCCGAAAATCCCGATAGTCGTCATGATCGCCCCGTTCGCATGTAGTTGCTGTGGCCGATGCCAGAGCGGCGGCGCTTTGTCATTATCGTTCAATAGCTGTCGCCACCGCAGGCGATGCGCCCGGTGCCGCGATTGTCGACCGAGCAGGCGGGCTTGCCGTTGACGGTGACGTCGCCGGAGCCGGTGGCGGTGATCCTGGCCGTGACATCGGCGGTCAGGGCGATGCTGCCCGGTCCGTCATTGGCAAGGGTCGCCTGCCGCGCGCGCAGGGCGTCGCCTGCGACGGCACCCGGACCGGTGACGCGGATATTGGCGATGCCGGTTCGTCCGCTGAGCGTTGCGCGGCCACCGCCCGCCAGCGACAGATCGATCCGGTCAAGATCGACCGTTGCCACGGTGACGTCACCATTGCCGCCCAGCACGATATCCCCGCGCAGTCCCTTCATCCGGCTGACCGTTACCGATCCGCCGCCGGTCAGGACGATGCGGGAAAGATCGCCGGTGGAGAGGCGCAGGGTCGCTGCGCCGCCGCTTTTCTCGCCGGGCTGCGGGCGGATCATGGTGATGGTGAGCAGGCGACCGGAGACGGTAACGTTAAGCCGGTCGAGCAGCGCCTGATCCCCCTCCGCGCGGGCCGATGCGCCAGCACCAGTGGTGATGACGACGCTGACCGGCGCATCGAGCCGGATCGCGTCGAAGCTGGTGATGGTATAGCCGCGCGTTGCCGCCGTTGCGGGCGTCGCGATCAGGAGTGCTGCGCCGGTCAGGGCGCGCAGCGCGCCTCGCCCGGTCCTGTGCCACTGGTCGTACATTGCGCCTTGCCCTTCACCGTCACGTCGCCCGGCCCCATGATGCTGATAGCGACCGCGCCGTCCGACGCAAAGGCAATGTCACCCACACCCAGGATCGACACGTCGGCCTTGCCCAGTTTGAGGCCGTCCGCGTCGATATCGCCCGCGCCGGTGATGGCGAGTTTGCCTTCATCAGCGGTGCCGGAAATCTTGACCGATCCTGCGCCGGTGATGTCGGTTTTCAGGCTGCGCAATTTGACTGCGCCAATGTCGAAATCGCCAGCGCCGGTGAGGGACAGGTCGAGCGTGTCGCCCTCCGCCCGGTCGAGCGTGAAATCGCCTGCGCCGGTCAAAGCGGCGGCGCGGATGGCGGGCATGGTGACGCGGATGGTCGCGCCTTCATTATCGTCCCTGCGGCCCCAGCTCCAGTTGCCGTTCGATTTGCGGCCGATGACCAGCCGGTCGCCCTTGACCATGATGTCGAGCTGTTCGATCGCCTTGGGATCACCCTCTGCCTTGACGGAATAGCTGTCGCCGATCGTCACCGCGACATCGTCCGGGCCGGTGGCGTCGATCGCGGTGAAATCCTTGAGCGTCGACCAGTCCTGCGTCGTGCTGGCGTTGGATGCGGGCGCGCTATCATCGGCGTGGCGCGAACAGGCGGCGGTCGTAAGGGCGAGTCCGGCGACGAGCAGGGCGGACAAAGTCGGGGAATGGGGCATCATCATCTCCATACTGTATTGCCACGTTAATACACGTTCGCGGTGGTGGTTCCAAGCCCCCTTGTTCGTCGAACAGGATCGGGCAAGATAGAGATGAGTTTAGAGCGGAGTAGCATGACCATGCGCGGCCTTTCCTTCGGCATATCCCTGATCGCGTTGATGGTCGGCAGCGCCGCGCTGGCCGAGGCGGAAGGGGATAAGGGCGCGCGCTGGTGGGGGCATGTCGAGGCGCTGGCGAACGACGCGATGCAGGGGCGCGGCACGGGGACACCCGGTTATGACAAGGCGGCCGCCTATGTGATCGGCCAGTTTCAGGCGATGGGCCTGAAACCCGCTGGCACGCAGGGCTATCGCCAGCCGGTCGCCTTTGTCGAGCAGCGGATCGTGTCGGACAAGTCCAGTGCGGCGCTGACGGGGCCGCAGGGGGTGGTGCCGTTGGCAGTGCCGGGCGACCTGATCTTTGGCGGCGGGGGCGGACCGGTGCCTGAGAGCATCGACGCGCCCCTGGTGTTTGCGGGCTATGGCCTGCATCTGCCCGAAGCGGGGCATGATGATTTTGCCGGGCTGGATTTGAAGGGCAAGATCGTCGTCGTGCTGTCGGGTGGTCCGGCGACCCTGTCGGGCGCGCTCAAATCCCATGCGCGGTCGGAACGGTCGCACTGGCTGGCGGAGCAGGGCGCGCTGGGGCTGATCACTTTGGTGACGCCCAAGCAGGTGGAGATTCCGTGGGACCGGCGGATCGCCCTGTCGGGCGCGCCTGCGCTTTATTATAGCGATGTCAGTTTGCGGGATACGCAGACGCCGTTCCTGGGCGCGCAGCTTGACCCGGCCAAATCGGATCTGCTGTTCGCCGGGTCGGGAAAGGATTTTGCCGCGATCGCGGCGGCGGCGGATGTCTCTGCGCCGGTCGCGTCATTCCCGCTGGCGGTGCGGCTGAAGGCGCAGGTGAGCGCGACGCGGGCCGAGCTTTCCTCGCCCAATCTGATCGCTATGCTGCCCGGTAGCGACCCCAAGCTGCGGCATGACTATGTCGTGCTGTCGGCGCATCTGGACGGCTATGGCGTCGGCACGCCGATCAAGGGAGATGCGATCTATAACGGCGCGCTGGACAATGCGTCGGGGGTTGCCAGCCTGCTGGAGATTGGGCGCGCGCTGAAGGCCAGTAAGGTGAAGCCCAAACGGTCGATCCTGTTCGCCATCGTCACCGCGGAGGAGAAAGGGCTGCTGGGCGCCCGCTACTTCGCGCGTCGGCCGACCGTGCCGCAGAAAAGCATCGTCGCGGACCTGAATTTCGACATGGCGCTGCCGATCTTCCCGCTGACCAGCGTGACCCCGATCGGCTATGATCAAAGTTCGCTGGGCAAGGATGCGGAAGCCGTGAGCGCGGCGATGAACCTGCCTATCACCCCCGACCCCTTCCCCGACCGCAACGTGTTCATCCGGTCGGACCAATATGCCTTCATCCGCGAAGGCATACCGGCGCTGTTCTTCAAATATGGGTTCAAGGCCGGGACGCCCGAAGCGGCGACCGAAAAGGCGTGGCGGGCGAATATCTATCACTCGCCCTTCGACGATCTGAACCAGCCGGTGATGCCCGCCGAGAGCGCGAAGTTGAATGACTATGTGACGGCGGTGACGCTGAGGGTGGCGAATGGGGCGGCGCGGCCGACATGGAATGCGGACAGTTTCTTTCGGCGGTTTGCGAAATAGGGGCGGTCAGGGCGTCGGCTGCTCATAGAGTTCGAGCGGCAGCCCGTCGGGATCGGTGAAAAAGGTGAAGCGCTGGCCAGTCCATTCGTCGAGGCGGATCGGTTCACAGGCAATGCCGGCGGCGTCGAGCCGCGCCACCTCGATATCAATGTCTGTGACGGTGAAGGCAAGGTGTCGCAGGCCGCAGGCTTCGGGGCGGCTCGTTCGGGCAGGGGGATCGGGGAAGGAAAATAGTTCGATCTGGGCATTGCCCGCGTCCAGATCGCACTTCCACGACTGGCGTTCGGCGCGCCAGACTTCGCGGATCACCGGCAATTGCAATATGTCGCGGTAAAAGGCGCGAGAGCGGGCATAATCGGAACAGATGATGGCTATGTGATGGACGGCGCGCATGGGCGGCTTCTAGAATATCGGCAGGATCGTGGGAATGGGGGACAGGATTGGATATTCTCTATTCTTTCCGGGCGGAGGAGCGGGACGTCCCCTGTTTGATCACTCCTGCTTGATCCCCCGCTCTCCCGCGCCTAGACCCGCGCCATGAGCCAATCTTCCTATCCGGCGCTGCGGATGCGGCGCGTGCGGGCTTCGGCGTGGAGCCGGGCGATGTTTGCGGAAAATCGTCTGTCGCCCAGCGATTTCATCTGGCCCTTGTTCGTGACCGAGGGGGATCATGTCGAGGAGCCGATTGCAGCATTGCCCGGCGTGTCGCGCTGGTCGGTGGATGGCATCGTCGCGCGGGCGCGGGAGGCGCGGGATGCCGGGATTCCCTGCCTGGCGCTGTTTCCCAATACGCAGGCCGAACGGCGCAGCGATGATGGGGCGGAGGCGCTGAATCCCGACAATCTGATGTGCCGGGCGATCCGGGCGATCAAGGATGCGGTGCCGGACATTGGCGTGCTGACCGATGTGGCGCTGGACCCCTATACCGCGCATGGGCAGGACGGGCTGCTGGACGATGCGGGCTATGTCCTCAACGATGCGACCGTCGATGTGCTGATCGGCCAGTCGCTTAATCAGGCGGCGGCGGGGGCAGACATCATTGCGCCCAGCGACATGATGGACGGACGGGTCGGCGCGATCCGTGCGGCGCTGGAGGCCGACGGCCATGTCAATGTCCAGATCATGTCCTATGCCGCCAAATATGCGAGCGCCTTTTACGGGCCGTTCCGTGATGCGGTGGGATCGCGCGGGTTGCTGAAGGGCGACAAGAAAAATTACCAGATGGACCCGGCCAATGCGGAGGAAGCATTGCGCGAGGTGGCGCTGGACCTGGCCGAAGGGGCGGACAGCGTGATGGTGAAGCCGGGGCTGCCCTATCTCGACATCATCCGCCGGGTTAAGGAGCAGTTTGCGGTGCCGGTGTTTGCCTATCAGGTGTCGGGCGAATATGCGATGATCGAACATGCCGCTGCCGCTGGCGCAGGGGACCGCGATGCGTTGGTGCTGGAGACGCTGATGGCGTTCAAGCGGGCGGGTTGTTCGGGGGTGCTCACCTATCATGCGCTGCACGCGGCGCGGCTGCTGGGGGCGTGAGATGAGTGATTATCCGGGCGTCAGCATCATCCCGTATAAGGGCAAGGCGCCGGTCATCCACCCCAAAGCCTTCATTGCGCCGGGATGCCGCATCATCGGCGATGTCGAGATCGGGGAGGATGCGAGCATCTGGTATAATTGCGTCATCCGCGCGGACGTTAACCGGATACGGATCGGCGCGCGCAGCAATGTGCAGGATGGCACGGTGATCCATTGCGACAGCCCCGGCGACGGGATCGACCGGCCAGTCGAGGGCTGGCCGACGATCATCGGGGATGATGTGCTGATCGGCCATATGGCGATGGTGCATGGCTGCACGCTGGAGGACCGGGCCTTTGTGGGGCTTGGCGCGATCGTCATGGATGGCTGCGTGATCGAGAGTGACGGGATGCTGGCGGCGGGGGCCTTGCTGTCGCCGGGCAAGCGGCTGCCGGGGCGGCAATTATGGGCTGGGCGACCGGCCAAATTTATGCGCGAGTTGTCGGACGCGATGGTGGCGAAGCTGGGCAGCGGAGCGGCGCGTTATGTCGATTATGCGCGGGCGCATAAACAGGCGGTGGACGCGGTTTAGGGCTTATATTCAAGCAGTTTTGCACGGCTCTTGATCCTCCCCTTTAAGGGGAGGTGTCGGGCCGAAGGCCAGACGGAGGGGTGTCCCGCTATCGAGAGGGTGACACCCCTCCGTCAACGCTTCGCGTCGCCACCTCCCCTTGCAGGGGAGGATGAATACTAAGGCTGGGCCAGTTGGCCCTTGAGCGCGTCGATGCGGTCATTCTGGCTGTCGACGATGGCGAGGGCGGCAGTGCGGGCGGCGTCCAGGGCGTCGAGGCCGCCATGTTCCTTGCCATCGGCGATGGCGCTGGTGCGATCGACATAGAGGGTGTCGAGGCTGGCGAGGGCGGAGACGCTGTCGTTGCGGGCGGTTTCCAGCGCGCTGATGGCGACCTGCGCGGCGACCCAGGCATCGCTGGATACCGACGATCCCGACGCGGCGCGGGCGGCTTTTTCCGCCGTGGCGTAGGCCGCGTCGAAGCCGGTGCGGCCGGTTTCCGACTGGGCGGTGAAGCGGCTGATCTGTGCCGCCAGTTTGGCGTCGGCGGCGATCGGGGCCGGGGGCGGGGTGGCTTCGGCGACCGGGGCGCTCTCGATCGGGCGCTTGGCGAGCGAGGGATAGCTCAGCTGCGCGCCGGTGCAGCCGGACAGGAGCAGGGCGAGATAGGGGAGCAGCCGACGGGTCATCATGGCGTTCCATCTAGGGCGCGATGTGGCGGGGCGCAATGGCCCCGCCCTACGTCATCCGCCCACTTTTATCCGCGCGGGAGGGCGGCGGCGGCGCGGGCCAGTTCCTCGATCTTTGCGCCATCGACCGGTCCCTTGGGCACGACCCAGCTGCCGCCGACGCATTTGATGAAGGGCTGGGCGAGCCATTCCGGGGCGCTTTTGAGCGTGATGCCGCCCGTGGGGCAGAAGCGGGCGGTGTGGAGCGGCGCGGCGAGGGCTTTGAGCGCGGGCAGGCCGCCCGACGTTTCGGCGGGGAAGAATTTGAAATGGGTGAGGCCCATGTCCATGCCGCGCATGATGTCGCCCGCCGTGGCGGTGCCGGGCAGGAAGGGGATTTTGGCGGCGATCGCGGCCTTGCCCAATGGCTTGGTGAGGCCGGGGCTGACGATGAAGCGGGCGCCAGCCTCCATCGCGGCGTCGAGCTGTTCGGGGTTGAGGACGGTGCCTGCGCCGACGACCGCCCCTTCGACCTGGCTCATTTCGCGGATCACGTCGAGCGCGGCGGGGGTGCGCAGCGTGACTTCGAGCGCGGGCAGGCCACCGGCGACGAGGGCGCGGGCGATGGTGAGGGCGTCCTCGACCCGGTCGACCACCAGCACCGGGATCACCGGGGCGAGGCCCATCACTTTTTCGACGGTCAATTTGCTCATGTTCATTGCTCCCTAAAGGCGGCGGCGGCCCCGAACAGGCCGATTTCATCATGGATGGCCATACGGATCGGGACGGAGGCCATCAGGCTTTCGAACCGGCCCTTGGCCTTGAAACGGGTGTGGAAGCCGCTGTGCGGCAGAAAGTCGCGCATCCGCTGGGTCAGGCCACCGGCCAGCACCACGGCATGGGGACCATGGGCGAGCGCGAGATCGCCCGCGACCGATCCGTAACAGAGGCAGAAGCGTTCGAGCGCGGCGCGGGCGAAGGGATCGCTATCCTCCAGCGCGGCCTGCCACAATTCGGGATCTTCCATCAGCATGACCCGGTCATGGCCAATGGTCGCCATCGCCTTGTAGATATAATTGAGGCCGGGACCGGACACGATCCGCTCGGTCGAGACGCGCAGGAATTTGTCGCGTAGATAGGCGAGGATTTTTTCCTCTAGGCTGTCGAGCGGGGCGAAGTCGAGATGGCCGCCTTCGGTTGCGATGACATGGGGATGGCCATTGTCATAGGCGATCATCGCGACGCCAAGGCCGGTGCCGGGGCCAAGGATGGTGACGCCGCCGTCGCGGGGGAAGGGGCGGTCCTCGCCGAACAGCAAAGGCAGATTTTCATCCGGCAGGCGCGAGACCGCATGGGCGACCGCCTCGAAATCATTGACCAGCTTGACGGTGCGGACGCCCAGATCGTCGGCCAGCGTATCGGCGCGCACGACCCAGCTGGAGTTGGTGAGCTTGATGACTTCGCGGCCGATGGCGGTCGCGAAGGCGATGGAGACGGCGTCGGGGAGGTCGCCTTCGCCGCCCTTGGCTTCGTCTTCGGCAAAGGCGGCCCAGCAGGCTTGCAGGCTGGGATAGTCGGCGACCTTATATTTGCGCACGGTGCCGAGCTTCGGTACGCCGCGATCGTCGAGCGAGGCGCGCGCGAAGCGGGCATTGGTGCCGCCAATGTCGGCGGCGATGATGTTGGTCATCAGGACATCCTATCATTATATCCGTCATGCCAGCGCAGGCTGGCATCTCTCTTCTTTTGCGTGAGGCAAGAAGAAGAGAGATCCCGGCCTTCGCCGGGATGACGGTGGAGATTATAGCTCGGCTTCCATCGCAGCGAGGATGGGGGAGGCACCCTGTTCGGCCAGGTCGCTATGATGGCGGAACAGGGCGAACAATTCGCGACCGGTATCATAGGGCGGCGGCGGGGCGGCGGGGATGTCGCGGGCCTCCCAGATTGCGGCATCGACCAGCGCGTCGATGGTGCCGCTCTGGGCGCAGACGCGGACGAGATCGCCGTCGCGCAGCTTGCCGATGGGGCCACCGCCCAAGGCTTCGGGCGAGAGGTGGATGGCGGCGGGGACTTTGCCGGATGCGCCGGACATGCGGCCATCGGTCACCAGTGCGACCTTGAAACCGCGATCCTGGAGGACGCCGAGCGCCGGGGTCAGCTTGTGCAGTTCAGGCATCCCGTTGGCCTTTGGTCCCTGGAAGCGGACGACGACGACGACGTCGCGTTCCAGTTCGCCCGCCTTGAAGGCGCGCAGGACGTCATCCTGATCGTGGAACACGGCAGCCGGTGCCTCGATGGTCCAGAGGGCGGGATCGACGGCGCTGACCTTCATGACGCAACGGCCGAGATTGCCCGCCAGCAGCTTCATGCCGCCATCGGCGCTGAACGGGTTGGAGACGGGGCGGAGCATATTGTCGTCGCGCGAGGCGGGAACGTCGCGCCATTGCAGCGCGTCATTTTCCAGCACTGGTTCCTTGCCATAATCGGTGAGGTCGCCGCGTGCGACGGTCATGATGTCGCGGTGGAGCAGGCCGCTGTCGAGCAATTCGCGGATGATATAGCTCATGCCGCCAGCGGCATGAAAATGGTTCACATCGCCGGAGCCATTGGGATAGACGCGGGCGAGCAGCGGGACAGCATCGGAGATTTCGGCGAAATCGGTCCAGTCGATGCTGATCCCGGCGGCGCGGGCGATGGCGGGCAGATGGATCGCGTGATTGGTCGATCCGCCGGTCGCCATCAGGCCGATGATGGCGTTGACGATCGCCTTTTCATCGACGCAGTGGCCGAGTGGACGATAATCATCGCCGTCCCAGCCGATGCTGGCGAGGCGGTGGGTGGCGGCGCGGGTCAGTTCCTGACGCAGCTTCGTGCCGGGGTTGACGAAGGCGGCGGCGGGCATGTGGAGACCCATCACCTCCATCATCATCTGATTGCTATTGGCGGTGCCGTAGAAGGTGCAGGTGCCAGCGCCATGATAGCTGGCGCTTTCGGATTCGAGCAGCTCGTCCTTGCCCACTTTCCCTTCGGCATAAAGCTGGCGGATGCGGACCTTTTCCTTGTTGGCGAGGCCCGATGGCATCGGGCCTGCGGGGATCAGGATGGTGGGCAGATGGCCAAAGCGCAGCGCGCCCATCAGCAGGCCCGGCACGATCTTGTCGCAGATGCCGAGCAGGGCGACGCCTTCAAACATGGCGTGGGAGAGGGAGATCGCGGTGGAAAGGGCGATCGTGTCGCGGCTGAAGAGCGAGAGGTCCATGCCCGCCTGCCCCTGGGTCACGCCATCGCACATGGCGGGGACGCCGCCTGCTACCTGAGCCGTTGCGCCGACTTCGCGGGCGGCCAGCTTGATCGCTTCGGGATAGCGGCCATAGGGCTGATGCGCGGACAGCATGTCATTATAGGCGGTGACGATGCCGATGTTCATCGCCGCGCCGGTGCGGATGACCGGCTTGTCCTCGCCACTGGCGGCAAAGGCATGGGCGAGGTTGCCGCAGCTCAGCTGATCGCGATTGGTGCCTGCGTCCCGGCCCCGTTCGATAAGGTCGAGATAGTGGCGGCGGCTCTTGGCGCTGCGCGCGACGATACGGTCGGTGACCTTGGCGATCACCGGGTTAAGTTCAGTCATGCCAGCTGGCTCCGTCACGTTCGATAAGGGCAATGGCCGAGGATGGACCCCAGTTGCCGGAAGAATAGGGGGCGGGCTTCATGTTGGCCTCTTTCCACCCGTCGATGATCGAGTCGATGAATGCCCATTGCGCCTCCACCTCGTCGCGGCGGACGAACAGGGTGGCGTCGCCGGCCAGCAGGTCGAGGATCAGCCGTTCATAGGCGATGCGGCGACGCTGCCCGGCAAAGGCGGCGGTCAGCGACACGTCGAGCGTCACTTCGTCCAGATGCACCTGCCGTTCGAGGCCCGGCCGCTTCGACATGATGGTCAGGCGGATATATTCTTCGGGCTGGAGGCGGATGACCAGCGTGTTGGATTCAAGCCCCGATCCGTGACCGTCGCGACCGAAGATGGAGTGGCGGACCGGCTTGAACTGGATCATGATTTCGGACTGGCGCGCGGGCATCCGCTTGCCGGTGCGCAGGTAGAAGGGAACGCCCTGCCAGCGCCAATTGTCGATATGCGCCTTGATCGCGACAAAGGTTTCGGTGGTCGATGGCTGGCCCAGTTCATCGGCATAGCCGGTGACGATTTTGCCGCCGACTGCGCCCGGCGTATATTGGCCGCGGACGCTGTGAGTCTTGACCGTTTCGGCGGTCATCGGGCGGAGCGAGCGCAGCGCCTTGACCTTCTCATCGCGCACCGAGGTCGGGTCCATGCGGGCGGGCGGCTCCATGGCGATGATCGAGAGGATCTGGAGCATATGGTTCTGCACCATGTCGCGCAGCGCGCCGACCCCGTCATAATAAGAGACGCGGCCTTCCAGGCCCACGGTTTCGCCCACCGTGATCTGGACATGATCGATGCCGGTGGCGTTCCACAACGGTTCGAACATCAGATTGCCAAAGCGCAGCGCCAGCAGGTTCTGGACGGTTTCCTTGCCCAGATAATGGTCGACCCGGAAAATCTGATCCTCGGCAAAGAGGGCGCCGATGCCGTCATTGACCTGCTTGGAGGAGGCGAGATCCTTGCCGATCGGCTTTTCCATCGCGATCCGGGTGAGCGGGGTGATGAGGCCAGCCTCCGCCAGACCCTGCGCGGTGGGGGCGAACAGGGACGGGGGGGTGGAGAGATAGACGGACAGGCCTCGCTCCAGCCGCCCGTCGATCCGTTCGGCAAGCGCGGCGAACTGGACGGCGTTGCCCGCCTCGACCGGCTGGTAGCAGATCATGGTGCGGAAGGTGGCGGCGACTTGGGGGTCGTAGCGGTCGGCGGCCAGGAATTGACGCAGCGCCGCGTCAACATCGTCGCGGAAGGCATCATCGTCCATCTCCGACCGACCGGAGGCGACGATCAGAAAGTCGTCGGGCAGCAGCCCGTCGGACAGGAGATTGTAGAGCGAAGGGAAGATCATGCGCCGCGCAAGATCACCGGTGGCGCCGAATAACAGGAACGTAGCAGACGATTCGGTCAAAGGATGGTCCTTCTCCGTTGAACATATCTATATCTGCACGATGACGCCCTTATAGCGCACGCGGATGATAGCGCAAGGAGGCTATCGCCCCGGCAGCGATGCTGCAACGGCTCTGCTGTGGTGCAGCGAAAATCGGGCGGGCCGGGCTGGATGGCCGCTGATTATCGCCCTGACTGATTTTCGGCTGGACGGGGGAGCCGGATTTTGTCATTTGGCGGCACCCAGGCCGTGCGGGCGTGGTGAAACTGGTAGACGCGCCGGACTCAAAATCCGGTTCCGCAAGGAGTGTCGGTTCGATTCCGACCGCCCGCACCATTTTTAGGCCGGACTTTGTTTCCGACATTGCGATTCAGATCGACGTGCATCCTTCCATGGAAGGGCAGGGCGGTTGCATATGACTTTCCGCTATCCATCCAACGTCATGCTGAATTTATTTCAGCATCCATCGTGCCCCACATGCCGCCGCTCGTAACGAGAAATGGATCCTGAAACGAGTTCAGGATGACGATGAAGGAGGGGGCAGTTTCATATGCGATAAGCCTGCCCTTGCAGAGGAGGATTTTGAAGCGTTCAACGCCTGCCTTGCGCCTGGAACCATGGCACCATCCGGGCGATGGCGTCCTCTACGCGGTCGGTGGAGACGGCGAAGCTGAAACGGATGAAATGATGGCCTTCGACCGGATCGAAATCGATGCCGGGCGCGGTGGCGACGCCGGTGTCCTGGAGCAGGTGGTGGCAGAAGGCGAGGCTGTCGTCGGTCAGGTGGCTGATGTCGGCATAGAGGTAGAAAGCGCCGTCGGGCGGGGCGATGCTGGCGAGGCCGAGGGCTGGCAGGGCGTCGAGCAGCAATTGCCGGTTGCGGCGGTAGGTGGCGACATGGCCGTCCAGTTCGGCGCTTTCCTCGAACGCCTGTAGCCCGGCCTGCTGGGCGAGGACGGGGGGCGTGAGGAAGAGGTTGCCCATGCGGGCGCGGGCGGCGTCGATCAGGACAGGCGGCACGACGATCCAGCCCAGACGCCAGCCGGCCATGCTGAAATATTTGGAGAAGCTGTTGACGATGATCGCGTCGGGGGCAAACTCCAGCATCGATCGGGCCGGGTCGCCGAAGGACAGGCCGTGATAGATTTCGTCCGAGATGATGGCGATGCCGCGCGCGGCGCAGGTGGCGGCAATGCGGGCGAGTTCATCCGCCGGGATGATGGTGCCGGTAGGGTTGGCGGGGCTGGCGAGGATGAGGCCGTCGGGCGCGGGATCGAGCGCGGCGAGGGCGTCGGCGCTGATCTGGTAGCGTTCGGCCGGGCCGCAGGGGATTTCGAGCGGGTCGAGATAGAGCGCCTTCAGCGTGTTGCGATAGGCGACGTAGCCGGGGCGGGCGGTGGCGACCCGTGCGCCCGGCGCGAACAGGCTGGTGAGCGCCAGGACGAGGCCGGGGGACGCGCCACAGGTGAGCAGGATGCGTTCGGGGTCGATGGTGAGGCCGTAGCTGTCGCGATAATGGCGGGCGATCCGCCCTTTGAGCGGCTGGCTTTCCCAATAGCCCATGGGATCGGTGTCCAGCACATGATGCGCGACCGCGATGGCGGCGGCGGGCGCGCCGGTGGAGGGCTGGCCAAATTCCATGTGGAGGATGGAGCGCCCTGCCGCTTCGAGGCGGTGGGCTTCGCGGCTGATGGCGATGGCGTGGAACGGGTCAATGCTGGCGATCATGGTGCCTGCCTAGAGGGGGTGATCGCAAATTGCTAGAATAGTGACTTGCGCAAAAGATCATGGCGTTCCCCGGCAAAGGCCGGTGTCCAGTTCCGCGCTCTGGACTGGACCCCGGCCTTCGCCGGGGAACAGCATTTTACAGGAATGATTGCAACCTGGGTACTGCCGTTGCGTTGGGGTTGTATGAGCGACACGCTGCTGACAGGGCTGCAATATTATGGCGCGGGGGTGGCGGTGCTGGCGGCACTGCTGGTGTCGCTCAATATCGGGCGGCGGGTGACGGGATGGGCGTTCGTGCTGTTCGTCACCAGTTCGATCGCGCTGATCGCGTGGGGATTTCTGGCGCAGGACAGCGAGGGGATTGGCTGGCAGAATGTCGCCATGCTGGCGATCAATCTGGTCGGGGTGTGGCGATATTTGTTGTCGTCGCATAAGCCGAGGGATTAGCCACTGAACGGCTGCTGCCGCGCAGCATCAATGTGCCATCCACGATGACGTCCTGATGCGCGTCCGGATCATCGCGCAGGATGCGGATGAGGCGGACGGTCTGGGCGACCATCTGCTCGGCGGGTTGCGAATAGCTGGTCAGCGAGAAAGCGGGCCAGGCGGCCATGGGGACATCGTCATAGCCGACGATCGAAATCTCCCGCCCGACATCCAGTCCATATTCGTGGCGGGCGACGTTGATCGCGGCGATGGCCATCAGGTCGTTGGCGCAGAAGATCGCGTCGGGCCGGTCCGGGCGGGTGAGCAGGCGGCGGGTCGCGGCGGTGGCGGCGGCGATGTCGTAATGGCCATCCTCGCGCAGGGGGGCGGGTGCGCCCTGCTGCGCGAGATAGGCGAAGAAGGCGGCTTCGCGCTGGGCGTTGGTCGATGATCCGGCGGTGCCGGCGATATAGGCGATCCGCTGATGCCGACCGGCGAGCAGATGGGCGGCGATGGTGCGCGCGCCAATCTGGTTATCGCCGATGACGCTGGAGGCCGCATCGTCCAGCGTGGTGCGGTTGTAGAGGACGACCGGCACCTGGGCGCGGCGACATTCTTCGGCCAGCGTCGAGGACAGGCCGACCGAGAGCAGGACGAGGGCGTCGAGCCGATAGTGGAGGATTTCGTGGATCGAGGGTTCGGCGGTTGCGCCGCTGTCCGCCGGGAAGAGCAGTAGCCGCAGTCCGGCGTCGTCGAGGGCGCGGGAGAGCAATTGCATGGTTTCGACGAAGAAGGGGTTGGCGAGGTTTCCGACACCGACCCCGACAATGTTCGACCGGCCATTGATGAGCGAGCGGGCGAGGAGATTGGGGCGGTAGCCCAGCTGATCGGCGGCGGTCAGGATGCGGGCGCGGGTGTCGGGCGAGATGCTGGCGCCGGGGGTAAAGGCGCGGGAGACCGCCGATTGCGAGACGCCGGCGGCGCGGGCGACATCATGGGCGGTGACGAAGATGCGGTCGTTCATGGGCCAATGCATGGGATATGTTGCATAGGTTTGCAACGGCTTTGCTGCGGCAATTGCGAGTGGTTGTTGGTTGAGGGTTGCCTGAATGGCTTGGTATTGCATATGTATGCAACAAGATGACGATTCGGTGTGGCGGACCAACCGCACCGGGCTTGGCTGACGGCGATGGTGCGCCGTGCAAGCCTATTCGTTCGATGTTCAATGTCGGGAGGATGACAGGATGGCGCAGTATCTGAAGCGGGGCGCGACCGCGCAGGCCAAGGCCGATGCCGATCGCAAGGTTCGCGATATTGTCGAGGCGACGCTTGCGGACATCGAGGCGCGGGGCGATGCCGCGGTGCGCGACCTGTCGATCAAGTTCGACGGCTGGGACCGGGACGATTATCGGCTGAGCCAGGCGGAGATTGATGCGTGCGTCGACAGCCTGAGCCGCCAAGAGCGCAAGGACATAGAGTTTGCGCAGACGCAGGTCCGCAACTTCGCGCAGATCCAGCGCGATAGCATGAAGGATGTCGAGGTCGAGACGCTGCCGGGCGTCATTCTGGGCCATCGCAATATTCCGCTCAATTCAGCGGGCTGCTATGTGCCGGGGGGCAAATATCCGCTGCTGGCGTCGGCGCATATGTCGGTCATCACCGCCAAGGTGGCGGGGGTGCCGCGGGTCATCACCTGCGCGCCGCCATTTCAGGGCCAGCCTGCTCGCGCGATCGTGGCGGCGCAGGCGATGGCCGGGGCGGACGCCATCTATGCGCTGGGCGGCATACAGGCGGTCGGCGCGATGGCGATCGGCACGCAGAGCATCGATCCGATCGACATCCTTGTCGGGCCGGGCAATGCCTTTGTCGCGGAGGCGAAGCGGCAGCTGTTCGGCCGGGTCGGCATCGACCTGTTTGCGGGGCCGACCGAGACGCTGGTGATTGCCGACGAGATCGGATGCGACGCGGAGCTGGCGGCGACCGACCTGCTGGGGCAGGCGGAACATGGGCCGGACAGCCCCGCTATATTGCTGACCACATCCGAGAAACTGGCGCGTGAGACGATGAAGGAGGTCGAGCGCTTGCTGACGATCCTGCCGACCGCCGACTATGCGCGGCGGGCGTGGGAAACCTATGGCGAGGTGATCGTGGCGGAGGATGACGCCGAAATGGTGCGGATTGCCGATGATCTGGCGTTCGAGCATGTGCAGGTGATGACCGCAGACCCCGATTATTTCCTGACGCACATGACCAATTATGGCGCGCTGTTTCTGGGCGCGCGGACCAATGTGAGCTATGGCGACAAGGTGATCGGCACCAACCATACTTTGCCCACCAGGAAATCGGCGCGCTTTACCGGCGGGCTGTGGGTCGGCAAGTTCATCAAGACCTGCACCTATCAGAAGATACTCACCGATGAGGCGTCGGCGCTGGTCGGCGAATATTGCAGCCGGTTGTGCGCGCTGGAGGGCTTTGCCGGGCATGGCGAGCAGGCCAATATCCGCGTGCGGCGCTATGGCGGGCGCGATGTCCCCTATGCCGGGACGGCCACGCCCACGGCGGCGACGGCGGCGTGATGGACGCGCTGCCGACGACGCCCAGCTTCCGGCTGGATGGCAGGCGGGCGCTGGTGACGGGCGCGGGGCGGGGCATTGGCCTGGCCTGCGCGGCGGCACTGGCGCAGGCGGGCGCGCATGTCACGCTAGCGGCGCGCAGCGGGGCGGAGATCGAGGCGGGCGCGCAGGCGATCCGCGCGGCGGGCGGGCGGGCGGATACGCTGCGGATCGACGTGAATGATGTGGCGGGTGTGGCGTCGGCGTTGGAGGGGGGCGCGGCGTTCGATATCCTGCTCAACAATGCCGGGACCAACCGGCCCAAGCCGTTCACCGACGTGTCCGAAGAGGATTATGACGCGGTGCTGGGGCTGAACCTGCGCGCGGCCTTTTTCATGGGACAGGCGGTGGCGCGCGGCATGATCGGCGCGGGGCTGCGCGGGTCGATCATCCATATGGGATCGCAAATGGGGCATGTCGGCGGGCCGCGCCGCTCGCTCTATTGCGCGTCCAAATGGGGGCTGGAGGGGCTGAGCAAGGCGATGGCGCTGGACCTGGCGGGGCATGGCATCCGATCCAACACGATCGCGCCCACCTTTATCGAAACGCCGCTGACCCGGCCCTTTTTCGAGGACAAGGCGTTTCTGGCCAGCGTGCTGGAGAAGATCAAGCTGGGGCGGCTGGGGAAGGTCGAGGATCTGATGGGGGCGGTGGTGTTCCTGGCGTCAGATGCCAGTGCGCTGATGACGGGGACGAGTCTGGTTGTCGATGGCGGGTGGACGGCGGAGTAGGGGGGGTGGGGTTTGGACGTATACGCGGCAATGGCCGATATGGGTGGATAGTGGACATCTGATTTCGGCGGGGGGGGGGTGTGAAATGGAGGAGTCTTGTTCGACTGAGGCTCGATTGCCGCTTGTCGCTTCCGTGTGGAAGTTTAGACCTACTCATTATTGACCCGGACACGTTATGTCCACCGGACCGGATTCACGTCGGTGGCCAGTGGACACCGGATTTAACGATGCGAACATTGGGAGGCCGGTATGCCTGCGGTTGCGATCAGTTCTGGAAGTCTCATTTTCCAGGATGAGCAGGTAAGTACAGCGACACGGGGCGTTCTCTCCCTAAACGGGACCGCCACACCAGGGATCATGGTCAATATTCGCAATCAGGGCACCGTGATCGGAACGGCGTTGGCGGATTCCACGGGCGCATGGCAGTTCAGTTCAAACCAATCCCTGCCCTTCTGGGCTCCGCCAATTAGCTATCTGCTGTCCGCTTCCGTCGAGGATGGCGGAAGCGTTGCCTCTACTTTCTCGATCTATGCGCGCGGCTCGGCGGGCGTTGCCAACCGTTTCGCGTTCTCCAACACCGAGTTCGTTTCTACCCAGCAGTTTCAATTCGGGGTTTCGCTTACGACAGTGACTAACCACTACACAATCGGCGGCACCCTGCTGAGCCAAGAAACGGTCACCTCCAGCCGGGGTAGCGCGTCCGTCAGGATCGTGAATGTTCCGGACGCGAACGGCGTAACGGTTGTTGACATCTATTCTACCAACATCGGGTATCGAACCGACACGCTCCGGAACTACTATGACAGCGCTTTTCATATCCTGAAGCAGGAGACCTACAGCCCTTCCGGCCAGTTGCTCCGCATGCTGACTGCGCCCGATAGCGCCGGCCAAATGAACGAGACGGTATTCGCCGGAGCCTACTTTACCACCACGACCTACCTCGGCAGTCAGCGCGTCTACGCCAACAGCTATGACCCGGACGGACACATTCTGAGCCAAGAGCGGTTCGACGCGAATGGCCAGCGGCTTTCGGTCACGACGGCTCCCGATGAGGCGGGAAATCTGAAAGCGTTGCTTTTCGCCGGCGGTCAGAACATGGCGACTGTGGAATACGGAAATGGTGTTGAGACGGTCTTGTACGCCGGACATCGCGGCGACCTAGCTACGGACACGACGCAGTCCGCGACCTACAGGCTGTACACTGGCGTTGGGATCCAGCCAGTGGAGTTCACGCCTGGAGCCGTCAGGGCTGACGACACCTTCATATTCGTCCATGCCTACAACTCCGCTTCACGTATGATGATTGTCGGCTTTGACAGCGGGGATCGGGTGATTCTGGATGGCTATGGGACAAACCCCTACGGGTTCACTGAGACGACCGCCGGCGTTACCCTGACGCTCAGCGATGGAACGATCGTCCTATTCGACGGCGTTGCCCATGTTGCGGACCTCCACATCACTCTTACGGGCGCCGGATCAGGCTCTGCGCCACTCGCCGTCCTCTCGGCCGACGACACGGCGATCCTTCATGATCTCGGCGCGCTAGACCCGGCTTCGATTGAGGGCGCTTCTCCCGCCGATTCCCCGTCGGCGCATGGCCATGCCCCCGATGTCCAGATCATGCTGCACGACATCGTCTTACCGACGGACGATGTATTCATTGCATTCGATGTGCCGATCGACTCACTTAAACTTTCGCCCCAGACCCTTCCCGCAGCAGAGTGGGAGGTCGCCGCGACCCCGGAGCATTTTCCCGCTGACGTCCTGCCGCCGCCGTCCGACTATCCCGGATTCCTCTTCGTCCACGCGGATCTGATAGAGTTCAACCTTGTTTCGACGCCAGACCAGTCGCCGCTGGGCTGGTAGCGCGCCGTCGGAGCGGGTAGCACGGACGAAAAAGCGGCACCTAGCGCGACCAGCTGCTGAGCGCCGCTTGCCTGTTCCAACTTCAGAGGGTTGCCGACGACGATGTCTTAGGGTCCGCAAAGGGTCGTTCATTGCCATTTCTCCTTCCGTCATGCCGGGCTTGACCCGGCATGCCGCTATTCTCTGGAGGCGAGAGAAAAAAGCGGGACCCCGGATCAAGCCTGTCCTGAGCCTGTCGAAGGGTCCGGGGTGACGAAGGTGGGGCGCGCATATCCAGCTTCGATCCCCCTCATCCAACTTCGCCTAGACGACTGCGTCGTCAAGGCTCCGTATCCTTCTCCCCCCAGGGGAGAAGGTTGCGCTGCCCGCACACACCAAATTGACTGTAACATATGTTTGGTGTAGTACGCCAACGACAGGAGAGGAACCGTCATGCAGAGCTATGTCCCGCCGATCGACGATTATCGTTTTTTGCTGACCGAGGTGCTGGGTTTCGACCGGGCGATGGCGGAACTGGGCAAGGAGGTCGACGCCGATCTGGCGGTGGCGGTGCTGGAGGAGGCGGGGAAGGTCTGTGCCGAGCGGTTGCATCCGTTGAACCGGGAGGGGGACGAGCAGGGCAGCCGTCTGGTGGATGGCGCGGTGCGGACGCCGGACGGGTTTGCGCAGGCCTATCGCGATTTTGCCGAGGCGGGCTGGACGTCGCTGTCGGCGGACCCGGCGCATGGGGGGCAGGGGCTGCCCTTTGTCCTGCAACTCTGGTTCGACGAGATGATATCGGCGACCAACCTGTCCTTTGGCCTCTTCCCCGGCCTGTCGCGCGGGGCGTGCGAGGCGATTGCCGCCCATGCCAGCGAGGAATTGAAGGCCAGCTATCTGGGACCGCTGGTGAGCGGGGAGTGGACCGGGGCGATGGCGCTGACCGAGAGTGGGGCGGGGACCGATCTGGCGCTGCTCAAGACGCGGGCGACGCCGAACGACGATGGCAGCTATGCGGTGGCGGGGACCAAGATTTTCATATCGTCGGGCGACCATGATTTTGGCGGCAATATCGTCCATCTGGTGCTGGCGCGGCTGCCCGATGCGCCGCCGGGGGTGAAGGGGATCAGCCTGTTTCTGGTGCCAAAGTATCTGCCCGATGCCGATGGCGGCTTTACCGTGCGCAACGCCATGTCGGTGGGATCGCTGGAAAAGAAGATGGGGATTCACGCCCAGCCGACCTGCGTGATGCATTATGACGGCGCGACCGGCTGGCTGGTGGGGGAGGCGCATCGCGGGCTGGCGGCGATGTTCACGATGATGAATGCCGAACGGTTGATGGTGGGCATACAAGGGCTGGGCATTGCAGGGGGCGCCTATCAGCAGGCGACGGCCTATGCGCGCGACCGGGTGCAGGGGCGTAGCGCGGACGGGACGCGCGGGCCGGTGGCGATCATCGACCATGCCGATGTGCGGCGGATGCTGCTGAATGTCCGCGCTTTCGTGGAGGCGGGCCGCGCGCTGGCGGGATGGACCGCGCTGCAACTCGACCGGGCGAAGGGGCATGAGGATGCGGGCGAGCGGGGACACGCCGATGCGCTGGTGGCGCTGCTGACGCCGGTCATCAAGGCGGCGTTCACCGATTTTGGTTTCGAGAGCGCGGTGCAGGCGCAGCAGGTGTTTGGCGGCCATGGCTACATCCGCGAATGGGGGATGGAGCAATATGTCCGCGATGCGCGGATCGCGCAGATTTACGAGGGCACCAATGGGGTGCAGGCGATGGATCTGGTCGGGCGCAAGCTGCCGATGGCGGGGGGCGCGGTGGTCGAGGGCTTTTTCGACGGGATCGCGACCGATGTCGCGGCGGCGGGTGATCTGGTGATTGCGGTGCGGACCGGCGAGGCGCTGGCGTTGCTGCGCGAGGCGACGGTGGCGCTGCGCGGGGCGGACGTGGACGCGACCGGAGCGGCGGCGGTGGACTATCTGCGGCTGTTCGCGCTGGTGGCGATGGGGTGGATGTGGACGCGGATGGCGGTGGCGGCTGGCGCGGGTGATACGGCGCTGCATCAGGGCAAGCTGGCGGTGGCGGACTATTATGCGCGGCGGGTGTTGCCACAGGCGAGCGGGCTGGCGGCGAGCATCGCGGCGGGTGAGGGGGCGATCATGGCGCTGGCGGCGGAGGCGTTTTAGGGGGGGCTGAGTCCTCTCCCTCGAACTAGCCACTTCGTCATTCCCGCGAAGGCGGGAATCCATCTCCCACCTTATCGTGTTGATTTTAGGTCTGGAGATGGATCCCCGCCTGCGCGGGGATGACTTGAAAATATGAGAAGGACGAATTTCGCAACGATCTGCTTAAAGGGCGGGATCGGTCTGGTTTGACGCGCCGCTCACTTACGCCGATACCGAAAATACCACACTTCATGGCCTTTTTGCCGGGCCTTGGCTTCGTAGCGGGTCTGGGGCCAGCCGCCGGGGCGGGTGAGGAAGTCGGTGGGGTCGCTGGCCAGCCAGTCGAAATCGGGATGGCCGTTCATCACCATCAGCGCCCAGCGCAGATAGATGGGATGGTCCGTGCCGAAGCGAAATTCGCCGCCGGGCTTGAGTTTGCGGGCGATCATCGCGACTGGGCCGGGGTTCATCATCCGGCGCTTGGCATGGCGCGCCTTGGGCCAGGGGTCGGGGTGGAGCAGATAGACGAAGCTCAAGGAGCCGTCGGGGAGGCGGCTCAATACTTCGAGCGCATTGCCCATGTGGAGGCGGATATTGCCGAGTGCGCCTTCGCGGATATGGCCGAGCGCGGTGACGACGCCGTTGAGGAAGGGTTCGCAGCCGATAAAGCCATGATCGGGCAGCATGTCGGCGCGATAGGCAAGATGCTCGCCGCCGCCAAAGCCGATTTCGAAATGGAGCGGGCGGTCGTATCCGAAGAGCGAGGCGGCGGTCACTTCGCCTTCTTCCGGCACGGAGATGGCGGGGAGGAGGGTGTCGACCAGTTCCTGCTGCCCCTGCCGCAGCTTGTGGCCAGACTGGCGGCCATAGAGGCGGTTGAGCGTCGTGGGATCGCCGGATTTATGCGCTGTCATGGGGTGCGCGGATAGCGGGACGGGGGAGTGGGGGCAAGGGGGGCTAGCGACAGGGCCTGCCGCTATATTCCTTGCGGTTGGCGACATAGGCCTTGCCGTTCCAGCGGACGACGGGAAAGCAGAAGCCGGGGCCGCCGATGGAAATGTCGGGCCAGCCGCCAACGCCTTTGCTTTTCAGAAATTCCGGGATGCCTGTGCTGTTGGTGACCAGTTTCCAGCTGCCATTGGCCTGCTGGCTGACGAGCCAGAAGGCCGTGCCGGTGTTGCCATAGCAATAGGTGCCGCCTTCGGTGACGACCGCTTCGGGACGGCCATCGCCATTGAGGTCAGCGCGGCTTTCGATCGTGCCGGGGGAATAGCTGGCCGTGCCGGGATCATCGCAATCGCTGCGCCATTGATTGCCGCGCTTGATGAACCCGGCGGCGCGGAAGATGGCAGCGTCGTTCGATGGCGCGGCGGTTGCGGGCCTGGTCGTCCTGGGACTGGTTGCAGTCTGGGCATTGCCCGATGTCGCAAGCATCAGCGCCAATATGGCACCAGAATGACGATATGACATCGCGCGCCCCATGTTCACCCTCTCCGAGTCGTTTCGGATTGGGCATCATAGCATGAAGGGCGCGATATCAGGCGTCGGAAGATGGCGCGTCAGGCCAGAGCGGCCTTGAGCGCGTCCACCAGATCGGTCTTTTCCCAAGGGAAGAAGTCGCCTTCGGGGGTGCGGCCGAAATGGCCGTAGGCGGCGGTTTTCTGGTAGATGGGCTTGTTGAGGCCGAGATGGGTGCGGATGCCCTTGGGCGTCAGGCGCACCAGTGTGGGCAGGACCGCTTCGATCGCCGAGGCTTCGACGGTGCCGGTGCCGTGCAGGTCGACATAGAGGGAGAGGGGTTCGGCGACGCCGATGGCGTAGCTGAGCTGGATCGTGCAGCGACGGGCAAGGCCGGCGGCGACGATATTCTTGGCCAGATAGCGGGTGATGTAGGCGGCCGAACGGTCGACCTTGGTCGGGTCCTTGCCGCTGAACGCGCCGCCGCCATGGGGCGAAGCGCCGCCATAGGTGTCGACGATGATCTTGCGACCGGTCAGGCCTGCGTCGCCGTCCGGGCCGCCGATTTCGAACAGGCCGGTCGGGTTGACGTAAATGGCGTCGTCGCCGGGCAGCCAGCCTTCGGGCAGGATGTCGGCCATCACGCCCTTGACATAGGCGCGCAGCTTGGCGCGGCTTTCGTCATTGTCCATGCCAGCGGCGTGCTGGGTCGAGACGACGAGGGCGGTGGCGCGGACCGGCTTTTCATCGATATATTCGAGCGTCACCTGGCTCTTGGCGTCCGGCTCCAGAAAATCGACCACCTTGTTGTGGCGATCATGGGCGAGGCGTTCCAGGATCTTGTGGCTGTAATAGAGGGTGGCGGGCATCAGGTCGGGGGTTTCGTCCGAGGCATAGCCGAACATGATGCCCTGATCGCCAGCGCCTTCATCCTTGTTGCCGCTTTCATCGACACCCTGCGCGATATGGGCGGACTGGCCGTGGAGGTTGTTTTCGAAGCGGAAGGTCTGCCAGTGGAAACCGTCCTGCTCATAGCCGATGCGCTTGACCGTGGCGCGCACGGTGGCTTCGATTTCCTCCTGCGCGCCCGGCGCCCATGCGCCATTTTCATAGACGCCCTTGCAGCGGATTTCGCCCGCCAGGACGACGAGCTGGGTCGTGGTCAGCGTTTCGCAGGCGATGCGGGCTTCGGGGTCTTTGGACAGGAAGAGATCGACGATGGCGTCGGAAATCTGGTCTGCAACCTTGTCGGGATGGCCTTCGGACACGGATTCCGAGGTGAAGAGGAATTGGTTACGCATGGGACTCCCATAAACGGCTGGGCCGAAAAGCGATATAAAGAATAGTTTATGTGGCTATTAGCTTTTGCTGCGCAGCATGGCAATGGCCAGTCCGGCCAGCAGTGCCATGAAGGCGAAGGATGCCCAGTTGCCGAGCCGCGCAAACGGGGTGGGGGGCAGAGCGGGCGGCAGGCCGGAATCGAGGAAACCGGCGCGGTTGAGGCCGAGCGCATGGACGACATGGCCGCGCGCATCGATGATGGCGGAGACGCCGGTAGGGGTGGAGCGGATGATGGGAATCCCCTCCTCCAGCGCGCGCAGGCGGGCTTGGGCCAGATGCTGGACCGGTCCCCAGCTGCCGAACCAGGCGTCGTTGGAGGGGTTGAAAAGAAAGGATGGGCGGTTGGCGCGGTCGACCACTTGCCCCGAAAAGATGATCTCGTAACAGATTTGCACGCCCATTTTGAGGGGCGGGCGACCGAGCGTGGCAGGCAGGGGGAGGCTTTGCGGGCCGGGGCCGGGCCAGAAATCGGCGTCGCCGGGGACCAGGCGCGAAAGGCCGATCGGTTCGAGGATGTTCCGCATCGGCAGATATTCGCCATAGGGGACCAGATGCGCTTTGCTGTAGCGGCCGAGCAACCGGGCGTCGGGGGTGACGATCCAGACGCTGTTGTTCGCGCCCGCCAGCTTTTGCGTGATGACGCCGTCCTGTTCGACCGGCTTGAAATAGACCTTGTCCGCGCCGGTCATCAGCAGGTCGCCGGGGCCAAGCAGGCTGGCGAGGCGGGCGCGCCAGCCCGGTTCCATGTCGAGATAGGCGGGGATGGCGGCTTCGGGCCAGAAGAGCAGGCGCGGGGCGGGGCGGGGCTGGCCGGACAGGGCGGCGAGCTTGCGGAAATTGGCGACTTCGTTTTCGACCGAATATTTCTGGTCCTGGCCGATATTGGGCTGAACGATGCGGACGCGCGGCGCGCCGGGCGGGGTCGGCGGGGCGGGGGCGAGATGGCCCCAGAGTGCGAGGAGGGCGAGTGGCGCGGCGAGGGCTGCGGCGGGGCGGTAATGGCGCTGGAAGGCCAGGAGGAGCGCGCCTGCCGCGAGGATGGTCAGCGCGCCAAGGCCGTAGGTGCCGATGAGGGTGGCGGCGATGGCGATGCCGGTGGGGAGCAGGGTGACGCCGAGCGGGTTCCAGGCGAAACCGGTGAAGGCGGTGGCGCGGAGATATTCGGTGGCGAGCCAGAGGGCGGCGAAGAGGAGGAGGAATATTGGGGCTGCGTGTTCCCGCGAAGGCGGGAACCCAGACGAGACGGCGGGACTGGGTTCCCGCCTGCGCGGGAACACTGGGTGACGGGTGATCCACCATGTCCCCAGCGTCGCGAGGCCCGGATAGACAGCGAGGTAGAGCGACAGCAGCGCTACGGCGGGGTAGCCGAGCCAGTGGGGCATGCTGTCCTGAAAGGTGAAGGCGTGGGCGATCCAGTTGAGGCCCAGGGTGAAATGGGCGACGCCGAAGAGCCAGCCATAGGTGAAGGCGGCGCGGCGGTCGGGGGCGTGCTGGACCAGGTGGATGAGCAGCGCGAGGCAGGCGAGGGTGACCGGCCAGAGGCTTAAGGGCGCGAAACCGGTGGCGCTGAGCAGGCCCGCCAGCAGCGCGGCGAGGCGGGGCCAGGACCTGACATGCCGGGCGATCAGGCTTTGCATCGCTTGTTTAGCGGACCGTGGCCATGGTGGCGGCGCTGCAACTGTCGCTCTTGCTGGGGCCGCCGGTCAGCATCGAGGCGGCGATGAAGCCGCCGACGATGAGGACAAGGAACAGGCCCGACAGAAGGGCGAGATATTTTTCGATGAATGCCTTGATCGGGCGGCCAAATTTCCAGAACAGGAAGCCCACCAGCATGAACTGGAACGCGCGGCTGAGGACGCTGGCCCAGATGAAGGTGAAGAGCGGCAGGCCGATGAAGCCCGCCGTGATGGTGATCAGCTTGAACGGGATGGGCGTTGCGCCCTTGATCAGGATGATCTCCGCCCCGAACTCGCGCAGATAGCAGGCTGCAACCGGGAATTTGGCAGCCAGGCCAAGCGCGGCGAGCAGTTGCTGGCCCACGGTTTCATAGAGGAAATAGCCGATCGCATAGCCGAGCAGCCCGCCCAGCACCGAGGCGAGGGTGCAGATGACCCCGAATCGCAGCGCGCGTTCCGGGCGGGCGAGGCACATGAGGCCG
The DNA here is from genome assembly GCF_057809055.1 of Sphingobium sp. FG58. Taxonomy (NCBI): domain Bacteria; kingdom Pseudomonadati; phylum Pseudomonadota; class Alphaproteobacteria; order Sphingomonadales; family Sphingobiaceae; genus Sphingobium; species Sphingobium sp. FG58. Next base: position 16,048 of record NZ_JBMDJF010000001.1, on the reverse strand, counting down.
AGCAGCGGGTGCGGCGGAATGGGGAAGAAGCTGGATTCCATGAAGCTGAAGGCGAACAGCCAGCGTTCGGCGTGGCGGTGGGCGGCTTTCGCCAGCATCCATTGGTAAAGGCGTGTCAGCATCGGGCGGGGGTCAGGCCGACTTTCCGGTGATGCCGGGCTGCAAATGACGCCTTTTTCCGCTTCCGGTGCTCACGTGCTGGCAGCACGCTGCGCTCCGGTTCTCAAAAAACATCATTTTCGCCTCGGCCTGACCGGAAATTCGACCTGACCCCTAGCCGAGATGAAGGCCGGTCGCCAGCGCCTTTTGCCGGTCGGGCGATAGGTGAAGGCGTGGGGATCGCGGCGCTTGATCGGTTGGTGCGCGTGGCGGTAGGATCGACCGATTGAGGAGAGACAGATGCAGGGCATGGGTGAGGGCGGTTGCCCGTTTGAATTCAATACCGATCCGGCGACGTTCAAGGTCGGCGATTCGGTAAGCTATCGCGTGACAGGCAGCCTGGAGGGCTTTCCCTTCGCAGGCGTGCTGCTGGAGGTGCATGACGATCATGTCGTGCTGACCAGCGATGTCGACGACAAGGCCAGCCGGATGCGCGCGACGCGGGAGAGCAGGCCGGTGGTGCGTGAGGAAGATGTGTGCTGAGGAAGTGCCTGTTTGAAAATGCGCGAAAGGGCGCATTTTGAAGCCGCACCGGCCCTCACCCCCACCCGACCGCCCACAGTGTATCCTGATTGGGAGGTCGGGTGGGGGTGAGGGCCGGTGCGGTCCGAATGTGCGAACGCACAATCGCACGGTCTGACGCGACGGCGTTGACGGGACGGTGGCGTCTGGGCATGACCCATCATCAGTCCTGTTCGGTCGGCGCGTTTGACATTTTCTACCATTTCCTGGGCCAGATTGCGGCAACGCGCGGGCGGCATGGCGTTTGCGCTGGTGCTGAACGCTATCCTGCTGCTTGCGCTGTTCACGCTGGCCCCCAAGCCTGAACCCAAACGGGTCGATGACCGGATGCCGGTGACGTTCGACGTCGAGACCGGACAGAAAAGCGCGGAGCAACAGAAGCGCGCGCCCAAGGCGGAGCGGCGCGAGAAAGAGGATGCGGCGGCGCCCAAACAGGCCGAGGCGGTGGTGCGGCCACCCGTGCCGGTCGCCAAGCCCGCCGAGCAGCCGCCATCGCCCTTCCCCTTCCTGACGCTCAACCGCGAGCAGATGGCCTCAGCCGATATCGGCCAGATGCCCAGGGCGGCGCAGGGGGCGAGTGCCGCTGGGCAGGGCAATAGTGCGGCGGTGGCCGGGCCGGGCGAGGGGCCGGGGGGCGTGCAATTGTTCAACGCCGAATGGTATCGGCGACCGACCAATGCCGAGCTTTCCCCCTTCCTGCCCGCCAATGCGCCGCCCAATGGATGGGGCATGGTCGCGTGCAAGACGGTCGATCATTATCATGTCGATAATTGCCAGACGCTGGGCGAATCGCCGTTGGGGTCTGGCTTTGCCCGCGCGGTGCGGCTGGCGGCGTGGCAGTTTCTGGTCCTGCCCCCGCGCGAGAATGGCAAGGTGATGGTCGGCAGCTGGGTGCGGATACGGATCGACTATACGCGCACGATGGTGAGTGCGGGGCAGGGCGCGGGCGGCGAGTGAGGTCGGGTATTGCGGCGTTTGCAGCTGTCCTTATCGGGGGCAGCGCGCGGGCATTTTGTGCGCCGAACATCATCTGTTCTGCACGCGGGTGGTGACCATTTCCAGTCCTTTGGACGGAGCTGCGGCTGCGGGCGGCGTGACCGTCAATTTGGCCTTCGCGGCGGTGATTTGCTGGTCGGTGATCGCCTTGTCCAGCTTGAGTTGCTCCAGCACGGATTTCACCTCCCTCAATTCCTTTTCCGCCGCGGTTTCCGTCGGCGCGGGAGATGTGGTGTCGCTTGTCGTCGATTCGACCTCTCCAGCCTCAATGGCTTCACTGACCAGTTGCAGGATATGGCCGGGCGAACATACCGCCTGATTGTTGAGCAGGTGGGTAACGGATTGGGAATAGGTGAGTTTCGTGTCCGCAGTCTTTGACGCTTCCAGAGCATTGTCGGCGAGCGCCTTGAGAATCAGCAGGCGCACCGAGTTTACATTTTCGGCCCCGAACAGGTAGCGTTGCTCATAGATGCGAAAACCGGCCGATGCGGCGCTGGTGCCGAGCGACAGCGCGGTCAGGGCGTCGTTGCTGGTGTCGTCGCCCTTGCCGATCAGCGCCACTGCCCCGGTCAGCAAGGCGGTGATCGGGGCGAAAGTATCGCGCCATACATTCACGCGGCGCTGATTGTCGGCCTTGGACAGGATGTAGATGTTGCAGCGGGCCTGGATGAGGGCGAAGCCGGCGTCCATGAAGGCGCGCTGCTTGACGGGATCATTGGGTTTGAGGGCAATGGTCGGACCGCTGGTAAATGGACTGGCTTCGGCGGCGGCAAGTTTGAACTGAAAAAGAAGTCCGTCACCCGTCGGGCTGGCGCCGTTGGCATCGATGACTTCTTTCGTGACGCCACGATCCGATATAAAAGTGGGGCGTCCGTCGTTGGCGCAACCAGATAGCATCGAAATTGTTGCGACCAGGCCAATAGTCTTGAACGACATATGCATGATTCCTGCCCTCCCGGAAGCATCATCATTACTTGTGCGTAACGGAACGGCAAATGGCGTTTGCGCCATAATCGCTCCGTTGTGGCAGGATGCATAAAATAGTTGCATTTTGAGACTGGGTTGTCATCCTGCCGCGCTGACAGGATAGGGAGAGATTGCATGATCATCCATGGTGCGCGGCCGTCGCCTTTTGTGCGCAAGGTTATCGTCTTTGCGGCGGAAAAGGGGATTGATGTCGAGGTGCAGACGGCCGGGTTCGGGCGCGGGGCGGAGGGCTATTTCAAGGGGTCGCCGTTCGGTAAGATTCCGGCGCTGGAGGATGGCGATTTCCTGCTGTGCGATTCGACCGCGATCATAACCTATATGGATGTGCTGCGACCGGGGACGGAGATGATTCCGGCAGAGCCGCGGGCGCGGGCGCGGACAATATGGTTTGAGGAATTTGGCGATACCGTCGTGCAGCCGGTGGGCGCGAAGATATTTTTCAACCGGGTCGTTGCCAGGGCGCTGAAGTTGCCGTGGGATCTGGACGCAGCGGACAAGGCGGAGGCGGAGGAGATGCCGCGCCTGTATGACTATCTGGAAGGGGTTTTGCCCGACAGCGGCTGGCTGGTGGAGGATCGCTTTACGCTGGCCGATCTGGCGGCGGCCTGCCCGATCATCAATGTCATCTATTGTTCGGAGGGGCTGGATGCGGAGCGGTGGCCGAGGGTTGCGGCGTGGATCGCGGCGGTGAAAGCGCGGCCCAGCGTGGTCGCGGCGCTAGCGCTGGAGGCGCCGGTCGTGGCCGGAATGATGGGCAAGAAATAACCTATATGGAACATTTGCCTTGACAGCGTCACGCTGTTCTGGCAGAGATAGGCACAGTGGAAAAATGTGAGTCGCCAAGGCGCGACGCAACAGGGGCTGATCCGGGCGGGTCGGCCCTTTTTGCGTTGGGCTTGTGGCGCGCGGGTGGGGGGACAGGCATGGCGGACGGGGTGGAGGCGCAGGCGCGCGACTTGGAACCGGCGCGCCGGACGATCGCGGGCAAGAGCCAAGTGCAGATGCGTGCGCCGCGCAAGGATGGCTGGACCAAAGATCAGGAGCGGCTGTTTTTGCAGACGCTAGCGACGACGTGCAACACCAGCGAGGCGGCGCGGGTGGCGGGCGTGAGCCGGACGAGCGCCTATGACCGCAGGCAGCGCAACCGGCGCTTTGCCGCCGACTGGGAGCGGGCGATGGATATTGGCTATGCCGAGATTGAGGCGATGCTGATGCGCGAGGCCCTGTTCGGGAGCGAGAGCGAGGAGATTTTGCTGGACGGCGAGGGGGCGGTGAAGAGCCGCAAGGTCAGGCGTGGGCATGACCTGAAACTGGCGCTGCAATTGCTGACCCGGCATCGCGACCGGGTGCTGGCCTATCGCGCGAGCGCGGCGGCGGGGAAGGAGCGGCCCGACAGCCCGGCGGTGGTGCGGCGGGTACGCCGGGCGCGGGACGAAGTGGAGCGGATGCGGGCGGCGACGGGGACGTGAGGCGCGCTGTCAGACCGTGCGTTCGGGCGCGATCATCGCGCTGATCGTGTCGAGCAGGGCCAGCCGCTGTTTCTTGAGATCCTCCAGCCGCGCGTCCGACGCGGCGGTAAGCCCCTCTATGATCCGGCTGATTTCGCCGACCAGATCATGATAGCGATCGGCCAGCCCGCGAAAATGCGCGTCGGTGAGTTTGAGATGGTGCAGCCGGTCGACGGCGTGGGGAAACAGGCTGTGGAGATCGTGGCCATGTTCGCTCATTCTATCGTCTCCTGTTTTGGTGGGGAGACTATGGGGCGTGGTGGCGTTGTGGTCTTTAGGTAGTTGTCCGGGGGCTGGCCGTTAAAAACTCCCCTCCCCGGACGGGAGGGGAGCCAAGCCGGGTCAAGGCTTACTGCGCCTTGATCTCCAGTGAGGGGTTGACCAGTGAGGCGGTCGTGGCCTTGGGAGTGGCGGTCGGCGCTGCTGGTGCGGACTGAAGCGGAACGACCGTTGATTGGGCCGGGGCGAAAGCAACGCTGACATCTTCGTCCAGAAACGCGGTCACTGGCGCGCCGAGCGGGGCCAGCCGCTGCTTCTTGAGATCCTCAAGCCGGGCGTCCGACGCGGCGATAAGCCCCTCTATGATCCGGCTGATTTCGCCGACCAGATCATGATGATGATCTGGTCGCTTGATGCGTCTGGCCCCTTGCAGCGGGTTCAACGCGATGGCGGCGGGACGCAGAAGCTGAGAATGAGTTGTTTCATCACCGCCAGAGTAGCTGGTGTAGCCTCGATAATCGATTTTCGGGAATCATGCCGGTGTTCCCGCCGGAGGATTTTGCCGTTCTTTTCCAGCCGTCTCAGATGACGCAGTGCAGTCGTCATCGGCGAGCCGCTGGCATAGCATAGAGATGTTACGCAGGACGCGCGATATTCAGTGGCGTCCGCAACCAGGGCTAGCAGCATGTTCCAGCCGGGGTCAGACACGGGCTGGCCCAGCGCTTCGCCACGGCGCAGCGACGACTTGTGAAACATGCGTGCAATTTGCCCGATCTCTGCGTCCATCGGTTCCGGGGTGATATCCGGTTCATAGGACGGTTTGGCCGTTGCATGTGTACGAATGATGTCGAGCAGATTTGTGACGACTTTGGGGCTGATACCCAAGCTGATCAGGTGATGCTCGATTTCACCAACTCGATCAATCATAGCGCTCCCCTCACCGTTTCCATAGTGGAACAATGGCGGATTTTCGCGCTTGGGAAAACGGATTTCCGCTACGGAACAAGCCGATTGATCCGATATGGAGTCTTTTTGGCCAAGGGGCGTGATGCTTTACAAATGGCCAACAAAAGCTAGACCCGAACATATGAAAAAACTGATCCTGATCGCCGTCGCTTCGGCGCTTTCGTCGCCTGCAACCGCGCAGAGCCAAGCGCCTGATCCGGCGCGATTGAAGGCGACGGTCGAGAAACTGGTGAGTTTCGGGACGCGGCATACATTGTCGTCGGCGACCGATCCCAAGCGGGGGATCGGCGCGGCGCGGGCGTGGGCGGCGGCGGAGTTTGCGCGGATTTCCAAGGGGTGTGGCGGCTGTCTGAAGGTCGAGAGCGTGTCGGAGCGCTTTACCGCGCCGCGCGTACCCAATGGCGCGGATATTGTCGACGTGCTGGCGATCCAGACCGGGACGGGCGATCCCAATCAGGTGGTGATCGTCGCGGGGCATATCGACAGCCGGGTGAGCGACGTGATGGATGCAACCAGCGATGCGCCGGGCGCGAACGACAATGGGTCGGGCAGCGCGCTGGTGATCGAGGCGGCGCGGGTGCTGGCCGGAGAGAAATTTGACGGGACGATCGTCTATGCGCTGCTGTCCGGCGAGGAGCAGGGGTTGCTGGGCGGCAAGTTGCTGGCGAATACCGCCAAGGCGCGCGGCTGGCAGGTGCGGGCGATGCTGAACAATGATATTGTCGGCAACACGACTGGCCTGAACGGGCGGATCGTGGCGGACCGAGTGCGGGTGTTTTCCGAAGGAATACGATCCGCCGAGGATGCCAAGGCGGGGCTGACCCGGCGCGGGATTGGCGGGGAGGATGACGGGCCTTCGCGGGCGCTGGCCAAGGCGATCGACGGGATTGCGGCGGCCAATCCGCAGATCGGGCTGGACGTGTTTGCGGTGCGGCGGCCTGACCGTTTCGGGCGCGGCGGCGATCATACGCCGCTGCTGGAGGCGGGTTATCCGGCGGTGCGTTTTTCGGTGGGGATCGAAAATTACGACCGGCAGCATCAGGATCTGCGGGTCGAGGCTGGCCGCGATTATGGCGACACGGTTGTCGGAATGGACTTTCCCTATCTGGCGAAGGTGACGGCGCTGAATGTCGCGGCATTGCGGGCTTTGGCGCGTGCGCCGGCGGCGCCTGCGACTGTGTCGCTGGATGGTGCGCTGTCGATGGATACGCGGGTGTTTTGGGACGCGGTGCCGGGGGCGGCGGCCTATCATGTATATTGGCGGCGGGCCGATGCGCAGGACTGGACCGATAGCAGGCTGGTGACCGGCGCGACCGAATTGCTGCTGAAAGATGTGGTGGTGGACGATCATTTCATCGGCGTGGCGGCGGTAGCCAGGGACGGGAGCGAGAGCATCGTGACGTTCGGCGGAATGGCGCCGCGCAAATAGGGGCGTGCTTGTCGCCGCCCCGGCAAGGGGAGGGCGATGGAGACTTCGCATATTGCATGGCTGGATGCGTGGCCGGACGAGCGGGACAGGTTTCTGCGGCGTCTGAAGGCGGCGGGCTGTGAGGCGCTGAAATTTGATTGGGACTGGCTTGCGCGGCCGGGGCAGATGGCGCCGGAGGGCGACTGGCGCATCTGGTTGATGATGGCGGGGCGCGGGTTCGGCAAGACGCGGGCCGGGGCGGAGTGGGTGCGGGGAATCGCGGAGGCTGATCCGGCGGCGCGGATCGCGCTGGTCGGCGCGACGCTGGGCGAGGCGCGGCGGGTGATGGTGGAAGGGGCGTCGGGCCTGTTGGCGATTGCGCCCTGGTGGTGCCGCCCGGTCTTTGCACCCGCGCTGCGCAAGCTGACCTGGCCCAATGGCGCGGTGGCGACCCTGTTCGGGGCAGCGGAACCGGAAAGCCTGCGCGGGCCGCAATTCAGCCATGGCTGGGCCGACGAGATCGCCAAATGGCCCTTTGCGCAAGGGGCGTGGGACAATCTGATGATGGCGATGCGGCTGGGCAGGCGGCCGCAGGTGATGGCGACGACGACGCCGCGTCCGGTGGCGCTGGTGCGGCGGCTGGTGGCGGATGCGGCCGCGGGGAGCGTGGTGGTGACACGCGGGCGGACGGCGGACAATCGCGCTAATCTGGCCGACGGGTTCGTGGAGGCGATGGAGCGCAGCTATGGCGGCACGCGGCTGGGGCGGCAGGAGCTGGATGGCGAGCTGATCGAGGAGGTGGAGGGCGCTTTGTGGTCGCGCGACCTGATCGAGCGGTGCCGGGTGGCGCATGTGCCGGGCGGGCAAGACGGGGCGGCGTTGCGCCGGGTGGTGGTGGCGGTCGATCCGCCGGCGTCGGCGCATGGCGATGCGTGCGGGATCGTGGTGGCGGGCGTGGGTGGTGACGGGCGCGCCTATGTGATTGCGGATGCGAGTGTCGAGGGTTGCTCGCCCGAAAGCTGGGCGCGGGCAGTGGCGGCGGCGGCGGCGGTGCATGGCGCGGACAAGGTGGTGGCCGAGGCGAATAATGGCGGGGCGATGGTGGAAAGCCTGCTGCGCGCGGCGGACGAGAGGCTGCCGGTGAAGCTGGTTCACGCATCGCGCGGGAAGGTGGCGCGGGCCGAGCCGGTTGCGGCGCTCTACGAGGCCGGGCGGGTGGCGCATCGCGGGGCGTTTGCGCAACTGGAGGACGAGATGTGCGGGCTGCTGACCGGGGGCGGCTATGTCGGGCCGGGGCGGTCACCCGATCGCGCCGATGCGCTGGTGTGGGCGCTGACGGAACTGATGCTGGGGCGAAGGGGCGAGGCGCGGGTGCGGGGGTTTTGAGGGGTGGCGTTTGTTTTGATGCGCGTTACATCAACTGATCGGAGGCATCGGATGAGCGAACGGCAACGGTTCTGGATGGCGGTCATCGGTGCGCCGCTTTGGATCGCCTATCCACTCATATTCTGGTTCGGCACCGCTGCCAAATGGCAGGTGCGTTGTGGTGGGCGGACCTTCACCGGTGCGTTCGACGATTGTTTCAACGACTATATTCCAGTGCTGGAGGTGATGGCCTTCCCGGTCATGCTGCTGCTGACTTATCCCTTTCTGCGATTTGCCTTTACGCTCTATGCGCCGCCGGTCGAATGGCGGAAGCGGGCAGGATGGTGGCTGGCGCGGAACGGTGGGGGCGCAGATTATTATCCGAGTTTGCACCTGTTTGTGGCGTTGGTCCTGCTGTGGGCGGTCGTGCATCTTGCCTCATATCCTCTGGCGTGGGTAACGGCTCCTTTCACCCTTTACTGGATCATGTGGATTTTGTGGTTGGGCGTGGGAAGCTGGGCAAGCTGGCCCGCGCGCTTGCCCGATGATCTCGGCTAGGGGATCGGAACAAGGGATAGGCTTGGCTCGTTTTTGGCGCATCATATTTTGATTGCGGAGCGATTCAGATGAAGATGGTGACGATAGTGGGCGCGCTGGTCGGGGCGACTTTAGTGGCGACGCCGGTGATGGCGGTGACGTTGAGCGCCAAGGAGCGGGCGCGGGTAGCGCGGGCGGTGCCGCGGGATCGTGACGATGTGCGCTATTGCCTGATCCAGGCGAAGAAGGGCCGCGACAAGGGTACGGTGATCGGCGCGGCTGGTGGTGCTGGCGTCGGGCTGATTGCGGGCGGTGGTCTGGGCGAGACTTTGCTGGGCGCGGGGGCCGGGGCGCTGGCGGGCCGGGTGATCGGCAAGAGCGAGGGGACGAATTCGACCTGCGACCGGGTGTTGCGGCGTAATCCTTGAATGATCACTTGGCGGGGGTGGTCAGTTCCCGGTCCCGCCATCTGACCCAGGATTGCACCTGCGTGGGGACAGGTTGCCCCGCCGAATTGATCGCTGGCAAGTAACGCTGCCCCATGGCGACGAGGCAGGACTGGTCGTCATATTTGCGGTTGCCTGATGACTTTTTGATGCGACAGGATGTTGGCCGTCCAGTGGCGTCAATATCTGTGATATAGTCACTGGTCAGGTCCGTAGGACGGGTCGTTCCCGTGATGGGGGGATTGCCATCGACAGCCAAAGGCGTGGTTCCGCCGAAATCGCTACGAAATGACGAGGGAGCCGGTTCCCACATGACGCGCATTTTCGGCACTGTCAGTTTGCTGCCGTCATGGCGGCTTACCGCCAGGATCCAGCCCATTTTGGACATGATGAGTTGGCAGCTGGCCACCGCGATGTCCCGGCCTCCGACAATGTCCGTCGGCGTACAATCGATCTGGTCGGTATCACCGCGTTGCGCGATAGTGACGATGGCTTCGCCAATGGCGTCCGCCCGCAGCGTCACGAGCGCATAGTCCTGCGCTGTCGGCAGGGCGATGGGGATGATCTCCCGCTTTGCCGGTGCTGGTGGAAGCTGCGTCGGGTCGGTCAGAGCGAGTAGGCTTAGTGCGTGGTGCCACATCAGCGGATGTTCGATCGTGGCGACTGGATTGTAAAGGGTTGGGCTGAAAGTAGCGGCGCAATCGTTGATTAGACGTGAGGGGGCTTTCCCCTCTTCCAGTTTCGGTAGGCGGCTTCGCCACCAACCTTCACTTTAGTTTTAGCGCGATTTCCGAGTCATCAGATATTCTATCTGATTAGAAATCGCTTTGGCCCTCTCCCCGCCGGGGAGAGGGTTTTTGCGTTTTGGGGGACAGGATATGAAATTTTTTGGGATGAAGGCCGCTGCGTCGGCGGATGTGCGGCCGGTGTTGGCGCGGGCCTGGGGGACGGGGGCGGTGGCGCTGGGGGAGTGGCCTGCCAGCTATGAGGCGCAGTTGCGCGCGGGGGTGATCGGCAATCCGGTGGCGCAGCGGGCGATGCGGCTGGTGTCGGAGGGGGCGGGGGCGACGGCGCTGAAAGTCGCTGGCGTGGCGGATGGCGCGCGGGTGCTGGCGTTGGTGGCGCGGGCTTCGGCGGGGCAGGGCTTGGTGGAGACTTTGGCCTGCCATTTGCTGCTGCACGGCAATGCCTATGTGCAGCTGATTGGCGGGACGGACGGGATGCCGGCCGAGCTGTTCGCGCTGCGGCCTGAGCGGGTGTCGGTGGAGGCGGATGCGCGGGGGTGGCCGGCGGCCTATCTTTATCGCGTCGGGGAGAGCGTGACGCGGCTGTCACCCGAAGATGGGGCGGGGCGGACCAACGTGCTACATTTGAAAAGCCTGCATCCGCTGGACGATCATTATGGATTGGGCTGTGTCGGTGCGGCGGCGGGGGCGGTGGCGATCCACAATGCGGCGACCGTGTGGAACAAGGCTTTGCTGGACAATGCGGCTCGGCCCAGCGGGGCGATGGTTTATGATCCGGGCGACGGATCGGTGATGGCGCCCGACCAATATGAGCGGGTGAAGCGGGAGATGGAGATCGCTTTTGCGGGCGCGGCCAATGCGGGGCGGCCAATGCTGCTGGAGGGCGGGTTGAGCTGGAAGGCGCTGAGCCTGACGCCTGCGGAGATGGATTTTGTGGGATTGAAGGCGGCGACGGCGCGGGAGATTGCGCTGGCTTTCGGGGTGCCGCCGATGCTGATGGGGCTGCCCGGCGACAATAGCTACGCCAATTATCGCGAGGCGAACAAGGCGCTGTGGCGGCAGACGATATTGCCGCTGGTGGGGAAGATATGCGCGGGGCTGGGGCAGGGTTTGGCTGGCTGGTGGCCGGGGCTGCGGATCGAGCCGGACCTGGATAGCGTGGCGGCGCTGAGCGATGAGCGGGCGGCGCTGTGGGAGCGGGTTGCGGGGACGGACTTCCTGTCGGCGGAGGAGAAGAAGGCTTTGTTGGGGTTATAGGGATTTCGCGCAGAGGCGCAGAGGGCGCAGAGATTTTTGGAGGCCGCCTTGGGCGGCTTTTTTCTTCTCCTCGTCATCTGCGCCTCTGCGCGAATTTTCTGCCAGCGACGCAGGGAGGGGCGTGATGAAACAGGATGGCGAGATGCTGGCGCGGTTGGTGGCGCAAGCAGATGGCGGGCCGGGGGCGGCGGATATGGTGATGATCCGGGCGCTGGTGGAGGAGGCAAGCGAGCTGGGCGCGGGGCGGGCGCTGGAGCGGCTGGGGCTGGCGGACCGGCGGGCCGAGGGCGATGTGCGGGAGCTGCGCGAACTGCTGCGCGCCTGGCGCGACGCGAAGAAGGCGGCGCGCGGGGCGGTGATCGGCTGGATGGTGCGGATCGCGCTGGCGCTGGTGTTGCTGGGGATTGCGGTCAAGACCGGGCTGGTCGGGTTGGTGCGGACGTGAGTGGCGATGTGGCGCTGGGGGCTTCTCGACTTCGCTCGAAGCGAACGGAGGGGGGGAATGAGGGCGACTTGCGCTTTGCGGGCTATGCGGCGATTTTCGACCGGGTGGACCGGGGCGGGGATGTGGTGCGGGCGGGCGCCTTTGGTGGCGTGCGCGCGGCGGGCGTGCCGTTGCTGTGGCAGCATGGGCCGGGTCAGGTGATCGGATCGGTCGAGCGACTGGAGGAGGATGCGCGGGGCTGCGCGTGATCGGCCGGGTGTCGGCGCGGACGGCGGCCGGGCGCGAGGCGGCGGCGGGGCTGAAGGCCGGGGCGCTGGATGGGCTGTCGTTTGGATATAGGGTGCGGGAGGCACGGGGAGCTGGACCGCGTGAGTTGCTGGCGCTGGAGCTGGTGGAGGTGAGTTTGGTGACGCATCCGATGCAGGATGGGGCGCGGGTGATTGCGGTGGAGTGATTTACGCGGGCGCAGCTCCCCCTCATCCAACTTCGCCTAGCCAGCAGGCTGGCAAGGCTTCGTATCCTTCTCCCCCCTGGGGAGAAGGTTTTGAGAATTTCAGGGCGGTCCCATGCGGGGCCGCCCTTTTTTGTGTTTTCTAGCGGGAGAATGACATGACGGACGGCGTGACGGATGCTCTGGAGGGGAGCTTTGATGTGATGCTTCAGGGGGAGCGGATTGCGGCTTTGGAGGCGGATTTGAGCGCGATGCGGGTGGCTATGCAGCGGCCGGCATTGGATGGGGTGAAGGGCGGGGCGGTTGATCCGGTGCGCGCCAACTTCGTTGATCGCTATTTGCGGCAGGGGCAGGAAGCGGGGGTGGAGCTGAAGAGCTTTTCCGGCGCGAGCGGTGCGACCGGCGGTTATGCGGTGCCGCGGGAGATTGATCAGCTGATCGATGCGACGCTGAAAAGCATTTCGCCCATTCGCGCGATCGCCAATGTCGTGCGGACCGGGACGGCGGGCTATCGCAAGCTGGTGACGGCTGGTGGGATCGTGTCGGGCTGGGCCAGCGAAACGGGGGCGCGGGGCGAGACGGGGACGCCAAGCTTCAACGAGATTGCGCCGCCGTCGGGCGAATTGTTCGCCAATCCGGCGGCGTCTCAGGCGATGCTGGACGATGCGCAGTTCGATGTCGAGGGCTGGCTGGCGGGCGAGATTGCCCGTGAATTTGCGGTGGCGGAAGGGGCGGCCTTCATCAACGGCAATGGCACGAACAAGCCCAAGGGCTTCCTGACCTATACCACCACCAACGAGGCGGACGCTGTGCGGGCGTTCGGGTCGCTGCAATATGTGGCGTCGGGCGCGGCGGGGGCTTTCGCCGCGTCCAACCCGCAGGACCGGCTGATCGACCTGGTGCAGAGCCTGCGTGCGCCCTATCGACAGGGGGCGTCGTTCGTGATGAACAGCGCGACGCTGAGCGCTATTCGCAAGATGAAAACGAGCGATGGCGCGTTTCTGTGGCAGCCTTCGCTGAGTGCGGGGCAGCCCGCGACGTTGCTGGGCTATCCGGTGGTCGAGCAAGCCGCGTAGATTGTAGAGGACAAAAATCACGCATTTCTGTGATTTTTACTGCCGGGTGCGAAAGGCTGCCCAGTTTTGAACGTGGATCTTTTCTTTGTCCGTCGCATTGGGGAAACGGTCAAGAACTCGCTTTAATGCTTCGCGATCGACAGCTTCCCGACCACCCTTCCGGTTATAGATGTCATAGATTTCGTTCATGGCTTCGCGCCCGAACGCTGCCAGCGCAATCTCATCGTAATTTGGCATGTCGTCCTCTTTCGCCGCTATGACTGCGGCTAACATGCTTTACGCCTCCAGCGCCCAGATTACTGAGCTTTGGAGCGTGAGTTTTTGTTTTTATCGAAAAGATCTCGATATGCGGGTTCCAAACCATTCATAAAGGTGTCCGTCGTGCTGCCCGACAATGAGCATTGCTCTTGGATCACCCCCACTAATGTCAGCGTGGAAGCGCGTAGGGCTGCGATTTCGGTTTCCTTATTCGTGCGAGGAAAAGTGATCTTCTGCCTGTAATCGATAGTACGATCCACACACCCACGCGCGGCAATGTCGATGCTCACCTCGTCGTCGGTGAGATAAACCTGACCCCAAATTAGGTGTCCGCCTACATTCCAACTGTTGCCTATTTCGTCGTAGACCATTTGCCCTGCTGACATATCGGCTTTCGCGATAATCGCCCATGGTTGGGTGGAGGGAAGATCGTCTTTAGAAGGCGAAGCCAGCATTGCGAGAGTGATGGGTAGCAGAGTGTGAAGCATGTGCGACAGTCTGGCCGTTGATGCTCATTTCGACAAGTGGGGATCAGGTTCACACCACTATAAATGACCAACCCACGCCATGTTAGGCAATATGGTTAATGAGCAAGCCGCATAGATTGTAGAGGACAAAAAATCACGCAAATGTGAGATTTTAGCGCCTCAGCGCCGTTTAACAGGGTAAGAGCTTATTTCTCCACGCAGTAATTGGCGGGAGGTGTGTAGCCCCGTGCTAACCTCTTAGCCCATCGCGTCCGATCCGCTACCGGAAGGTCGCGCAGGAATTTGATCTCATACTCATTGCTTTTGCTGAGGCGAATATACTGATCGTCATTTGCGGCCTTCAGGGCCTTAGCATATCGATCAACATCGAAAGGGACTGCCTTCTTGGCCATGGATAATTCGGCTTCGATCGCAAGCGTCGTCTGCCGATGGTTATCGACAAAGCTCATGCGTTCAGTCCAATTTCGCACGCCTACAGCAATGCCTTTGTCTGATAAGCATTCGCTCTTGAAAGCCTTGATAGCATCGTCGACCTGCGACCTTGGCGGCGTAGGATAGGCGCTCGATGCGACGGCCAACGCTATGAATGCTGCTATCATACCTTGCCTCTGAATCCGTTCTACGCATGGGCTATCCGCATAAAATGAACAGCCGGTTTAAAGGCACGGTTCAGCATCAGTCGAAGAGCCGAGCTGCCCAGTTGTGTTCTCACTACTTGTGAATCGGTGCTGCTAGGACATGGTTAACGCGAGCAAGCCGCATGAATTGTAGAGGACAAAAAATCACGCGGATCGGCGAATTCTGGTGGACGCCTTCGTGATCATAAGTTGCGGCCCCGCCTCCAAATGCTTACCTATCCGCAGCAATCCATGGAGGCAGCGCATGTTGTGGGCACAAATCATCGGTGAACCTAAAGAATATAACGCTACCGCAGTTTTTGGCGATGATTTTGAGCAAGCCGCTGAAGCTGTCATCGTTGAGTTTCTAGAGAAGACTGCCGGAGAGACGAAGAACGGTGCCGTCTTGGTATGGCATGGTGAAGGCGACCAGAAGGTCGAGAAGATCTACGACTGGAAGGCCGATTTCGAGATGCCTGATGTCAATGATCTTGACGAGGATGAGGAATTCGACATCGATGGTTCGGTCGAACTGATAGAGCGCGTCGCATAGTCCGATCACTACCCAACGACATTGATTGCAAGCCACTAATAGTGGGTGGCGCTGTGGTTGAAATGAGGCTCCATGTCTAAGGTCGATAATGCTGATGCGCTGAAAAATGCGATGAACAGCGGCGAAAGCACTATCGAGATTGTCGGTGATTTAGCCAAGAAGGTGATACGGATTAAAGCCACTGGGAAGGTGGCTTGGGCCATTGCGTTCGCAGCTATCGGCTTGGCCACCGTGGCCATAATCACGGCTCTTCCTGCCGCTGTCGCTACCGGCGGCGCGGCCGCACCTATTGAAGGGGTCGTAGCCGGTTTCGCATTTGCGCCCGCCGTGGCCGCAATCGGATTTGATGTCGCAGTTATGGCGATAGGTTTAGCCGTCGCTGCTGGAGGGGTAGGTATTCTTACCCGCCTTAGGTCAGATTATCGAATAGCTGAGCAGGCTCCTGAACGGGTGCTACTGATTAAAAAGTAGGAGGCCACTATCGTTCAGTCAGCAGTCTTAGGACATGGTTAACGCGAGCAAGCCGCATAAATTGTAGAGGACAAAAATAGGGGTAGGATTGCCTGATCCTGGGGTTGACCTAACACGCAAATCCGTCAGGTTCCTCTATTTTAGGGGCATTTGATGGCACTTATAATCGAGGCATTTCCTGACCATTTGCGCGCCATCGGGACCATAACGGTTCGATGGTCGTCCATCGACAAGCTGCTTCACGACATTCTCGATGGTCCGCTTAATCAGAATGAACATGTCAATCGGCGTCCAAACGGGCCCCCTTATCGGCGCGCAAAAGGGACCCCCCGTCAGGATAGCGGAACGTTGATGTGATGGGCTTCCTTGCGCTGCGCGCGGCGTAGGGAGGGCGTAGCCCGACCGGAGGCGCGCGCAGCGCAAGGCATCTTCTAATTGATGCCCGCTGGGGCGGATCAGCTGCGGTTTTTGAAGCGCCAACTGTCATTGCCGGTCTCGACGATGTCGCAATGATGGGTGACGCGGTCGAGGAGCGCGGTGGTCATCTTGGGATCGCCGAACACGGTGGGCCAC